>CAYRFV010000564.1:0-1524 GCA_964423545.1 uncultured Anaerolineales bacterium | reverse complement strand
GCCGCCGAGACTGTGCGCCGCATCCTGGCCGCGTTCTCTGAGCCTCAGAAAGAGATCGCGATCCGTGACGCCGGAGCCCGGCTCCACGCTGCTAACGCCAGGCTCGTCGAACCCCTCACCGACCGCGAGCTAGAGGTCCTGGCGTTGTTGCACGAACGCTTGAGCAACAAAGAGATCGCCCACAGGTTGGGGCTTGCGCCAGCAACCGTGAAGCGCTACGCCGTCAACCTCTACGGCAAGCTCGGCGTCGGCAAACGCAGCGACGCAGTGATCGAGGCAGACGCTCTCGGCATCGTTCCTCCGCGCTGACCTTGCGCTTGCTCCGGGTGGATCACCATCACCGTTGATCACCCTTGCTTCACCCTTTTGGTGGTATCACGCCTCAGGGTTTCATGCTATACTGGCAGCATGGAAACTGGGCTGCCTCCGAGTCGTACTGGGTTTGATCGTCCGGCGACGTACCGAATTGGCGTCCAGGGCCACATCCCGGCCACATGGTGCGATCGCCTGGAAGGCATGACCATCACGGAATGCTCAGCCGAAGGCGGGCAACCTGTCACTACACTGGTGGGCGAGCTGGCTGATCAGGCCGCCCTGGCCGGCGTGTTCAACACGCTTGTCGAGCTGCATCTGTCAGTGGTTTCGGTGGAGCGCTTATCCGCCGCATAACGCCTCTTGAAAGGAGAGAGCCAATGACTTTCGGACCCATCGACTTCATCGCGCTGGAGTTCCCCGGCAATCGGTTCAGGGGTGAGATCCTGCCTGATCTGTTGGAGCTGGTCGACAAGGAGATCATCCGCATCATCGACCTGGTCGTCATCACCAAGGACCGGGATGGCCAGGTCTCCGCCCGCGAGCTGCGCGAACTCGATCCCGCGCACATCGAGATGTTCAACCCGCTGAAGGCCGACGTGAGCCAGATGATCACGGACGGCGACATCGCCATGATTGGCGAGCAGCTTGCCGACAACAGCACCGCGGGACTGCTGCTGATCGAGAACCTGTGGGCGAAGAAGACGCAGCAGGCCATGATAGACGCCAACGGCCGGCTGCTGATGTTCGAGCGTATCCCGCACGACGTCGTGGAAGAAGCGCTGGCCGACATTGCGGCGCTGGCCACGACCGGGGCGTAACAACCCGCTCCCGGCGGCGCTCCAGCGGAGCGGATGCCGGAGCCAATTGACCATGGGAGGATCATATGTTCCGAAGACGCAGACCGCTCGTTCGTGCCGCGGGTGTCGCCGCCACCACCGCCGTAGTTGCCGGGACGGCAGGCGCCGTGCACCACCGTCAACAGCAGAAATATGCGCAGCAAGATGCGGCTGCCCAGCAGCAGCAGCAGATGGCCTATCAGCAGGGGGTTGCCGACGCGCAGGCGCAGCAACAGCAGTACGCGCCGCCACCGCAGTATGCGCCCGCTCCGGCGCCGGCCCCTGCGGCTGCCGGGTCTGATCTGACGGCCCAATTGCAACAACTGGCGCAGTTGCACACCGCCGGCGTCTTGAGCGACGAGGAGTTCGCCGC
>CAYRFV010000563.1:0-1553 GCA_964423545.1 uncultured Anaerolineales bacterium | reverse complement strand
AATCCGTGGTCATCCGTGAGCTTATCTCAGTAAAAAAGCGTTCACTTGAACAGTTCTGGGTGAAGCAGTTTTGCCAGTTCTTCCAGCCCGTCCACCAGCCGCGGACCGGGACGGCTGACCAGGTCATCGTTGAAGGGATACACACGCCCTTCCTGGACAGCGGTTAAATCAGCCCAACCAGCGCGGGCGGCAACGGACTCGACCGTCACACCGTAATTCGAGTCGCCTAAGATGATCAGGTCAGGATCCTGAACCAGCAGTTCTTCCAGGCTGAGCTGCACCCAGGGGCTGTCCAGCGCTGCACCGATATTGGTGCCGCCAGCCATCCCGATGAGCAGATCCATGAAAGTCCCCGGTCCGATCGTATATGGTGCGTTAGCATCGGTACTGTCTAATTCATAAAAAACGCTCGGCTTTTCGGTTACGGAAGTTAGTTTCTCTTCGATGGCTGTCACCCTGGCTTTGAGCGTCTCAACCAGGTTGGCGGTTTCTGCCGTGTGACCGGTCATCTTAGCCACCAGCAGGAGGTTTTCATACATTCCCGGCAGGTCCTTTGGGTTTGCAAGGTAATAAACGGTCAATCCCAGGTCTTCCAATGTCTTAACCTGCTCAGGCGTGTTGATCTCTGCCGCCAGCACCAGGTCTGGCTTGAGATTGACTATAGCCTCGGCATTATACCCGCCATAAGATCCACCAATGGAGGGCAGACTGGAGGCTTCTTCGGGAAAGTTGGTAAATTCATCTCGCCCTACGACCTGAGCCCCAGCCCCAACCGCATAGAGGATCTCGGTATTCGATGGCGCCAGCGAGACGATGCGCTGGGCAGGACCCGCCAGGGTCACCGAGCGACCTAAGCCGTCGGTCAAAACCAGTGGTTCAGGGGTGGGGACTGCCGTTGCAGTCGGAAGAGCAGTGGCACTGGGGGCGCATGCCGGCAGCAAGAAGGCTGCGGTGAGAAGAAGAACAAAAGAGAGGTAAAGTTTTGTTTTGAACATAAAGGAATCTCTCCAATTTTTTTATTTTGTGCTGCAAAGAAAACCTGTGAAACAAAAGCCCCTGCCGTATTGACAGGGGGTGGGAAAATGACAAGCCTTGTGCTACAGCCGGTCCCACCTCCTTTCCACGAGATAGTGGTAAACCCAACCGGGGCGGGCGACCTGGCTTGCACAGATGGTTATCGGATGATGGATAAACCTCTCGGCTTACAGTTGCGGGACAGCGCCGGACTTGAACACATTCTCACCGGCTTCGCCTGAGCGTTTCTTGGTTCGCGCTCAGCCTTGACCTTCCGGGAATCAAGGCACCCAGGTTGTTGATAAGATTGTTGGGGCTATTTTACGCCAGTCTCAACTTTGCGTCAATCTTTGCTTTTGGATGGGTGTATGTCATCTTTGGGGCAAATGATTTTTTGCCCCCCTGTCCTGCGGGCATCTCCCCATTTTCGCCCACATCTGCTCGGTTTTGATATCATTCAGTCGGCGAAAATGGGGGGACCGTGGGGGGTGTGCCCCAGGATTTTCGTTTTTCGGTTGGTTACCTGCGCCAGCCGCTAC
>CAYRFV010000562.1:0-1574 GCA_964423545.1 uncultured Anaerolineales bacterium | reverse complement strand
CTTCCGTTCTTCAACGTCTATCTGGCCGGGCCGTTGGGAGCGAGCACCACGGTCATCGGCCTGGTGAACGCGGTGATGCCGCTCACGGCGCTCTTGACGCAGCGCTGGATGGGCAGGCTTATCGATCGCCGCGGCAATGTGTGGGTGCTGACGGTGTGCGCCCTTCTCATTCCGATCTTCCCTGTGCTCTGGATGGTTGTCACCGCGCCGTGGCAGGTGATCTTCATCAATATTCCGGCGGGCATTTTTTGGACCGGGTTCAACCTGGCGGCATTCAACCTGCTGCTCGAGCTGACGCCGGGCGAGGCGCGCGCCGATTCGGCCGCGCTGTATCAGTTCATGGTGGCAGGAGCGACGGTCGTTGGGCCGCTGGTGGGCGGCTACCTGGCCGACACGTACGGCTTCAATGCCACGTTCGGGGTCAGCGCAATCGGGCGTCTGCTCGGCGCGCTGGCGTTCGTGTGGTGGGTGGCGCGGCCGGTGCGGCGGCAGGCGCTGGGCCGCCAGCGCGGCGCCGCGCTCTGAGCTCCTCAGCGCTTCCGCACCACGGCGATCAGGTGCGTGCCCATGTCCAGGCAGCCCGGCTCGCGACAGGCCTCGAGCTCCATTTGCAGCAGCTCATGCCACCGCACCGCATCCTGACGGATGCCGGCGAGCGTTTCTTCGCCGCGCGTCGAAAGGCAGTTGGATGCGGAGATCGCAAGCAGGTCGAGTCCCGGCCGGTCCAGCAGGCTGCGCAATTCGGCGGCACGGTACATGTGACAGCGATGCCTGCCTTCGAGCGTGTCGCCGGACTGGATGATGGCCCGGTTGAGCTCCGGGGGCTGCGCCACGAGATCCGGCAGGAAGGCGTGCGCGGATCCCCACAGCGACATCACACCGAGCATGAGCGTTCCGCCTGCGCGCGTCACCCGGATGCATTCGCTCAAGGCGCGCTCGCGCTCCTCGAACACATAGCTGAGCGGTCCGCCGTATGCGACGACGGCATCGAAGGACGCGTCAGGGACCTGGCGCATGTCGCAGATGTCCATGAGCCGCCACTCTTCGACGGCCGCGGCAAACCCAAGCTCGCCGGCTTTCTGCCGGTTGAAGCTGAGCTGCACGGGCGAGATGTCGGCAACCACGATGCGGCATCCCAGCGCCGCCAGCATCTGCGTGAAGCGGCCCGGCCCTGCGCCGATCTCGAGCACGCGTCCGCCAGGCGGCGCATGGGCGCGCAGATAGTGCGCATGGATGTGGAGCTTCACCTCGGCGACCGGGGTTTTCACCAGTCGCTCCCACTCTCCGAGACCGAGCTCATCGAAGAAGCCGGCCACCTGCGCGCGGCTGTAGGTGGGCATATGAGCCTCCGAAGGTGAGCCGCCCTGTTCGGGCGATCAGGTTGCGGGCGGCAAGCCAGCTATCAGCGATGCACGTGCGGGTCGTCGGGAATCGGAGGGGCTATCCTGCCAGCACGCCGCACAGCCATGGGATGCTCTGTTCGCCGCACCACATGTGCGGGCCGGGAAAGATGTGATGGCGCACGGCGTCTCCGGCCCCCAGCAGATCGTAGGCGCGCCGCGATCATGGCGCAC
>CAYRFV010000561.1:0-1575 GCA_964423545.1 uncultured Anaerolineales bacterium | reverse complement strand
CAGCCGGGTGGCGACGCCGACCCGCGCGCCCAGTCGCGCGGCGGCGATGCCGCCGTAATACACGCCGCCGCCCGCTTCGGTTTTCGCCGCGCCGTCGACGACGTTCCTGTCGACTGCGAAATGGCCGATGAACAGAAGGTCGAAGGCCCGCTCGAACGCCATCTTCGCTGCGCCTTGGACTCTCAAACGCCGCCCTGCTGCTTCGGCAAGACGTAGAGACACTCTTCGAGGAAGCGCACCTTCACCGCCTGCCCTTCTGGGTGGATCTGGACATGGCGCGGATCGCGTTCCACCAGCGAAAGCAGTTGCCCGCCGACCTCCACATCATACTCCACGACGCTGCCCAGGTACGCCGATCGGCGCACGATCCCTTCGATCTGCGCCTGCGGCGAATCGATCTCCACCATCTCGGGCCGGATGACCAATGTGGCGGCGGTCCCAGGAGCCAGATCATCGGCAGGAGCCAGCGCCGTCAACGTTGCGCCGAGCGCATCCAGCACCAGGTGGCCGTCCCGCCGATCGCGCACCGCGGCCTCGACGAAATTCGCCTGGCCGATGAAGTCGGCGACGAAGCGGGTGGCCGGACGCCGATACACCTCGGTCGGGCTGCCGATCTGCTCGATCCTCCCTTGGTTCATCACCACAATCCGGTCGGAGAGGGTCATCGCCTCGACCTGGTCATGGGTCACGTAGACGCTGGTGATGCCAAGCCGCTGCTGAATGCGGCGAATCTCCCCACGCATCTGTTCGCGCAGCTTAGCGTCCAGGTTGGAGAGCGGTTCATCCATCAGCAGCACCTTTGGCTCCATCACCAGCGCGCGCGCCAGCGCCACCCGCTGCTGCTGTCCTCCTGAAAGTTGATTGGGCGCCCGATTCTCCAGGCCGTTCAGCTCGACCAGCTCCAACACCCGCGCCACGCGGCGCCTGGTCTCCTCCTTCGGACAATGCTGGACGTTCAACCCGTAGGCGATATTCTCAAACACGCTCAGGTGCGGGAAGATGGCGTAGCTCTGAAACACCATCGACATATCCCGTTTGTGGGGCGGCAGGTCATTGATCGGCTTGCCGTCGAGCAGAATCGCGCCGGAGGTGGGAAACTCGAAACCGGCGATCAGGCGCAGGGTGGTCGTCTTGCCGCAGCCGGAAGGGCCGAGCAGAGTCACCAACTCGCCGCGCTGGATGTTCAGCGACACCCCATCCACCGCGGTCACCTCCCCCACCCCGCCGCGGGAAGCGAAAGACTTGACGATGTTTTCGAGCACTAGATACATGCGTCTCTCCATCCAGGCATCAACACCCGAGAGCCCCTTCCCAGTCCCCCGTCTTCCGTCCCCCGTCACACCCCCGATGACAGGTCCACATCGCCGCGGCCGCCGAGCAGCTTGCGGGTGATAAAATAGAGCACGCCGATGGCAATCAGCACGAGGACGATGATGATGGTCGAGTAGGCTGCGGCGACGCCCACGCCGCCCTGCTCCCATTCGCTCAGAATCGATGCCGTAACGATGCGCCAGCGCGCGCTGACCAGGAAGATGATCGCCGATAGGCTGGTCATGTGGCGAGTGAAGGAGAAGA
>CAYRFV010000560.1:0-1602 GCA_964423545.1 uncultured Anaerolineales bacterium | reverse complement strand
GCATCTGGGCAGCGTCGGCACGGTCGCCGCGGGGTTGGCGAGCGACTTTCACACCTCCCGCATTGAATTGGGCACCTGGGGCATGCTGGCCCTGCTCCTGCGCGCGTACGGCATGGGCGCGGGCACCTACACCGGCATCGAGGCGGTCAGCAACTCCCTGCCGATCCTGCGCGAGCCCAAGGTGGAAACGGCGCGCAGAACGATGAGCTACATGGCCTGGTCGCTCTCCATCACCGTTTTCGGGCTCATGCTCGCGTATCTCTTCTACCAAGTGTCCCAGCAGCCCGGCAAGACGCTCAATGCGATTCTCGTCGAGCGTGTGGTCGAGGGCTGGCCGCCGGGCTTTGGCGAGGCGTTTGTGCGGCTGACGCTGCTTTCGGAAGGCGCTCTGCTGTTCATCGCCGCGCAGACGGGCTTCTTCGGCGGACCCAGCGTGCTGGCAACGATGGCCAAGGACCGCTGGGTGCCGACGCGTTTCGCACTGCTCAGCAGCCGTCTGGTGGTGCAGAACGGCATCCTGCTGATCGGCGCGGCGGCGCTGATCGTCCTGCTCCTGACCCGCGGGTCCGTCCATTTCCTGGTCGTGCTGTACAGCATCAACGTGTTCATTGACTTCACGTTCTCCCAACTCGGCATCATCCGCCACAGTCTGATCACCCCCATGCCTCGACGGCAGCGCGTCCGCAAGCTGGCCGTCACGGGATCCGGGCTCACGTTGACCTCGGTCATTCTCGTCTCGCTGATCGCGCTGAAATTCAACCAGGGCGGCTGGATCACGCTGGCCTGCACGGGTGGGTTGATCGTCGTGGTCTCGCTGATCCGCCGCGAATACGACGCCACAAAGCGCCGCCTGAAGCGGCTCGACGAGCTGGTGTCCGCCGTCGAGGTCTCCCTCGCCCAAGCCCAGGCCTCGCCCATTGCTCCTGCTCCAGCCCCAACTCCGGTCACGCTGGGACCGCTGGCGAGCATCGTCCGACCCCGCACCGCCGTGCTGCTGGTCAACGGCTATAACGGAGTCGGACTGCATTCCTTGATGGCCATTGTGCGCATGTTCGGCGGAATGTTCCGCAAGTTTGTCTTCCTCCAGGTGGGCGCGATCGACGTGGCGGCCTTCAAGGGCGTGCAGGAGGTCAACGCTCTGAAGCACTACGCCCAGGATGAGGTGGACAAGTACGCCCAGTTGATGCGGCGCAGCGGCTACGAGGCCGAAGGCGTCGCCGTCAGCGGCCTGGATGTGGTGGAGGAGGTGATGAAGCTGATGCCCGACCTCTCGCGCACCAATCCGGGCATGGTCGTATTCGGCGGGCAACTGATCTTCAAGAACGACTCCTGGGTGACCCGCCTGCTGCACAACTTCACGATCTTCGACGTTCAGCGTCAACTCTACCTGCAGGGGATCCACTGCGTGATCCTGCCGATCCGCGTCTGAGCAGTGGCCCTTGACTCCCGCCGGCGCCCCGTCTACCGTCGGGACATGACGCGCACGATGGCATTGCCGTTCGCCGTGGGAGGGTTCCTGATGGCTTCGATCGCTGGTGGTTCACAGGACAGGACGCCGGTTCTGCCCGACCAGTTCACCACCTGTTTCTTCATGGGCTACGT
>CAYRFV010000559.1:0-1609 GCA_964423545.1 uncultured Anaerolineales bacterium | reverse complement strand
GGGGCGACGGGCAAGGCTTGGCGCCGTCGCGGCGTCCGATCAGACGAAGATCAGCCGCTTCTTGTGCGCGTACCGGCCCTCGAGCTGCGGGTGCTGGTCGAACCCTTCGGCCTCGAGTGTGGCGTTCAGCCGCGGCGCCAGGTCCGCGTAGCTGATCCGGTAGTTGGCCCGCCGGATCGCGTCGATGGCGTAGTACGTCATCGCGCCGTGGAAGACGCCGCCGATCTGCGCATCGTAGGAGTACTCGGTCGACTTGCAGCCGCTGAGCAGGATCTCCCGCATCTTGGACTGCGGCAGCTTCCCGGCGACCTTCGCCTGCTGGGGGTTCTCCAGCTCGACGCCGCCGAACTCCTTCGGCGCCAGGAAGCGCTCCTTGCGGTAGCCCTGCGCCGGGTTGAATACGAGTCGCGTGCCGGTGCCCGAATGGCACGAGTCCAGGATCACGGTCAGCCGCGCGCGCGGGGGGAGCCCGGAGAAGAGCTCGCGCATCTCGTCGTCCAGGATCAGGTTGCTCCTGAAATCGTAGGGGCAGATCGCCTCATCGTAACGGTCGGGCTCGTCGGTTCCCTTGTCGACGACGTACGTGCCGTGCGACGAGTTCTGGAACACCAGCACGTCGCCGCTCGCTGCGCCTGCCAGCAGCGCCTTCAGCCCGGCGACGATGTTCGCCTTGGACGCCTCTTTCTCCAGCAGCAGCTTGACGTCCGACCGGGCGAAGTCGAAGTGATCGACCAGCAGGTCGCCCCACGCCTTCGCATCGTTGATGCAGCCGTTCAGATCGCTGCCCGTGCCCTTGTAGTTGATGCCGACGCACAACGCTTTCCTGGCCATGCCTTGCCTCCTGAGCAATGCGTTCCCGCTCGAGATCGCGATTCCGTACAAGCGGTCAACAAGTATGCGGCGATTATATCACGTGCGCCCCTTTGTGGCAAACGCCCAGCCATCTGCCGGCAGACGGCCTGCCGGCCTGCCGCCGGCGCTCACGCGTCGCGCCTGGGCGCCATGAGCAGGCTCCACGCCAGGCTCGCGCCCAGGAAGACCAGCAGCGTCAGCAGCAGCCCCTCCACCTGGAGCGGCTGCAGGCCCGGCGCGAAGCGCTGCGTCGCAGTGGGGACCGCCGCGATCAGGGCGATGAGCGCATAGAGCAGCACCGTCAGCCAGCGGCCGAGCGGCACCAGCCGTCCACCGATGGCGGCCATGCCGCTGGTGATCAGGAACACGGTGGCGGCCAGACCGAAGACCGCGGCGGAGATGAAGACCAGCCGCCAGATGAGCTTGACGTCCCCCATCGTCATCGCGCCCAGGCTCATGATGCCGGGCGCCAGGAACGACAGGTGCACCGAGGTGGCCACGCGGCGGTGCGCGGCGTCCGCCATCCACTCGTCGTGGCGGAACTGCACCACGGCCCACCACAGGCCGAGCAGGGTGAAACAGAGGCCGGCGACGGTCTGGTAAAAGGCGTCCATGAGATCAAGGCTCCTGATGTGCAGCAGCTTCCTGACGTGAGCGATCCTCTCAGGCCGGGCAGAGTGTCTCAATGATAGACCGCAGGGGGCGTGTTTGTCAACAGCGCTGCCAGGCTCTGCGCCGCCGGGCTCGATTTCCCCAC
>CAYRFV010000558.1:0-1612 GCA_964423545.1 uncultured Anaerolineales bacterium | reverse complement strand
GCGGTCGGTGGAGACTGACCGGCGCAGCGGCCATCAACCAAGCGCTGCCTTGAGGCGGTCGAACGCGTTGCGCCAGAATGCCTTCATGGCTGCTGCGGTCTCAGCGTCCGGCAGCCGGCTGTGCTGCAGGCTGACCTGGGCCTTGGCGTCCGCTTTGGCGTAGAAGTTTACATCCAGGTTCGAGCCATCGCTCCAGGTGATCCGCAGCGATCTATCGGCCGTGGCTTTGCGGATGGTGATTGCTGCGTTGGGCAGCCAGGCGTTGCGCCGGGCCTCATCGAACCACGCGGCATACAGTGTCGCCACC
Source organism: uncultured Anaerolineales bacterium (assembly GCA_964423545.1). Taxonomy (GTDB): domain Bacteria; phylum Chloroflexota; class Anaerolineae; order CG2-30-64-16; family CG2-30-64-16; genus JALOOE01. The sequence goes on along the minus strand of CAYRFV010000558.1, from coordinate 1,305 downwards.
GGCACGGCGAAGGTCCTACTGGCGTTGGCCGTGAAGCCATCGCTCTTTTCGTGCACCTGGCGCAGTCCGCGCGCCTGCTCGTAGCCGACGGTCACCATCTGGCTCCACCAATCGGAAACACCGTGCTGCTCGTGCAGGATGCGTGCGATCTGCGGGTGTGGCATCGTCCGCGCCCCCGATGCATCAAGGATGGCCAACCATTGCGCCCATCCCTTGCCCGTGGCAGCCTGCACGGCGTCGTTGCTGACCCCGGCGACTCCATCGGTTCGGTCGTCTTCATACACCATCTTTGCGCCTGCCTGACGGGATTACGGACACTGAATCACCCCTTGCGCCCAAAGACAGCCGCCGCACGCCGGCGCGGTGTTGCCCAGGCAGTCCTCCAGGTTCGCCTCCGCCAATTCACAGCCGCCGCAGAACGTGCACGGGGCAAAGGCGAAGTCCTGAATGCGTCGGCGATACGCCACATAGTCCGGATCGAGCCACAGGTCGCGCAAGGTGCGATCGCGCACATTGCCTACCACATGACGATAGTTCATGCGTGGCTTTCCGTGCAGGTAGCTGACATGGGTGTGCATCAGAGGCCAACACGGGCTGACGTCGCCATTCCACGACACCGACATGGTGCCGCCCTCAATGAAGTTGCAGACGTTGCTGGCGCCGGCCCAGTTGTGGCCCGCGTAGCTGATATTGTAGCCGGCCTGGAACGCCTCGAACAGCGCGGCGCGAGTCAGCTCGTTGATGTCCATCTTGGGCAGGCTCAAGCTCGGCACAGCCGAGGAGCTGATGTAGGCCAGGTGATTGCGGGCGTTCGCATAAAGCACCTCTCCCTGCAGCTCGGCCGTCACGGGCAGGACATTGCTGACCGAGAAGTGTCGGACGCCCAGCTTGAGCCCCAGCCGGAGCACATCGGGCAGGTCGCCGATGTTGCGCTGCATCGCCACGAACGCAATGCCCAGCTCCGGGTGAGGATCGTGGCCGCCCTTCCGCAGCTTGCTGAAGCGCGCCACGTTGGCGATGACGCATCCCAGCTCGGCGCCCAGCCGCACGTCGGCGTAGCTATCGGGGCTGGCGCCGTCGATGGACACCCACAGCAGATCCAGTCCCGCCTCGATCAGGTCGCGCGTCAGGCGCTCGTTGAGCAGCATGCCGTTGGTGATCAGCTCGGTGCGCACGCCCAAGGCGTGCGCCCGCGCCACCCAGGGGATCGTCTGCCGATGCGCCAGCGGCTCACCGATACCGCCGAAATAGACCGTAGGCCGATCAGCGAGCGCAGCCAGGCCGTCCCGCCCCGCGGCGAAGGTG
>CAYRFV010000557.1:839-1621 GCA_964423545.1 uncultured Anaerolineales bacterium | reverse complement strand
TATGGGATTGCCTGTCACACAGGCTTCGGCCTGCGCTTTGCACTTTGCCCCGCCCACCTTTGACCAGCTCACCGCCACCAACGTCAACTTCTTACTGGAAGACCCGCTGCTCGCCCTGCGCGAGTGCCATCGCTTGCTCAAAGCAGACGCAACCCTGGCCCTGCTGAACCCTTCGGAACACCTGACCGTCGAAGCGGCCCAATCCCTGACCGACTTACGCGGTTTGCAAGGAAAAAACCGCGAGTCGCTGCTGGGCTGGGCGCGCCGCGCCGAAAAACATGGCGGCTGGAGCGAGGAAAAGGCCCGCTTCCTGCTCAAAAAAGCCGGTTTCACGGTTATCGAGAACACTTTGCGTATTGGCCCGGGCTTTGCCCGTCTCACGCGCGCCCGCAAAGCGGGGAGGAATGCAAATTGAGTCTGGTTTGCCCTTGACAGCGCCGCTAAACTGCATAAAATTGGGCGCAATGTCTACACAACACCATTTCCGGGAACGAAAATTGTTTCATTTCTTCGGGATAAGTGTTTCTGCTTTACGGAAACGGGAGAGTCGCTTTTAGCGGCTCTCTTTTTTTGTCCCAACTCAAAAGGAGAGAGAGAGATGTCAGAAAAAACCAACCCTGTTCCTGCCGCTCATGGCAAAATTATGGGCTACTTGCCCAATGATGTCCCGCCCTTTGGGCAAATCATTCTGCTCGGTTTCCAGCATGCCCTGACGATGTTTCCAGCCACCGTGCTGGTAGCTTTGTTGGTAGGCTTTCATACCAGCACGGTATTACTGGCTT
>CAYRFV010000557.1:0-829 GCA_964423545.1 uncultured Anaerolineales bacterium | reverse complement strand
CGCGCTATGGGATTGGTAAATTCATTCCGCTTTACTATGGTTCCTCGTTTAGCTACATTGCGGCCATCCTGGCCGTAACCAATGCCTCGTTTGGACAGCCAGTAAGCGATGAACTGATCAGCGTCGCGCAAGCAGGGATTGTTGTGACGGGTTTAATCAATGTGTTAGTTGGCCTACTCATCCGTTTTGCTGGCGGCAAGAAATTCATCGATATGGTCCTGCCTCCAATCATTACCGGCTCGGTAGCGGCGGTCATCGGTTTTGCGCTTGGCAAGGCCGCTCTCGACATGGCCTCTGGCGCGGCGGGCGGTATTGCAAGCGGTGACTTGAAGTGGTGGGCGGTGTCTTTGGCAACTTTGTTTGCGACGATTATGTTCTCGGTCTACTTGCAAGGCAAAGGCTTCATTGGCATGTTGCCAATTTTGCTCGGCGCAGTCGTCGGTTACATCATCGCCGCACTGCTCGGAATGATCAATATCGCGGCAATTACAGATGCAAAATTGATTACTGCCCCACACATCACCCTCCCAAGCTTCACTTCAAGTTTGAGCGCAACAGCGATCGTGAGTATCGCCGTGATGGCGATTGCGACCATCCCCGAATCGACGGCGCACCTGTACCAGATTGGCCTATATGTTGATCACTTGGCCGAAGAACTCAAACAACCAAAATACGGCCTGAGCGAATACATCGGGCTCAACCTGGTGCTCGATGGCATCGGCGACATCATCAATGGCCTTTTGGGCGGCGCAGCAGGCACAAACTACGGTGAAAACAATTCGCTCATGGTCGTCACCCGCAACTATAGCGGAGCCTCCCTTGTTGCGGC
>CAYRFV010000556.1:0-1623 GCA_964423545.1 uncultured Anaerolineales bacterium | reverse complement strand
ATTTTATCTCCGCCTGATCTGGCGTTGTGGAAGGAAATACCCCTGTGTCCTGAGATTGCACAGATCGCCAATGGCTCATTTAAGACAAAAAACACCCCTGACATCAAAGGCACCGGATATGTGGTTCAATCGCTTGAGGCGGCATTGTGGGCGTTTTACAACTCATCGTCCTTTGAACAAGGGTGCTTGATGGCCGTCAATCTCGGTGATGATGCGGATACCACAGGAGCCGTCTATGGACAGATCGCCGGTGCATATTACGGAAAATCCGGCATCCCCGAGAAGTGGTTAAAACGTCTGGCCTATCGGGAAATGATTGAGGAGTTTGCTTCGGGACTTTATTTATATGGCATGGTCGCACATTTACCAAAAATTTAATTAATGCAGCATGTAACTATCGAAACTTTTATCAAAACCGTCTTGTCAAATGTCTATTCTAATGTTATTTAATTTCTACCTATCATATCTTTTTTCAATTCTTTTTTTGTCCCGATTCAAAACTGGGCCAGATCATCATCAAGGCAAAGTATTTTTCGTTGTGAGCAAAGCCTTGAGATGTTGGGTGATTAGTGGATAAAGACTTTAGCGATCTTATAACAAACAAATAATGGATTGCTAACTAATTATAAAAAAACTGATAATTACAACACAGCCCTTGAACAAAGGAGTTGTGTGAAGTCCCATGAATTAAGACCAGGACAACCTGATCCAGCTTTCATCACTATAGCACTATATCTTCTGCCCCCGGCAGTGCGCCCTCATCCATATTGAGCAGATATGGACGGAGAACGTGTTCACCGCTGAAGGCCGCATCATGCACGAGCGGGCGCATGAGGGGGGCAGCGAGGTTCGGGGGGATGTACGCATTGACCGCGGCCTTGCCATTCGAAGTTTGCGGCTGGGATTGTCGGGTATGGCTGATGTGATGGAATTTCATCGGCAGGCCGATGGGTCATGGCTCCCGTTTCCGGTGGAATACAAGCTGGGAAAACCCAAAGCCGATGATTGCGACATGGTTCAGCTTTGCGCCCAGGCCCTTTGTCTTGAGGAGATGCTAAACGTCACCATTCCCAGCGGCGCGATTTTTTACGGCAAAACCCGGCGGCGGCTGGATGTTGCTTTTGATGGAAGGCTGCGGCAAAAAACAGAAGAAACCGCCCGCAATGTCCGGGCGTTGATCGAATCAGGCAAAACACCGGAACCGGAATACTCCAAAAAATGCGATAGTTGTTCCCTGATTGCCCAATGCCTTCCCAAAACAATGGGAAAGCAACGGTCAGTAAAACGGTATCTGGCAAAGAGCTTGTTTGAAAAATCCGTCTGAGACCCGCTAACTGCGTTGTCAGCCGCTCAAGATGCTCACATACGACCTGTATGCTGCGCTTTTTCGCGGCTTGCCGCCTTGTGATCGGGCCTAATACAGGCTTTTCAAGCAGCCTCTAATGCTTTGAAAAAGGAGTAAATATTCAAAATGATGACTTTAAAACAATTCATATCGGGCCTCGACACAATTCCACTCATGACTTCTTGGTATCTGGGCGATATCAGCGAGGCAAAAGGCAAACAAGAGCTTTATAAAACTCAGTCGCCTCAGAAATTAAAATCGCTCAGAGAACATGCTTT
>CAYRFV010000555.1:0-1680 GCA_964423545.1 uncultured Anaerolineales bacterium | reverse complement strand
GGGTCTGCATAGCTCACTGTGGCCGGGGCGCCCCGATATCCCAGACGTAGTGCTGTTGCCGATCCCACTCCCGCTTGGGGTCGTATGCTGCGTCGACGGCATGGGGCTCTGGGATTTTGTCGCGCAGCTGCTCCAGCCGCTCGGCTGGTGTTCGACCGCCCAAGGAGGTGTGGGGACGGTCTGCATTGTAGAACCCTTGCCACTGGATGAAGCGGCTTGCGATCTCAGGATCATTGAGGTCAGTGGCAGCCCAGAATTCTTCCAGGGCGGTACGTTGGACCCGCTCGACCTTGCCGTTCAAATGCGGTGACCGGGGCCGCACGGGCCGGAATTTGATTCGCCACTCGCGGAGCTGGTCCTGCACCTTGTAGGTGAAGAATTCCTGTCCTCGGTCGGTCTGGATGCGCTGGATCGGGAACGGCATGGCCGCGCGCAATTGGGTGAGGAACGTGACGGTGTTGGCGGCGGTCTTGCGAGGGAACAGCCTGGCGACTTGCCAGCGCGAGCAGTCGTCAATGGCGGTGTATTGGTAGACGCCATTGGCGATCTTGCAGACATCGACCTGGACACGATCGCCAGGCACCGGCCGGTTGTAGCGCTTGCGTCCCTTGCGGCGCAGTTTAGGGACCTTCAGTAGGTTCTCGCCGTGGCGGCACAGCACCTTGTGGATGGTGTCGAGGGCCAGCCGGAGGCCGTGCTCGCGGATCAGCACGTTGCGTAGCCGCTTGATGCCGAGCTTCCTGGTGCGCCGCAGATCGAGGATCAGCGCTTCCTCTTTGGCGAAGATCTTCTGCCTTGGCGAATGCCGAGGGCGGGTGCTACGGCTGATCAGGCCTGCTTCCCCCTCGGCCTGATATCGGCGCCACCACTTGCGCAGGGTGGGGCGGGAGATACCGCAGCGACGGCAGACGAGGCCGGCATCGCCCGATTGCTCATAGAGTTTGACCCATCCCAGCCTTGCCCGGACATCCATCGCATCCCCCTCGGGTGGGCGGTGGATTTGATGGACAACGCTGCGCGTTGCCCACAACTCCACCGCCGCATCAGCCCCATCGTTCAATCACAACAAGAGGATGGAGGACGACCGCCGCTCAGTGAAGCGCAGTCTGCGAACCCCACACGTGACGGACGGGGTGTCTGCGCAGCATTCAGAAGAATCAGGATTCTATTCTCTCAAATTCCCGTTATCCCCTCTACTATCATCTCAGTTTTCACGGCTGCACGCCGCGATCGCCTGCGCAAACCCATTCTATGCGCTGGCAGCGTCAGGCTCCAATCGAATCCCCATCCGTATCTCTGCGCGAAAGCGAGTGTCCCCGGCAGCTACCACGCGCTTGAACTGGGTTGGGGAAGTGCGCTCGGAACTCTCCTACCGGCCCATGTATTTCTGGCTGACGGCCGCCGGCACCACTTCGGGGCACGGCACGGTGCAGCTCCCGCCCGGTTGAGAGGGCGCGCACTTGATTCAGGCAGACGCACCTCTGGCAGTTGGTATCGTCGAACGCCCGGCACACTGTCCCGGCTCCCCCGATCATTCCGTGGCTTTGCTGGCAAAGCACCGCCTTGTCGGCGAGCACGCGGCGCATGCGGTCCCCTTCATCGTCAATGTGCGCCAGGGCGTTGAGCTCGTCGTAGTAGGCGACTCGGCCATGGAAGCGCGGTGATTGCTGACCGATCGGC
>CAYRFV010000554.1:0-1683 GCA_964423545.1 uncultured Anaerolineales bacterium | reverse complement strand
GATTCACCTGCGCAGTTGAGCGCTGCGGCCGCGCAGTCCCAGCCGGTGCAGGCGTAAGGCTGGTCCTCCACCTCCAACGCAAGCGCGTCGAAAATGCCTCGGATGTAATTCGCCGCGCGCTCGTTTGCCGGCGAGCCGATGGGGCGCGCGCCGATCTCTGCACACAAGGTTTTGAGGTGCGTGGTTGTCGTGTCGGGCATCAGGCCTCCGCGGATTTAAGGCGCTGTGACGTTTCGCTCACGTCTCTGCGCGTTCGCCGAGCTCGCGCACCCACGGCTCGCTCAAGTCGTATTCGGTGAAGCCCACCGCCGCGTAGAGCGCGCCGGCTGACACTGAATACGAGCCAACCGTGCACAAGGTCGCGCCCAGGCGCGCGGCTCGGCGCAGTCCTTCGACCATGACTGTCCGACCCAGTCCTCGACGCTGATGCTCAGGGTGCGTGCCCACCGGATCAAAGGCCGCGGTGCGCGTCACATTATCGAACCAGACCGTGCAGAAGGCGACCAGCTTGCCGCCAGGTGCGGACGCCACCAGGTCCAGGTCGCGCCGGTAGAGAGGCGCGCTGCACGCTGCGGTGCCACTCCCAGCCCTGATGATTTCGTCCAGTTCATCGGGGTGGCATATGTAATGTCCTCTACTTGACTCCCTATAGACCAGTCGTTATATTATCGCCAACCTGTGTCTTGCGCCAGAAAGCGAGGGGCCATGAATCCCGTGAGACAGCAGATCCTGCAAGTCGCAGCCCGCCTGTTCGAGAAGCAGGGTTTTCATGCCACCGGGCTGAATGAGATCATCCGCGAGAGCGGCGCGCCCAAGGGATCATTGTACTACTACTTTCCTGAAGGCAAGGAGCAGATCGGCGCGGAGACCGCACGCTGGTCGGCGGCGCAGCTGATCGAGCGCATCCGGGTCGGGCTGGATCAGGCTGCCGATCCGGCCGCGGCGGTGCGGCTGCTGGCGCTTGGCGTGGCCGATGCGGTAGAGCAGTCAGGTTTTTCCGCCGAGGGCCCGCTGATGATGCTCGCCGCCGAGAGTGCTGTGGGCAGCGAGCGGTTGAACGCGGCCTGTCGTGACGCGTACGCTTCGCTGGCGGGCGCGTTCGCCGGGAAACTCGCCGGAGATGCGCAGTTGGCGCAGTTTGTCTTGGGCGCCCTGGAGGGCGCGATCTTGCTGAGTCGCGTCCAGCACAGCGGCGAACCGCTGCGCCGCGCCGCTGCGTACCTGGAAACCTGTATTCGGAAGGAGATGAGCCAATGAGGATCGTTGTCTTTGGGGCGACGGGCGGAACCGGGCGCGAGATTGTGAAGCAGGCGCTGGTCGCCGGCCACCAGGTGACCGCATTCGTGCGCAACCCGGCCAAGATCAGCACCCAGCACGCCAGGCTGAGTCTGATCCAGGGAGATGTCATGGACGCTGCGGCCGTGGAGCAGGCCATCATCGGTCAGGAGGCGGTCATCAGCGCGTTGGGGCCGACCCGACCGCCAGCGCCGGGGATGATGGAGACCGCGGCCAGGCATATCACCACCGCGATGCAGAAGCACGGCGTGCGGCGACTGATCTCGACTACCGGCGCCGGGGTGCGCGACCCGCAGGATCAGCCCAAGCTGGCGGACCGCCTGATCAGGGGGTTGCTGACCCTGACGGCGAGGGCGGTGCTGCAGGATTCGGAGGCCGGCATCCATG
>CAYRFV010000553.1:0-1688 GCA_964423545.1 uncultured Anaerolineales bacterium | reverse complement strand
GAATATGTCATTTAAAAATTACCGCCGATTGTCAACAATTCTTTTATTCGTGCTTCTCTCACAAACTTTTAATCTCGCACAATCAATAAATCTTAAAATAATCGAAACAAGCGATGTACACGGTGCATTGCTGCCTTATGACCTGCTGAATGATACAACCACAAGCAGCTCGCTGTCGCAGGTTCACTCTTATGCGATTGTTGAAAGATACCAGCCAAACCAGGAAGTAATCTTGCTGGACAACGGAGACATTCTTCAAGGAGATCCGATGGCATATTATTATAATTATGAAGACACAACGGGAAAACACCTTTTTGCTGACGCAATGAACTTTATGCAGTACGATGCAGCAACTATCGGCAACCACGATATTGAAACGGGACATAAAGTTTACGATAAATTCAGAAAAGAAATAAAATTTCCGTGGCTGGCTGCCAATGCAATCAATATAAAAACCGGCGAGCCATACTTTGAACCCTATACAATAATTGAAAGGAACGGAATAAAGGTCGCCGTGCTTGGCTTAATAACTCCTGCGATTCCTAACTGGCTTCCGGAAATTCTTTATAAAGGAATTGAGTTTGAAGATATGATTCTGGCTGCACAGAAATGGGTGCCGATAATAAAAGAAAAAGAAAAGCCTGATTTGCTGATTGGTTTATTTCATTCCGGTGTTAACTATAATTACAACGATGAAGAGGAAGACACATTTAAAAATGAAAATGCTTCTCAGCTTGTTGCTGAGCTAGTCCCTGGCTTTGATGTTGTTTTCGTGGGACACGATCACGCAGGATGGAATTTTAAATTAGAAAACCCGGATGGAGACAGTGTTCTGATTATCGGACCAACTTCAAGAGCAAGAAACGTTGCTGTTGCTAATATCCATATGGAATTTGATAGCACAACAAGGAAATGGCTGAAGAAAAATTTAACGGGAGAAATCGTAGAAGTTAAGAACTACAGACCTGATGATCATTTTATGAGCAAGTTTTTAATTAATCTGAATGTGGTTGAGAATTATACCCAATTGCCCATTGGGCAAATAACAAAATCAATTTCATCAAAGGATGCTTTGTTTGGTCCATCTGCTTTTATTGATCTTATTCATAAAGCACAGCTTGAATTAACCGGTGCAGATATTTCCTTCTCAGAACCGCTAAGCTTTAATGCAACAATTGACAGCGGATGGATTAGGGTTGGCGATATGTTCAAACTATATCATTATGAAAACTTTCTTTATACTATTGAACTGACGGGACAAGAGGTTAAAGATTATCTCGAATATTCTTTCGGCAACTGGTTTAATCAAATGAAAGATGGAAGCGATCATCTGCTTAAGTTTAAATATGATGATGGAGAAATTATTATGTCAGAGAGGTACAACACTCCCGAATTTGAAGAAAGATTTTATAACTATTCTTCTGCCGCAGGAATTAATTATACAGTTGATGTTTCAAAAGCGAAAGGAGAAAGAGTAACAATAACAGATTTGTCCGATGGAACTGTGTTTAGCACCGATGCGGTTTATACTGTTGCAGTAAATTCCTACCGTGGAAATGGTGGAGGAGGACATTTAACTCGTGGTGCCGGAATTCCAAAAGAAGAGCTCAACCTAAGAATTATCAGTTCAACCGACAGAGATCTGAGGTATCTTTTAAAAGGATGGATTGAGAAGAAGAAATTAATAC
>CAYRFV010000552.1:0-1692 GCA_964423545.1 uncultured Anaerolineales bacterium | reverse complement strand
CCGCGTCACCGCCATCAACGCGGCGATGACCGCGGCTGCCGCTTCCGAGCTTTATGATACCTTACTTTCCGCTCGGCGCGGAAACCACGGGACAAAGCCGCTGGTGCTCTCGACATACTCGCGATAGCCGGGGCGCTGCGCCAGGCTTTTTCCAGGAGCGCCTTGCCCGAAACACGCACCAGCAGGAAGGTCATCAGGATCGGACTGAGGACGGTGATCCAGCCGCCGGCCGCCAGTGCGATCAGGAAGAACCCCCACCATTGGGAGGCATCGCCGAAGTAGTTGGGATGGCGCGTGTAGCGCCACAGCCCCCGGTTCATGACCTGGCCCTTGTGGGCCGGATCGGCTTTGAAGCGGGATAACTGCCAGTCGCCGGCCGCCTCGAAGCAGAAACCGATGGCCCAGACGAGGGCCCCGAGGCCGTCCAAAATCGTCAACCTGGGGGTCGCGCCGGACTGCGCGGCCAGCAACGGCGCGGAGATCAGCCACATCAGAACCCCTTGCAGCACGAACACCTTGAGATAGCTCTGCCACCACCAGCTCGCGCCGGCGGCCTGGCGCATGGCGACGTAGCGGAAATCCTCGCTTTGCCCAGGTTGCGCGCGAAGATGTAGAGCGAGAGCCGCAAGCCCCAGATGGTGACGAGGGCTGCGATCAGGAGCTTCCGTGCCGGCAGGCCTTGTGGCGCGAGCAGGAAGTAGAGCGAGTTCAGCACGACGAAGCCTGCGCCCCAGAAGATGTCCACGATGCTGGAGTTTTGCAGCGCCAGGCTGACCAGCCACAGCAAGGTCATCAGACCCAGGGCCGCCGCCAGGCTCGCGAAATGGATCTCGATAGCGCTCAGGTTCGATCTCCGTCAAATACCCCTATGCGGTCACCACGTGCTTTCACTCATGGAGACACTTCAGCGCGCTTCCGATAGGTCTCAATCGCTGTTGCCAGCTCGCTGCCCTTCGCCTCATTGAAGCCGCCGGTCGTGCGCCACACTATAGTGCCGCCTCGGCGATCGACCAGCAGGATGTGAACATCGTTCTTCGTGGGAATACCGATGGCTCGCATGAACCTTGCTGTATCGACGTACAACGTGATCGTGCGTTCGCGCGCCTTGGCGTTGGGGATGCCTGCCCGCATGCCCTCGTTGATGAAAGTCCGCGAGAGCGCGGGCAGCGCATCGATGGTGGGCAGCTCATAGTAAGCGAGCTCAGGAAAGGTGGCTTCGAGCTCGTTGGCGAGGGGAATCCAGGTGTTGACGATGAACTGCTGGGGCTGCAAGAACGGCACGAACAGCAGATTAAGATCGCCCCGGAAGTCGCGCGGGAACTCGAACTCCTGGCGGTTCAGGTTGAATCCCGAAACGGTGGGGAATTGAACGCTATCTGAACCGACTTCTAGCCGGCTCCGACGGACCAGTATCGGCATTTCTACCTCTCCTTTTGACCAGGGGCAATCCCGGCAGTTCAGGCCACCTCTGTTGCTCAGATTGTCTCAGCAGACTGGCTGCTGGCAACGAGGGATCGACGCAGCTTCAGCCTGTAATTGCCTCCCACCAGGGGTGAGAGTGATGATGACTTTGCGCTCATCGCTCCCGGAACGCTGCCGCGTAATGAGGCCCTGCGCTTCCATCCGTTTCAAGATCGGGGTGACCGTATTGGTGTTCAGGATCAGCCTTTGAGTGATTTCGCTCACGGCAAC
>CAYRFV010000551.1:0-1703 GCA_964423545.1 uncultured Anaerolineales bacterium | reverse complement strand
AGTTGGCCCTTGTGGTTGTCCGCAAAGCGAAAGGCTCTGCAGGAGCCTCCACTAACCTGGCTTCGGGGTCGCTGCTCCACCTGACCACGGCCGGGCAGGGCTGTGCCCCGCCTACATACCCAGTATCTTCGCTTTCTGGGCCGCGAATTCATCTTCCGTGATCAAGCCCTGGGCCAGGAGCGCGCCCAAACGCTCCAGCTGGGTGATCGGGTCTTCTTCTGCGACCGGTGCCGCAGGGGCGGGCGCAGCATATGCCGCTTCCGGCGCTTGCGCGGCAGCATTGTTCATCGCGCTGGTGTAGGCCGCAGCGTTCTTGTCAGCCTGGCGGCGGTTCACAGCATTGCGGGTAGCGGTGGCGGTGCCAACAACGGCCGCGGTCCGGGCCATCCCTCGTACTAGTCCTGGCATGATACTCTCCTTTCTTCTTAAATAGTTGAAAGCGCAGTTAGGCGCTCTTCGGTAGCGAGGCGAAGGCTTCTTCAACCACTGTCGCGGGCACGCGGTAATTCAAAGCCACCTCGACCCCGGCGCCGTCAAGGACGTTCACCAGATCGACTGCCCAGGTGTGCTCGATGGCAAGGGCGATGACGGCCGAATCCGGGACCATCCCCTCCCACAGCGTCTCGGCGTCTTCAGAGTCGAACAGGCCGCGTGCTTCAGCCTTGACGAACTTGAGCTTTTCCAGATCCTCGGCCGGCAAGTTCTCGATGTCCATGCTCCAGCACCGGCCATCTTCCGACTTGAACAGGACCATCACGTCAAGCACCCGGATGGTCCCGGATGCCGTCTGCTTCTGCAGTTCCCGAAGAATGCTGCCGTCAAAGCGCGGCGCTCCGAGGGCGAATACGAGCACATCCACAGGTCCACGATTGATCATCTTTTCAATCCTCCACGAGTCATGTCTCTAACGTTCCAGCGACGACAATTGGCCTCAGGGCTCGGTCACGCGACTGAGTCAACCGCTAAGGGCTGGACTTCAACCGCGACCTCGACTTTCTATCGACGGATGCGCTGGTCGGCAGGCTGAACACTCCGGGCGACCAAGCAACCAAGCATATCATAATGCAGCGCACAGCGCGCAGTCAGCACCAAAAAGGTGCAATCAGTGGTGTATCTTGAGGTGATTCGGGGCGCCATGTGGACCAGGATGGATTTCAAGGTCACTGCGCGAGCGAGAAGGCGATCGTCGGTCGCCCGGCCGTGTCGGGGTCGCCGGTCGCGCGGCATGGCAAGGCCATCGACGAGACAGATGACGATTAGGAGGGGGTGGCCGCCGCCAGGTCATCTACACCCTCTTCTGTACCCAATTGGTACTATCTTCGACGAGAGCGGTGAGTATCCTGTAAGGGCATAGTCCAAACCTGTACTCGGCTGATGGGTATATGCTTCTGCCCGCCTGTCTATGAGAACTGCAAGACGCAGACCCACCTGTATGAGGCAAGTGGCCTGAGCGTGAGCGCTGTAGCCGGCCGGCGCCGATGGCGGCCAAAAACCGCGACATCCGCACTCGTTCGCTCAAGCCACGGCTAGCGCACCCACACGTTCGGTATTTGATAGGAGAGATTCGCATGGCACTTAAGAATTACAAGGATGGGACACCCTTCACCGGCGTCATCGGCCGCACCACTGAGGAGTCCTCCCCAGCCTGGCCGGAACCGCCGCGCCCGCCGGAGGGCGCTCCCAATGTGCTCTTCTTCGTGCTC
>CAYRFV010000550.1:0-1718 GCA_964423545.1 uncultured Anaerolineales bacterium | reverse complement strand
GCAGGTGGCGTACTTCCTCAAGTACGCGCCGCCTGTTGAACGGTCTATCATCCACTCCGGGATCATCCTGATCAAGTACTGGCTGGAGGTGAGCATGGAAAACCAGGACGAACGGTTGCGGGCGCGTGACGAAGATGCGCGCAAGATCTGGAAGCTCACCCCCATGGATCTGAAAAGCTACAGCCATTGGTACGATTACTCCCGCGCTCGGGATGCGATGTTTGCGGCCACAGACACCCCCGACACCCCCTGGTATGTGGTGGACGCCAACGACAAGCGTCGCGCGCGCCTGAATTGTATCAGCCATCTGCTCAGCATGGTGCCGTATGAAGAAGTCCCGCGCGAGCCGGTCAAGTTCCCCAAGCGTCAGGCTAAGGGTGACTACGTTGAACCGGATTATCCGTATCGCATGGTCCCGGCGATTTACTAACCACTGAAGGAGAAGAAAGCTATGGCAGCACCCGCGGATAGTCAGCCAAAATGGTACAGTCTGACGCCGGAGGCAGTTGCGGCGCAACTGAAGGTCGATCCGGCGAAGGGCTTGAGCGCGGCCGAGGCGCAGCAGCGCCTGCAGCAGTACGGCCCCAACGTGCTGGCCGCCAAGAAGAAGGAGTCGGGCTGGCAGGCCTTCCTGCGCCAGTACCAGGACTTCATGCAGTGGATCTTGCTGGGCGCCGCCGTGCTCAGCCTGGTCGTCACGCGTGAGGTGGGCACGACCCTGGTGCTGGTGGGCTTGACGGTCTTCAATGCGGTGCTGGGCATGCGCGGCGAATCCAAGGCCGAAGCCAGCCTGGCCGCGCTCGAAAAGATGATGAAGAACATCGCGCGCGTGCGTCGCGACGGCCAGGCCATCGAGATCGAAGCCGAGCAGCTCGTGCCGGGCGACATCGTGCTGATGGAGGCGGGCAACCGCGTGCCGGCCGATGGCCGCCTGTTCGTCACGGCCACGCTGGAGATCGAAGAGGCGGCGCTGACCGGCGAAAGCGTGGCCTCGTCCAAGGACGCTGACACCATCGACAAGCCCGACGTGCCGCTGGGCGACCGCCACAACATGGCCTTCATGAACACCGCAGTGACGCGCGGCCGCGGCGAGATGATCGTGACCACCACCGGCATGGGCACCGAAATGGGCCACATCGCCGACCTGCTCAACAAGACCGAGGCCGACAAGACGCCCTTGCAGAAGCAGCTCGACAAGCTGACCATGATCATCGCCGGCATCGCCGGGCTGGCGTTTGTCCTGATGGTCATCATGGGCCTGCGCAACGGCGACTCCTTCCAGACGATCTTCATCGCCGGCATCGCCCTGGCGATCTCGGCCATCCCGACCGGCCTGCCCGCGGTCGTGACGACCATGTACTCCATGGGCACGCGCGCGCTGGCGGCCCAGGGCGCTATCGTCAAGCGGCTGCCCTCGGTCGAAACGCTGGGCTCGGTCTCGGCCATCTGCTCCGACAAGACCGGCACGCTGACGCTCAACAAGATGACGGCCGTCGAGTTCTCCATCCCCGGCCAGAACCGCTACCGGGTGACGGGCGAGGGCTACGGCACCGCGGGCGAGCTGCAACTGACCCGGGGCCTGGCCGGCGGCCAACCCTGGCAGAAAGGTACCACGCCCTATAGCACCGAAGGGCAGATCAAGAGCGCGGGCGGCGCCAAGATCGACCTGGAGCAGGTCATGCTGGCCATGGCGCTGTGCGCGGACGCCCGCCTGGACG
>CAYRFV010000549.1:0-1740 GCA_964423545.1 uncultured Anaerolineales bacterium | reverse complement strand
TCTGGCCGCTACAGACCCAGCAGGCCGCATGTGTCCCCAGCACGTGACGGTCTCCGTCTGGTGGATTTTGCATTCTGCGCGGTTGGGGTATAATTGCGTCAATACTGTCCCAACTGAAGGAACCAGATAGCCGGGCGAGCACAGCATTCCCCAACGCCTGGCATGTTCGCAGACGAGCATCTCCCAACAGACCCGAACCTGTTCAGACATCATCCGCCCTTTTCGACTGGAGCGTCCACATGACCGATTCCACAACTCATCGGCCCAGGCGCAGGTGGCTGTTGCCGTTGATCGTCGTGATCGTACTGGCGGTCGGGCTGGCCGCAGTCGCCGGCGCGATCTTCCTGCAGAGAGTGTTGGCGGCGCCCTCGCAGCCGTTGCCTTATCAGCACAGCAAGCACGTTGCCGCCGGCATCCAGTGCGTCTACTGCCACCCTGGGGCCACGAGCGGCGCAGTCGCCGGGCTGCCCTCGCTGAATAAATGCATGGGATGCCACACCTCCGTTGCGCCGACAGATCCCAAGGACCAGGCCGACATCGATAAGCTGCTGAAGCAGTGGGAATCGCAGCAGCCCGTGCAGTGGGTCAGGATCTTCGAGCAGCCCGACTTCGTCCAATTCAGCCACCGGCCTCACCTTGCGGCCGGCGTTGCTTGCGAGAGCTGTCATGGCGATGTCGCCAAGACGGATCAGCCCCATCCCTATAACCTGAACATGGGATTCTGCCTCAACTGCCATCGACAGCAGGCGCCGGAAAAGGTCGCGAAGCTGATCAGTTGTGAGACGTGCCATTATTGATGCGTGACGAGCAAGCCGTGAGATAGGGATCGCCAGAGACGCCTTTGCAGCGGATCGGACACCACGCTTCACGGAGCATGCCTCACGTTTCACGCAGCACGGAAAGGTTGCACTCATGACCCAACGCATCAACCGCCGACAGTTCATCGCCTTGAGCGGTTTGGCCGGCACGGCAACGGCCATCAGCGGCTGCACCATCAATCTCCAGACGCCGACCTACCTCGAACCGTACGTGATACCGCCCGAGGAGGCGCTGCCAGGCCAGAAAATCTTGTATGCCAGCACCTGCAGCCAGTGCGCGGCCGGGTGCGGCATCCTGGTGCGCGTGAGCAACGGCCGTGCGATCAAGATCGAGGGCAATCCGCAGCATCCTCTCAATCGCGGCAAGACCTGCGCGCGCGGCCAGTCCGGCCTCCAGGCGCTCTACAACCCTGACCGGCTGCAGAATGCCGTCCGCCAGCAGCAGCGCGGCTCCAAGAGCTTCGCGCCGCTCACGTGGGAGCAGGCCTTGGCGCAACTGGCAGATCGCGTGAAGGCAGCCAAGCCCGGCGGGGTGGCGTTCTATGGCAACCTGATTCCGGACAGCCTGTTTGCCATCGTCAGCGCCTTTCTGAAGGCGTTAGGCGCGCCGCCGCCCGTCCTATACGACACGTTGGCCACCTTCGACGGCCGCAAGACGCTGGAGCGCGTGACAGGGCAGATGCTGAGCGGTGCGCCCAATCTGCCGATCTTCGATATCGCCCAGTCGGATGTGCTCTATTCTTTCGGCGCCAATTTCAACGAGACGTGGCTCTCTCCGGTCGCTTACGGCCGGGGCTACGGCGGCATGCGCGGCCGGCCGTTGGGCATGCGCGGCTACTTCGTGCAGTTCGAGCCGCGCATGTCGTCGACCGCGGCGGTGGCCGACCGGTGGATCCCGGTGGCGCCCGGCACCGAGGGGCAG
>CAYRFV010000548.1:0-1747 GCA_964423545.1 uncultured Anaerolineales bacterium | reverse complement strand
GTTTACTCCAGTTCAGTAAGGAGTGGAATCCCATGACGGCAGAGCTTCCCCAACGACAAGGGCTGTATGATCCCACCCACGAGCACGACTCCTGCGGCATCGGGTTCGTGGCGAACGTTAAGGGGTACCGATCCCATGATATCGTCCGGCGCGGCGTCGAAGTGCTGGAGCACTTGGCGCACCGGGGGGCGGAGGGGGCAGATAACAAAACCGGCGACGGCGCGGGAATCATGGTGCAGATTCCCCATGAATTCTATGCATCCCAGATCCCATCCCTTCCCGGGCCGCGACAGTATGGCACGGGCCTGGTCTTCCTCCCCCGCCACCCCGTCCGCGGCCAGGGTCAGGGTACCGGCGTTGTAAGGGGCGGACAGCTCCTCCACCCGGGAGTTGTCCGCCACTTTGCCGGTGCCTTTCACCGTCCCGGTAATTTTGGCCCAGCCGTCTTTGGCAAAATCCACCCTCACCTGGTCGATGAAACAGGAGGCGAAGCGCCGCTTGACCACCTGGCGCCCGAAGCGCAGGGCCGCGGTGAAGGAAGGATTGGAGCGGGCCGCGTCCACCTCCCCGGCCAGGGGCCGGATGAGATGGCGGTAGCCCGAGGCCCCCGCCGGCGTGCTCGCCGCCTCGCCCAGGCCGTAGGCCAGCAGGAAGGCGAAGTGCTGGGGCTGGGCCCGGGAAAAGGACAGCGTCCCGGCCGCCTTGCCCCCCAGGTGGTGAACCCGGTCCGCCTCCTCCTTGCCGGTGAATTCCTCCCGGTTGGGAAATTTCAATCCCTGGTAATTGAGGACGGAGCTCAGGTCCGCCAGCAGGACGGTGTCCAGCTCCTGCTCGGTGTTGATGGCCGTCTCCCGCCTCTGGGCCGCTACGGCCAGGAGGTTGTGGGTGGCCAGAAAATTCCGGATGGACCGGGTCATGGTTCTTCTCCGTTGTCTGGTAGCTCGAGGCTTTAGCGCGAAAATCCAAATCCCCCTAAATCCCCCTTTTCCAAAGGGGGACTTTTATCCCCCCCTTTGAAAAAGGGGGGTAGGGGGGATTTTTCTCACCGCTGGTAAAACCTTTGTGATCCATGAAGGTTAGCCTACGCTGGCACCGGCAAAGCGCCTGTGCCACTTGGTTAATCTCTATTCGAAGTCACCCCGCCAAATCCCGCACCATCGCGGTGCGGTACTGGGCGGCATAGACCAGAAGCTCCCGGGTGCTAACCAGGGGTTCCTCCCGCACCAGGGAGAAGGGCAGGATCTCCAAACCCAGGTCCTGGTGCCAGAGGGCCTGGCGCACCGCTTCCAGGATTTGGTAAACGCCCCCGTCCTGGCGGCGGCCGCCGGCCTCCCCCCGGAGCTGGCGGTCCGCCACCAGGACGGTGAAATCCAGGGTGAGGTCGCAGGACCCCGCGGTCACCTGCTCGCTCCGGCTCTGGCTGAGCACCAGGAGCACCGCCGGCAGGCGCCGGGCCTCGCCCCTGAGGTCCGCCAGATAGTCGCCCTGGTAGCTCTGGATGGTCCGCACCCGGGAGCCCAGAACGGCGGCCAGGGCCGCCAGCACCGCGTTCTCCAGGACGGTTAAGGGATAGCCGGTCATTTCCCCGCTTGCCTCACCAGTTACCCAGGCCGTCCCGGCTGAAGAGCCGGACGGCCCCGGTGATCTCTTCCGGGGCCTCGCCGCCGGCCCCGTCGAGCACCGCCTGACCCGCGGCCACCTGTCGCAGAAAGGCCACCGCGTCCGCGTAGCGCCGGCGGCGCACTTC
>CAYRFV010000547.1:0-1789 GCA_964423545.1 uncultured Anaerolineales bacterium | reverse complement strand
TGCAGACCATCAGCGAGGACGACGCCTACGCCATCGCACGGGAACTGCCGGACGAGATCCAGACCGCCGCGCCGGTGCTGCGCGGCAGCGGCCAGATCGTCGCCGGCAACGCCAACTGGTCGACCACTTTCTATGGCGTCACACCCGAGTACTTCGAGGCACGCGAATGGACGGTCGCCGAGGGCCGCCTGTTCGAGCAGGCAGAGATCAACGGCGCCGCCAAGGTGGCGCTCATCGGCCAGACGGTCGCCACCAGCCTGTTCGGCGACGAAAGCCCGATCGATCAGGTCATCCGGATCCGCAAGGTGCCGCTGACCATCATCGGCGTGCTCGAGCGCAAGGGCCAGAGCATGTCCGGACAGGACCAGGACGACCTCGTGCTGATGCCCATCTCGACCGCGAGAAAGCGCATTCTCGGCGCAACGGCGCTGGCCAAGTCGCGCTCGGTCGGCTCCATGACCATCAAGGTACGGCAAGGCGTGGATATCAAGGTCGCGGAAGAACGCATGCGCGAGCTGCTGCGCCAGCGGCATCGCCTGCAGCCCGGGCAGGACGACGATTTCAACGTCCGCAACCTCTCCGAAATCCTGCAGGCGCAGGAAGCATCGTCGCGCGTCCTGGCGACGCTGCTCGCCGCGGTTGCCTCGGTGTCGCTGCTCGTGGGCGGCATCGGCATCATGAACATCATGCTGGTCTCGGTCACGGAACGGACCCGGGAGATCGGCCTGCGCATGGCGGTCGGCGCCCGCGGCCGGGACATCCTCACCCAGTTCCTAGTCGAGGCCGTCACGCTCTCGCTGATCGGCGGCATCGTCGGCATCCTGCTTGGCGTAGCCGCCTCCTACCTTGTGGGACACCTCGCGGAATGGCGCATCGAGCTGTCGCTTACCGCGATCGCGCTCGCGGTCGGCTTCGCGGCCGCCGTCGGCGTCTTCTTCGGCTTCTACCCGGCGCGGAAGGCGGCGGCGTTGTCGCCCATCGAGGCCCTGCGTTACGAGTAGGTGGCTGTAACATTCCCCGCCGCAAGGCAGGGGATAATCCCTCCATGGCTTATGAAATCGAACTCAAACTGGTGCTGCCGGAAACGGCCCATCGCGCCTTCCTCCGCCATCCCCTGCTGAAGACCGCCATCGCGAAAACGACGGCGCAGCTGGTCAGCATCTACTACGATACCCCGGACATGACACTGCGAAAGTCAGGCGTGGCGCTACGCCTGCGTCGCCGGGGCAGGCAATGGCTGCAAACGGTGAAGTGCGCGGGCAACACTGCCGGCGGTCTTTCGGTGCGCCCGGAATGGGAAGTGCCTTATGGCGGACATTTTGACTTCTCGGCCGTCGACGACGTGGCGCTAAGGGCAGCGCTCGAGAAGCGCAGCGTGCTGTCGCGGCTGGCGCCGGCGTTCGAAACGAGTTTCCGTCGCATCACCTGGTCGTTCGGTGATGTGCTGCTGATGTTCGATCGCGGCTGGATCGCCGCGGGCGGACGGCGCGAACCGATTTCGGAACTGGAACTGGAGCTCGCCGGCGGCGATATCGGCCGGCTGTTCCAGATGGCCCGCAAACTTGCCGAGCAGTTTGTCCTGCTGCCTGCCCCGCTTTCCAAGGCCGAGCGCGGCTACCTGCTGCTGCGGGGCAAGCCGATGACACCGGTGAAGGCCGGCGAAGTCCGGCTCGAAGAAAGCGCGCCGCCTCAAGAGGCCCTCCGCGCGGTGGGGTCGTCGTGCATCGACCAGATGCAGCGCAATCACGGCGGGGCCATCGCAAGTGAGGCCCCCGAGTACATCCTCCAG
>CAYRFV010000546.1:0-1790 GCA_964423545.1 uncultured Anaerolineales bacterium | reverse complement strand
AGGCGCACGCTCGACTGCGGGTTCATGTGGCGGATGCCGCAGAGGATCACGCCGCAGCCGAGGGCCGGCCGATCCAGGATGGCGAAATGACGCCGGCATGCGGTCAGGCCTGTCCCACCGACGCGATCGTGTTCGGCGACCTGTTGGACGAGCACAGCGTTGTGTCGGGGATGGCCAAGAGCAAGCGTGCGTTCACGCTGCTGGAGAACCTGGGCACCGAACCAGCGGTGTACTATCTGAAGGGAGGCGTGTCGGATGCTAGCTGACCTACCTCGCAAGTTCGCCTGGCCGCACCAGGACGATCCCAAAGAGCGTCTTCTCCTGGATCCGCTCCCGCAGGAGGAGATGAACCGCATCATGCTGCGGCCGATGCTGAAGGCCAGCGGAACCTGGTGGCTGGCGGTGGTCGTGTTGGCCACGATCGTCGCCGTCTGCTTCGTCGGTGCATGGGCCTACATGATTCGGTGGGGCATGGGCGTCGCCGGCATCCGCCGGCCCGTGTTTTGGGGCGTCTTCATTGCGACGATGGTGTTCTGGATCGGCATCAGCCACAGCGGAACCTTCGTCTCGGCTATCCTGCGCGTCTTCAACGCCGAGTACCGCCGGCCTATCACCCGCGCAGCTGAGTTGATGACCTCCTTCTCGCTGATCTGCGCCGGCATGTTTCCCTTCATCCATCTCGGTCGCGTCTGGACGGCTTACTTCATCATACCGATGCCCAACCAGCGCCAGATCTGGACGAACTTCCAGTCGCCGCTGGCGTGGGACCTGTTTGCGATCACGACCTACCTCATCGGCAGCACGCTGTATGTCTTTCTCCCGATGATCCCCGATCTGGCGATGGCCCGCGACCATACGACCGGCTGGCGACATACGCTGTACAAATGGGCCTCGCTGGGGTGGCGCGGCCTGGAATACGAATGGCACTATCTGCACAAGGCGATCGCCATCTTTGCGTTCGCGATCATTCCAGTCATGTTCTCGGTGCACACCATCGTGTCGTGGGACTTCGCCATGAGCATGCACGTGGGGTGGCACAGCAGCATCTTCGGGCCGTATTTCGTCGTGGGCGCGATCTTCTCAGGTGTCTCGGCGGTGATCACCGTGCTGCTGCTCGTACAGCGCACGATGCACCTGGAGTATTTCCTGCGCGCCGAACACTTCGACGCGCTGGCGAAGCTGGTGCTGATCTTCTCCTTCGCCTGGACCTATTTCTTCTTCAACGACTACCTGGTGGAGTGGTACGGCGGCGACTGGGTGGGCCATGAGTTGCTCTACTTCCAGGCGCGCGGCCCCATCGCGCCGTTCTGGTATGCGATGCTTGTTTTCAACATCGTGATTCCCTGGTTGACCCTGTGGAACCGGCGGATTCGCCGCTCGCCGCTCGCCTTGTTGTTGATCACGATCGGCATCAACATCGGCATGTACCTGGAACGCTTAATCATCATCCCTGGCTTCCTGCAGCGCAATGAGATGCCGTTCGACTGGGGCGCGTACAATCCGCAGTGGCCGGAGATCTCCATCGGGATCGGCACCTTGGCGTTGTTCATTCTGTTGTACACCGTCGCTTCGAAGGTGATCCCGCTGATCCCGGTGTGGGAGGTGCTGGAAGGGCAGTTGAGCCACACCCGCCGTCGCATTGGCCGCACGGTGGTGACGAGCGTCGCCGAGCTGGAGTAGGAGAGGGAGGAATCCATGCCCAAGAAAGTCGCCATCATGGGCCTTTTCACGGACGTGAGCGCCACGGCGGATGCGCTGGAGGGGCTGCGCCTGTTGGGGCTGCGCGAAGA
>CAYRFV010000545.1:0-1791 GCA_964423545.1 uncultured Anaerolineales bacterium | reverse complement strand
ATTATACTCGCCCGAAGCCCAAATAGCAATAGCTCCAGAGCGGCCCCGCCCGACAGGGCCGACGCATCTTGAAGTGATGGGCGTAGATGGTAGTATAGGAGGCACTTTTCCCCTTGGAAGGAGCCTTCGTGGATACGCCGTCTGCCCTTGCCTTGACGCAGCACTTTGCCTCACTTGATGACCCGCGGATCAATCGTACGAAGCTGCACCCGTTGCTGAGTGTGGTCACGATCGCCTTGTGTGGGGTGATCTGTGGGGCTGAGACCTGGAACGAGATCGAGGAGTTCGGGGAGGCGATGGAGGACTTCTTCGCCGATACCCTGGACCTGCCCAATGGCATCCCCTCTCACGATACCTTTAACCGTGTCTTCGCGTTGTTGGACCCCCAGCAGTTCCAGGACTGCTTTGGCTCGTGGATGCAGGCGGTAGCAAGCGTGCTACCCGCCCAAGTGGTGGCAGTCGACGGCAAGAGCGTGCGCCGTAGCGCTGATCGGGGGATAGGCAAGGGGGCGATCCACATGGTGAGCGCCTGGGCGACCGAGAATAGGCTGGTGCTGGCTCAGGTCAAGGTAGATGCGAAGAGCAATGAGATCACCGCTCTACCCGGCTTACTGCGTCAACTGGCGATCACCGGCTGCATCGTGACCATTGATGCTATGGGTTGTCAGCGCCAGATCGCCCAGCAGATCATAGACCAGGGTGGGGATTACGTGCTGGCCCTCAAAGCCAACCAGGGCACCTTGCACGAGGACGCGCAGGACAGCTTCCAGCAAGCGCGGAGGACCCAGTCTGTCGGGGTGGGGTATGACTTCAGTGAAACGATAGACAAGGGGCACGGGCGCATCGAAACGCGCAGGGCCTGGGTCATCAGCGATCCGGCGGTGATGGGCTGGCTGCAAGACCATCACCAGTGGCCGGGTCTGGGGGCTATCGGAATGGT
Source organism: uncultured Anaerolineales bacterium (assembly GCA_964423545.1). Taxonomy (GTDB): domain Bacteria; phylum Chloroflexota; class Anaerolineae; order CG2-30-64-16; family CG2-30-64-16; genus JALOOE01. The sequence goes on along the minus strand of CAYRFV010000545.1, from coordinate 851 downwards.
CGAGGCCCAGCGGCGTATCGGCACGGAGGTGGAGGAGGAGACGCGCTACTACCTACTCAGCCGCTGCCTCACGGCCGCCCAGTTCGTCCAGACGGTCAGGAGCCACTGGGGGATCGAGAACCGGGTACACTGGGTGCTGGATATGGCCTTCCGCGAAGACCTCAGCCGCATCCGCCAGGGGAATGCGGCCCAGAACTTCGCCGTCCTGCGACGCCTCGCCCTCAACCTGCTCCAGCGCCATCCCACGAAGCGCAAACTGAGCATCAAGGCGCGCCGTCTGAAGGCAGGCTGGGATCGCGCCTACCTACTGCAGTTGCTCAGCGATTCATAAGATGCGTCGACCCTATACATGCCGTCGCTTACGTTGCAATCGCTCCCGGCTTCTGCTAGTATTCGCGTTGCTCGTTTCCTCCGATACGCACTTGGTGCTTCACTCGCGGCAGGGGAGACTCGACGACGATGGATGCGGCCAGCAAAGCGATAACGCTCGGCCATCCGAGTTACATCTGGGGTTTCGGCCAGGAAAGGCGCTTGAACATCGTGCGCCGCTACGTGGCGCTGGAAAACGCCCGTATTCTCGACGTTGGCTGCGGCATCGGCGCCTACGTGCAGGCCTTTCGCCGCTTCAGCCCCTTCGTGCACGGCGTCGACGTCGACGAGGACAAAATCCACGGGGCGAGCGCCTCGCTGCCACACCTCACCGTGGCTCCGGCCGAGGATCTGCCCTACGCGGACGACTACTTCGACATCACCTTTCTCCACGAGGTGATCGAGCACCTGGCGGACGACCGCCAGGCGATTGCCGAGGCCATCCGCGTTACGCGGCCGGGCGGACGCGTGGTCGTGTTCGC
>CAYRFV010000544.1:0-1822 GCA_964423545.1 uncultured Anaerolineales bacterium | reverse complement strand
TTCGCCCTGGGGAGGCTCTTCACGCCCGCCTCGGCCAGCACCGCGTCCACGCCCGGAAGCTCCCCGGGATTCGCCCCCGAGAGCAGGTGGTACAGCGCCAGCATCGAATGGGTCTTGCCGCCGCCGAAGTTGGTCTGCAACTGCACCACCGGGTCGCCACCCTGGCCCGACAGGCGCTGCACGCCGCCCACCAGCAGGCGCTTCAGGCTCTCGGTGAGGTAGGTGCGGCGGAAGAACTCCCGCGGATCCCGGTACTCGTCGCTGCCTTCGCCCAGGTGCACCTGCCAGAGGTCCGCCGCGAACTCGGCCTGTTGGTAGCGGCCGCTCGCCACATCGGCGTGGGGCGTTGCGATCTCGCGCCAGGGCTTGAGCGTGCCGGTCGCGGCGGCCTCGATCAGCGAGCCGCCGGCCTTGCGCTTTTCCCCGCGCACCTGCTCATCGAAGGTGAGCCGGCGCAGATCGAGCTTCATCTTGTTGACGTCGTCGGCCTGCGGGGCCGAAACCGCCGTGAGCAGGCGCGCCATCGAGTCGAGCGCGCGGTCGGCGTCGTCGCTGGAAAACGGATCCTGGTGCGCCCACTTGTTGCGAACGTCGCGCAGCTCCTGCACCAGCGAGCGCTCGGCACGGCCGAGCGTCCTGCCGAAGACGTCGTTCCAGGTCTCCCACATCAGCCTGAGGAGTCCCGCGGCGTCCCACTGCGCGATCGGCTTCTGTCCCAGCATCGGGTCGTCGGCGAAGCGCCGAATCGCGTCCATCCGCACGCTGCCCGCCTCCACGGCCGCCTGCACCTCGCGCTCGACGAAGGGCGCGAGCCCGGCGCGCAGCAGGTCCATCGCCTTGCCGACGCGTTCCTGGTTAGTGATGCCCATCGGTGGACCTTTCTATGTCAGATGAACGATGTCGACGTCGCCCCAACGCTCTTTCAGGTACTCGGCAACCAGACGGCGGTGGCAATGATGCGGCTTGTCCTCGCTGCACAGCAGGCATCCATCCTCCATCACGTTCCTCGGAACGGTCTCTTCGATCCGACGCACTTTCATGAGCGCAAGGAAACGTTCCTGGTAGGCCCCCCAGTCGCCCTTCTGCTTCTTGTACGCATCGAGCATCTCCTGGGTCGGCGCCAGCTCCGGCAGCTGTACGTAGTCCATGTCGCAGATCTCCTTGAGGAAATAGGCGAGATCCTCCTTCTTGGCGAAACCGGCGAGCTGGGAGACGTTGTTCAGTCGCACGTCCACGACGCGCTTGGCTCCCGACGCTCTGAGCAATGCGAAGAACCGCTGGGCGCTCTTCTTCGTGAAGCCGATGGTGAACAGTTTCATCCCGACTCTCCGGCCTCGGCCGCGAGTTTATCGTCCACGTACGCGACCTTTTCTTCCTGGCGCTTCAGCGCCTCCGCGATCAGTTCCGCACGCGACCGGAACAGGTCCTCGCGCGGCAGCCCCGTGACTTCGAGCAGCCGCTCCATGGCGTCCGCGTGCGACTCCAGCCGGCCGTCGCCGAGGATGTGCATCACCTCCACTCCCTGCTCGTCCAGCGCACGCGCGACCAGCAGCGTGCGGTGGCACTCCAGGGGCTCCTTCTCCGCGCACATCAGCGCGATGCGGTGCTCCTCGGCGCCGCGCCGCACGCGCTCGAGCCCCTGCCGGAACAGGTCCGTGCGCGCCAGCCGGCCGTACTGAACGCGCCCGTTCTCGTAGCACGACCGGTCGTCCGACCGCGCCCCCAGCTCGCGCCCGAGGAAGACGTACTTGATCCCGTGCGCTTTCAGCTCGCGCGCCAGCGCGTCCTTGTTGAACTGCGGATTGAACCGGCTGAAGGGCGC
>CAYRFV010000543.1:0-1829 GCA_964423545.1 uncultured Anaerolineales bacterium | reverse complement strand
CCTGGATGCTCACATGGGCCGGGCAGGTGGCCTTGCAGGGCGCGGTCCCGCGCTTTTCAATGGCGTATGCGCCGGGCATTCCCTGGGGATAGAGCTTGTATGCCGCCTTTCTGTTGCGCAGGCCCTGATCAAACAGATTGGGCCGCTCAATGGGGCACACTTTGTCGCATTCGCCGCAGGAAGTACATTTGGAAATATCAATGTATCGGGGATGCACAAGCAGTTTGGCTTCGAATTGTCCCGCCTCCCCTTCCACGGACAGCACCTCGGTGAAGGTCATCAGCTCAATGTTCAGATGCCGGCCGGCTTCCACCAGTTTGGGCGAAATCACGCACATGGCACAGTCATTGGTGGGGAACGTCTTGTCCAATTGCGACATGACGCCGCCGATGGCCGGCTTTTCCTCCACCAGATACACGTAATAACCGGAATTGGCCAGATCCAGGGAGGCCTGAATGCCGGCGATGCCGCCGCCCACCACCATGACCGCGCCGACGGGCTTGTTTTTTTCGATCACGTTATCCTCCATCTGCTTATGCATTCGGCAGGTTGACTTCCTTCAAATCTTCGCCTAAGTATTCCCTTTCATTTTCCGCAAGTATGCCCAGGGACAAAGCGATCAACGTCCACAAGTGCAGTGTGCGATAGGCGCCGTCAGCATAGAATTCGCCCAGTTCGTGAATTTGCGCATGGCAATTGTGGCAAGGGGTGATCACATAAGGCGCGCCGGTGGCCATGATCTGTTCATGCTTGAATTTCCCGTACCCGAGCCGGTATTCCTTGTATCCGGACTGGAGATACCCGCCGCCGCCGCCGCAGCAGTAGTTGTTTGACTTGTTGGGATAGGTGTCGATGAAATTTTCTTCGCCCACACAGGCTTTGATCACAAACCGGAGATCGTCGGCCAGGGCATCGCCGAAACTTTTCCTCACCTGGTTGCAGGGGTCCTGGCAGGTGAATTTGATTTTCAAGTCCTTATTCCAGTCTGAATTGACCTTAAGCTTGCCCTCCCGGACCCATTGGGCATAATACTTGACCATGGGTTCAACGCGGATATCGGGCTCGATGCCGAATTTTTTCTGTCCCATCCATACCGAAAACGTCGAATGGCCGCATTCGGTGTTCAGATAAACCTTGCAGCCGAGATTTTTGGCGGATGTAAGCGTTGTTTCGGCGATCTTTTTCCAGTTTTCATCGTCGGCCAAAAACATGCAGTAGTTTTCGCCCCCCCATCCGGTGCAGCTGTAAGTCCAGTCCGCGCCGACCAGATGAAGGATTTTCCACAGGGGCACCAGTTCATCGGGTTCGGTGACAGGCTCCCGGGAATTTTGGCTCAAAAAGAAATACGCGCCCTGCTTGTCAATGGGCGCTTGAAGTTCCTCCCATCCGGGTTGGGATTCCCGCACTTCCGCCAGAACATCCTCCACCACAAACCGGAAATCCTCCGGCGCGGTTCCCATGGCGCTGCAACTGTCGTTTCGGATGGCCATGTCGCAGGACCCCAGGATGCCTTTGGGCCGCTCCTCCCGAGGCCAGAGTTTCCGGGCTTCATACACCATTCCGGCGATATTGATGGCCATGGGGCATACATAGGTGCACCGGGTGCACATGGAGCACAGCCAGACCCAGGGATGTTTTGTGATTTCCTCATCCATGCCCAGCGCCACCATGCGGATGAATTTCCTCGAGTCCATGTTCTCCATTCCGGCGGCCGGGCATCCAGACACGCAGGCTCCGCACGTCAGGCAAAGGCTGAGACTGTCACCGTTTGGCACCATTTGTTTCACTTTGTCCAAAAAAGGTGTTTTCTTTCCTTTTTGCATGATAAT
>CAYRFV010000542.1:0-1915 GCA_964423545.1 uncultured Anaerolineales bacterium | reverse complement strand
CATGCTGTAGTTGAGCGACCTGTAGGCGGCTGCCAGCAGCAGCGATCCGAGCGCCCCGATCCCAGCCGCCTCGGAAGGCGTGGCCAGGCCGAACAGGATGGCACCGAGCACCGACGTGATCAGCAGCGCCAGGGGCAGGAAAGATGTCGCCAACGCCACGATCACCTCCACTGCCGGCACATCGGTCTGCTCCTTGGGCAGCTTCGGCGCCAGTGCCGGATTGATCATTGCGCGAACGATGATGTAGATGACGTACAATGCAGCGAGCAGGAAGCCAGGAACGAACGCGGCCGCGTACAGCTTCACCGCCGAGACACCGGCAGTGGCCGCGTAGACGATCAGCAGGATGCTCGGCGGGATCAGGATGCCGAGGCAGCCCCCGGCGCACACGACCCCCGAGGACAGCTTGACATCATAGCCAGCGCGCAGCATCGCCGGCAGGGCCAGCAGCCCCATCAAGGTGACGACGGCACCGACGATCCCGGTCGCCGTTGCGAACATGGCGCACGTGATCATCGTGGCAACCGCAAGCGCGCCGGGCACATGTCTCATCGACAGCTGCAACGAGTGGAAAAGCCGGTCGAGAATGTTTGCCCGCTCGACCAGATAGCCCATGAACAGGAATAACGGCACCGCGACCAGCGTATCGCTCGAGGACACCTCGAAGGCCTTCTGGACGAGGAGCGTGAAGATGCGGTTCTCGAAGAAGGCCTGGGCGGGATTGTAATAGGCGTAGAAGCCAAACCCGACACCCATCGCGATCAGCGTGAAGGCGATAGGGAACCCGAACATGATGATGAAAATGAATAGCGTCAGCATCAGCATGCCAACTTGCGGATCTGTCATGTTCAGCTCCCCTTCGCCTGCGCTTGCGCCTGCTCTTGCGCAGCGAGGTGCTGCTTCTCCCGCAAGATGATCGACTCGGTCTCCTCCACGTCATGCAATCGCTGCGGCCACTCTCCCTGCCGAATGCACAACATGCATCGGATGATCTCGGCGATGCCTTGGAGGAGCAACAGCCCGCCGGTCAATGGGATAAGCGCCTTAAGCGGAAAGACAGGGACACCCGCGGGGCTGAAGATGCTGACCTCGCGGAACTGCACCGAGGTGCGCGCATAGATCCAGCCCGAATAGACCAGGGCCAGAACAGCCGGCACGAAGAACAGAATGTAGAGGGCCAGATCCAGAACGGCCTGCGTGCGCGGCTTCAGGAACCTGTAGATCACGTCCGCCCGGACGTGACCGTTTCGCGACAGCGCGTAGGCCCCCGCCATCAAGAACAGCGCGCCGTAGTTGATGTAGCTGAAGTCGAACGCCCAGTTGGTCGGGGCGCGCAGCAGATAGCGGACAAACACCTCGTAGCTGACGCCCAAGGTCAGAACAAGGATCAACCAGGCAAAGCAGCGACCCACCCAGGCACTAAGTGAATCGATGAAGAAGAGAAAGTTCCGCATGGGTCACCGTCACAGCACTTCATGGCTGCCGTCGCACGAACGCGGCGCCGAAGCGCCGCGCCGACGTGCTGTCGTGTCAGGCTTATCGCACGCCCCAATCACAGGTCGAGCTTGCCGAAGTGGTGCTCGTAGGCGCCGCGATAGTCGGTGGCATTGAACAGGCCGTAGTAGACGACCCGCTTCACCCATGCCTTCTGCGATTCCATCACCTTCTTCATGAAGGGATCCTCGCCGAGCTTGGCGATGAGCCCGTCCCAGGCCTTGATCTGCGCGTCGAACACATCCTTCGGTGTGCGCAGGACATTGACCTTGTCCTTGTCGCGCAATTCCACCAGATCCTTCGAGTAGTAGTCCATCGCCTTCCACTCGTTGGCGGAGGAGACGGCCTCGGCGGCATACTGGAGGATGGCCTTGTGCTCGGCCGGCAGCGCATCGAACTTGGTCTTATTGAACATGATCTC
>CAYRFV010000541.1:0-1916 GCA_964423545.1 uncultured Anaerolineales bacterium | reverse complement strand
ATATTTAACCCCCGTTTCATGCGTCGTGGGTCGCGCGACGCGCAGTGGAGCAACTAGGATGAAACATATCACCTCAAGCTGTTGCGAGCTGGACTTTGAATCCGATCTGCTGGAGTCGGCGGATGAGGCGGTTGGCGGTTTTTTGAGCGTCTGCGCGGTCGAAGTGAGAGGCGCCGAGGTCTTGCCACTCGGTGCCATCGCGCAGCATGTGCCAGATGGCGGTGAGCATGGAGGCAGCAACGGCGATGATGGCCTTCTTGGTGCCCCGACGGGCGCGAATGCGGTGGAACTGAGCCTGCAAATAGCCGCCCTTGACGCGCACGGCAGACCAGGCGGCTTGGACGAGGGTGGTTTTGAGCCAATGGCCGCCCCGCCGCAGGCGAGTGCTTCGGCGCTTGCCGGCGCTCTCGTCATTGCGCGGACACAGGCAGGCCCAAGACAGCAGGTGGCCGGGCGTTTCGAAGCGAGACATGTCGATGCCGATCTCGGCAATGACCACATGGGACGCAACCTCGCTCATGCCGGGCATGGTGGAAATCAGTCTGGCGGCGGCACGAAAGGGTTCGAGCCCTTCGCCCACCTCCTTCTCGATAGTGGCGATGGCGCGATCCAGCGCATCGATGTGATCGAGATGCAACTTGAGCATGAAGCGGTGATGGGATCGGATGTTTCCGCGCAGAGCTTCGAGCACCTCGGCACGCGGGGTTTTTACGCGCTGGCTGACGTAGGTCAGGAGCCGCTCCGGATCGATCTGCCCGGCCACGATGGCATCGAGTACCGCCCGACCGCTCTTGCCCATGATGTCGCTGAGCACCACGCCGAGCTTGAGGTTGGCATCTTCGAGCACCTTCTCGATGCGCTGGATATGCGCACTGCGCTCACACACGAATTGCTTGCGTGTCCGAGTGAGGCCACGCAACTCCTGCACCGGAATCGGCGGCACGAAGCTGGCACGGATCAAGCCATGGGCCAAGAGATCGGCCAGCCACATGGCGTCATTGACATCCGTTTTTCGTCCGGGCAAGTTCTTGACGTGGGCGGCATTGGCCAAAACCAGTTCAAAGTGCCCTTCAAGGATGTGCCACACGGGCTTCCAATACACCCCCGTGGCTTCCATGCCGACCTGCTGGATGCCAAAGGATTCCATCCAGTCGGCCAAGGACAGCAGGCCAGAGGTGGTGGTCTGGAATGTTTGCACTTCCTGCCGGAGCGTCCCGCCTTCAGCAATGCGTACGCACGCCACCACTGTTTGTTTGTGAACATCCAGACCCGCACAACGCGTGTAGATAACTTCCATGATCGCCTCCATAACGCGGCAACTTCGGCGTGCGGCCCACGTCATCGAACTCTAGGATGCGTGCTCAGGGGTCACAGACCCCAGGCGACAGTACGGGGTGCTCGTGGAGCCGCGGGTCCAACTGACATACGGGTTCTCCACACCAAGTACGAACCGACCTCTGTGCCGGACGCCGCAACAATATTTAACCCCCGTTTCATGCGTCGTGGGTCGCGCGACGCGCAGTGGAGCAACTGACATGCTGACCGTGCTGCACACCGAGTCCTCGCCGGGCTGGGGCGGCCAGGAGAAGCGCATCCTGCGCGAGGCCCTGGGCCTGCGCACGCGCGGCGTCCGGTTACTGTTCGCCTGCCCGCCCGGCAGCAGTCTGGCCAGCCACGCCCGCGCGGAGGGTTTCGACGTGCATGAATTCAGCTTCCGCCGCAGCCTGAACCCGCGCGAAATCCTGGGCATGGTGCGACTCATCGCGCGGGAAGGCATTGACGTGGTCAACACCCACAGCGGCAAGGACAGCGTGCTGGCGGGCATTGCCGGGCGCCTGTCGCGCCGGCGCCCCCTGGTGGTGCGCACGCGCCACCTGGCCCTGCCCATCTCGGGGAAGCTTTCCTACACCCTGTTG
>CAYRFV010000540.1:0-1930 GCA_964423545.1 uncultured Anaerolineales bacterium | reverse complement strand
ACCGGTGGATCCCGGTGACGCCCGGCACCGAGGGGCAGGTGGCGCTGGCGCTCGGCGCGATTATCGTCGAGTTGGGGCTGGGCAAAGCCAAAGATAGCTCCATCGCCAACCTGTTCAAGTCGGTCGACATCAAAGGCATGGCGGCAGCCAGCGGCGTCCCGCTGGACAAGCTGGAGGAGCTGGCGCGCAGCTTCGCCGAATTCGCGCACCCGCTGGCGATCCCGGGAGGCGCCATCGCAGGCAGCACGAACGCAACGCAAGCGATGACAGCGGTCATGGCGCTCAACGCGCTGATGGGTGTGGCGTCCGGCGCCGAAAGCGGCATTGCGCTCACCCCGCCGCCGCCCGATCCGGCCTTCGTGAGCGCCACCCCCAGCTCCTTCGCCGATGTCAAGGCGCTGATCGATCGCATGAACAGCGGCGCAGTCGATGTGCTCTTCGTGGCCGGCAACCCGATCTACGATCTGCCGGTGGCCGCCAAGTACGCCGAAGCCATGGCGCGCGTGCCGTTGGTGGTCTCGTTCAGCAGCATGGTGGATGAGACGGCCGTGTACGCCGACCTCGTGCTGCCGAACAACACCTACCTCGAATCGTGGGGCTACCAGGCGGTGACCCCGCCCGGCGATCGACCCAGCATCAGCGGCCAACAGCCGGTGGTCACGCCGCTCTATGACACGCGCCAGACGAGCGACGTGTTCCTGGACCTGGCGCAGCGCGTGAACGACGCGACCCAAAAGGCGCTGCCGTGGCCGAACACCGCAGCCTTCATGAAGGACCTGACCGCCAGGCTGGTCGGCGAGGATGCACCGTACAGCACCAAAACGGCCGATCAGTGTTGGGGCGGCTTCCGCCAATATGGCGGCTGGTGGCCGCAGAAAGCCGACCCCCTGAAGGCCAAGCAGGTAGCGGCGCCCGCGTCGCTCAGCGTGTCCCGGCCCAAGCTCGAAGGGGATCCCGGGCAGTACCCGTTCGTGCTCTACCCCTACCCTTCCACGCTGCTGAGCGACGGCCGCGGCGCTGACCAGTCCTGGCTGCAGGAAGGGCCCGATCCGATCACGACCGCCTCGTGGGGCACCTGGATCGAACTGAATACGGAGACGGCCGCGGGACTGGGAGTGGAGCGCGACGATGTCGTCGATGTCATCTCGCCGTTCGGCCAGATACGGGCCATCGTCTATCCGCTGGCGGGCATCCGCCCCGACGTCGTCGGCATCCCGCTCGGGCAAGGGCACTCCAACTTCGGACGCTTCGCCAACAACGTCGGGGCAAATGCGCTGGGGATTCTGGCGCCGACCACCTCCGAAGGGGGCGAATTGGCGTGGGCTGCCACGCGCGTTCGCATCGTAAAGACCGGTCTCACGCAGACCCTGCCACGCATTGAAGACAATGTCGGCGTCGATTTCGCCAACGAAGCCGGCCGATTCCCGGGTTGATGCAAGGAGTAGAGACGCATGAGTGAAGGAACGCCGCAGGCGAATACCCATCGCTGGGCCATGGTGATCGACCTGGATCGCTGCACCGCGTGCCAGGCCTGCGTGATCGCCTGCCACGCCGAGAACAACGTGCCGACCGTCGGCCCGGAACAGATCAACATGGGGCGCGCGCAGCACTGGCTGCGCATCGAGCGCTACTGGCAAGGGGAATACCCGGAGCTCCAGGCCCGCTACTTCCCGGTGCTGTGCCAGCAGTGCCAGCACGCGCCGTGCGAACCGGTCTGCCCCGTCTTTGCCAGCGTTCACAGCGACGTTCAGAACATCAACGTCCAGGTGTACAACCGCTGCATCGGCACGCGCTACTGCGGCAACAACTGTCCCTACCTGGCGCGCGTGTACAACTGGTTCATGCCTTACTTCCCGGAGCCGCTGAATGAACAGCTCAACCCGGACGTCACGGTGCGCTATCGCGGCATCATGGAGAAGTGCACTTTCTG
>CAYRFV010000539.1:0-1932 GCA_964423545.1 uncultured Anaerolineales bacterium | reverse complement strand
GTTATACGAGGTGCGCGATGAACGCTATACGATCTATTTCCCGGTTCGACCCTGACCCCGCTGCAGTCATGTTTGCGATCGCGGTGGCAAGCCTGGCGTGCAGACGACCACCGCTCGAGCGAGGCTCCTATGACTGAGCCGGGTCAGACCGAGGCGGGCTTGTCGCCATCATCCGGCAGCGACAGCAGGCTGGATCGGATGCTGTCGTTCGGCGAGGGCGAGCCGCACCACAAACGCATGGAGCTCGTATCGGCGATCATCCTCTCGCTCGCAACCGTTCTGACGGCATGGTGCGGCTACCAAGCCACCCGCTGGAGCGGCGAACAGTCGCTCTACTACAGCGAGGCCAGCGCACTGCGCATCAAGTCGGCGCAACTGGAGAACCAGGCGACCCAACTGACAGGCATCCATGTCGGCCTCTTCGTTCAGTACGCGGCGGCCATCAGCCAGAACAACCAGGCTCTGGCGGATTTCCTATATCAGCGCTTTCCGGAGCCGATGAAGTCGGCTACCACTTCATGGCTGGCGACGGAGCCGCTGAAGAATCCGGAGGCGCCGACCAGTCCGTTCCAGATGCCTTCCTATGTGCTTCAAGAGAGACAGCAGGCCAGGGAGCTAGATGCGATGGCCGATAGGGCCTTCACGCAGGCCAATGAAGCAAACGACCTGTCGGACAACTATGTGCTGCTCACCGTGATCTTCGCCTCGGTGCTCTTCTTCGGCGGCATCAGCACCCAATTTGAAGCGCGCGCTATCGAGACCGGGATGCTCGGGGTTGCAGGGATGGTGCTCGTAGTGACCGGAATCATCATGGTCACTTTCCCGATCAAGTGACGCCGTGCGCAGCGCGCCACGATGCCCCGCACCCGTTCGCAGCAGAGGGTGGAAATCTGGACAGTTCGAGAAGGATACGGTATGATCGAAACGTGCGGGCCGCGGAACCCGCGATTCATACCCTCAAAGGAGCATGACGAAAAATGGCAACTCTGTCCGTCTGGAAATTCGACTCGGCGGAAGGCGCTCAACAGATTCTGGAAAAGCTCCAGAGCCTGCAGAAGCTGCAGTTGATCGTCGTTCAGGATGCAGCGATTGTGACATGGCCCACGGGCAAAAACAAACCCAAGACCCAGCAACTCCACAGCATGGCCGGCATCGGCGCACTGCAGGGCGCGTTCTGGGGCATGCTGTTCGGCCTGATCTTCTTCGTGCCGTTCTTCGGCCTGGCCATCGGCGCGGCCATGGGTGCGCTGTCAGGCAAGTTTGCCGACTACGGGATCGATGACAACTTCATCAAGGAAGTGCGAGCGAAGGTCACCGAGGGAACCTCGGCCCTGTTCCTGCTGACCAGCAACGCTGTCCAGGACAAGGTGGCTGATGCGCTGAAGGGTGTCAAGATGGAGCTGATCCAGTCGAACCTGACAGCCGAGCAGGAAGCCCAACTGAAGGCCGCGTTCGCCACGGAATAAACGGCAGACCGCCGTATTGCCTTCGACGGGTGCGATGCGTCTCGTGAGACGCATCGCACCCGTCTTTGTATCCGCCGGAATCAGCCTGCATCGTCGCGGGCGGCATTTTCCCCCGACACATCGAGCCCAGTCGACCCTCGCTCTCCACCCATCGCGCCGGACTTGCCCCCGGATCGAAACTGCACGACAATCGGCATACGACCGCCAAGGGCAGACTGAGGTGTCCATGACAGCCAACACCGACCGCACCGAGATGCGAGACTACTTCGCCGACCTCCAACAGGAGATGATCAGCATCATCGCCCTGACGGGTGCAGTGCTGGGATACCTGTGGCTGGCCGCCGACATTTGGGCCGTCTACCTGGCTGCCGGGGATGCGGCGCTGGCGCCTGCCCCGATGGCCTGGCTCGGTGCTGGCATCCTCATGACGAGCACCGTTCTGAGTTATCTGTGGCGCCGCGAGCGA
>CAYRFV010000538.1:0-1937 GCA_964423545.1 uncultured Anaerolineales bacterium | reverse complement strand
ACGGAGGGTGAGTGCGCCGGCGTCGGTACGGGCGTTGCAACAAATGGCCGCAACTCGGTCGCCAGCAGGGTGAAGTCCCGCGCCCTGGGCGAGCCCGGTGTCCAGCACAGCGCAATGGTCCTGACCGCCCGGGTTCCCTCCAGGGGGATGGCCGTCACCGACGCCTCGCGGCCGGTTTCCACGGCCACCGCCATCTCCGGCATCAACGTAATCCCCAGCCCGCTCGCCACCATTTGCATCAGCGTACCCATGCTGGTGGCCTGAAAAACTTCGTTGGACTGGCCCGCCTTCAGTCCGCAGGCGGTGAGCGCATGGTCGCGCAGGCAATGGCCGTCCTCTAGCAGCAACAGCGGCTGGCCCTTGAGGTCATCCACCGTCAGGCTGGTCCGCTGCACCAGCGCATGATCGCCGGGACAGGCGACCATCAGCCGTTCCTCTCCAATTACCGCCCACTGCATGGCACCCACGTCATAAGGCAAGGCGATCAGAGCCGCATCCAGCCGCCGCTTGGCCACCAGCGCCAGAGCGCTGGTCGTCTGTTCCTCGCGCAGGTAGAGGCGGAGCTGCGGATAGCTGACCCTGATCGCCGGCAACGCCCGCGGCAGCAGGTAGGGTGCGATGGTCGGGATCACGCCGAGGCGCACCAGCCCCTGCAATGGCCGGTTGCCTGCCTGAGCAATATCGGCGATGTCCTCGGCAGCGCGCAGTAACGCCTGGGCGCGGCCGATGATCTCCTCGCCTACTGGCGTGAGCGCGATATGCCGCTGGCTGCGGCTCACCAGGCTCACGCCGAGGATGGCCTCCAGCTCCTGGAGTCCGGCGCTCAGGGTCGATTGGGTCACGTTGCATTCCTGGGCGGCGCGGCCAAAGTGACGGTGTTCGGCAACCGCCACCAGATAGCGTAACTGACGGAGTGTGGGCAGTGGCTTCATCGAATTATTCGATTATCTCAACCAATAATATTCGTTTGTTCGATTGTTTGCCAAGCCCTATGATCTGATCAGAGGCAGGCCCGCCGGTATCTCCACTGGCGCATCGGGCCCGCTAACCAGGGAGAAAAAGGACACCATGGGCACCACCATGAAGATCGACATCGGCATCAGCGATGCCCATCGCAAGGAGATCGCCGCCGGACTGTCGCGGCTGTTGGCTGACTCCTACACGCTTTACCTGAAGACCCACAATTTTCACTGGAACGTCACCGGCCCCATGTTCAACACGCTGCACCTGATGTTTGAGCAGCAATACTCCGAGTTGGCCATGGCCGTCGACGCGATCGCCGAACGCATCCGTGCGCTGGGCGAGCCGGCCCCCGGCAGCTACGCCGAATTTGGCAGGCTCACCTCGATCCCGGAGGAAACCGGCCAGCCCTCGGCCGAAGAGATGCTGCGCCAGCTGGTTCTGGGCCAAGAGGCGGTGGCCCGTACCGCGCGCGAAGTCTTTCCGGTGGCCGAGGCGGCCAACGATCAGCCAACGGCCGATCTGCTCACCGAGCGCATGCAGATCCACGAAAAAAACGCGTGGATGCTGCGCAGCATGCTGGCCTAGGCCCACCGGCACCGTCAGAGAGCGTCCCCGGCCCCGCGCTGGAGGCTGGGAGACGTTCTTTTTTTCCCGTATTGTTTTACCCTAGAGCTTTGGCCGCAACCGGAATAAACTATAAACAACAACGGCCTTTGGTCGCGGGAAGCACGTATGCCCTTCAAGGAAGGCGACCCGGCGTCGATCCAGGAGCAATTGCGGGCCATTCACCTCGGGCTGAAGCAGGAGTTGCCCCACGTGGACCGGATCGCTGCCGCCATCTACGATCGCGAAACGGATGTGATCAAGACCTTCGTGCACAGCACCGAGGGAGAAACGCCCTTTGCCCTTTACGAGGCCGTGCTCGCCGACGTGCCCTCGCTGCAGGAACTGGCCCGCCTGCGCAAGCCACGCGT
>CAYRFV010000537.1:0-1941 GCA_964423545.1 uncultured Anaerolineales bacterium | reverse complement strand
CGGAAGGATCGCGTAACGATGCTGCCGGGCGACCTACCCCAAGCGGGCCAGGATCACGCGCGCCGGGCGCGCCAGCAGCATGAAGCCGATTTGAAGAGCGGGCTTGGAACGGGACCGCTGCCGGACGCCCTGTACAGCAAGTACTCGAATGCCTCCCGCAAATGGGGCTGGCAATGGGTGTTTCCTGCGTCTTCCCGCTATCTAGACCGAAAGACGGGCATCCGGCATCGCTACCATCTGCATGAATCCGTGATTCAGAAGGTGGTCCATCAGGCGGCCCAACGCATAGGGCCGCCCAAGCGTGTAACGGCCCACGCATTACCTCGTTCGTTCGCGACGCATTTCTTGGAGGACGGCTACGATATCCGAACGGTGCAGGAACTCTTAGGACACAAAGACGTTCAGACTGCGATGGTCTACACCCACGTATTGAATCGCGGCGGTCGAGGGGTCCGCAGCCCGCTCGACGGTTTGCAGACAGCCGTCTTCAGCGACAGCAGGGGCAGCATTAGGCCGGGCGGTCGGTCGTCGAGAAACAGGAGGGCAAGTATTGGGATATGCCAGAACCGGTTGTAAACAGAATGCTTGTCGGATTGGCCGCCATCGGGGGTGCTGTCTTAGGCTGCCGATGCCCGGTTTTGTATGGGTCAACCTAAGTGAGAGTTAGGCAGACTACGTATGAGCGATACGAGCGATACCAAGTCGTCCACCGCTTCAATGATCGATCCACTTGCTGGCTCTCGGTCTTGGCCGCTTTGGGTTGTAGAAGGGACGATCGACATTCCAGTCCGGCTCCCTGCTAGCTCCACGGGCTCACAGGTTGCTCAGTTTGCAGTCAGCTTGGGCGGTGAGGATCCGGATGGCTTCATGCAGTTACGTCCGCATGATCGAGACCAGTTAGCTCAGATGTCTTGGTGGTCAGCCACAGAGCGCTGGGTATACGACTGTCGCGGACTTGTGCGTGCGCCGGACGCCCTATCGGCGCTGACTCGCGGTTCCGAACTCTATGAGCATGTAGCAGATCGGATTACACTCTGGAGTGGGTACCCAGTTCAAGTCCTCGCTGTGGGCTTCACCTACAACGAGGACATGCTTCGGAAGTGCGCCGCCGGCGAGCTTACTGAGTACGACTGCACCACTAGGGGTGAGGACACCTTTCAGATCAATCCACCCAAGAACCTCGCCAATATGGCTCTCTTTGCGCCGCCGCCCCTTGCCCTAGAGGCGATCCGCTGGTTTCGGCATGGCATGCTCGCCACCCGCACGCTTGACCAGTTCCTCTTCTATTATATTGCTCTTGAGAGCATCGCCAAGCACGTCCCCGGCGTTATTCGTGGTCCTCGCCGTGACCCCAAAGGCAACGAGCGTAAGGGTCTGGAATCGCAGGAAGCTGCTGCCATCAGGTATCTCCTGCAGCGTCGAGGACTTCCTCCTGATTATCGCCGCACTCTTGCGGAGATCCGTGGGAGAATCGCTCATGGACGACACACTGATTGGCCGACGATCGTGGCAGCGCACCGCAACATGGCGGCAGAACAGCGGCTTCCTGGCGACGGTATCGCCCTTGTCTACGGCATGGACCCAGCCACCCTGCTGGTCATGGAGCCGACTCCATTGCTTGGGCTAGCGACGCTATTGAGTGCGGAGTATTCTGTACAAGACAACCCAATGAGCGCCTGGGGAAGTTTCCTCAGCGACGCTCACGCAGAGTACGTTGACCGTGCAAAGCAATTCGTCCATCCAGAGACGGACAGAAAAGGGGATGGCGGGATTGCCGATGTGACAGGTGGGTCAAACGGTGCCTAACCGCGCACCGGAGCCAACCGCCAACAGGGTCCGATCCCGCTGTTGGCAGCGGCTCACGGCCGGCGTTAGGCAAGGGGTTTCTTTGATGGATTCGACGGTCATCGCAGCAATTATCGGTGCTGCCGCGACCATAGT
>CAYRFV010000536.1:0-1952 GCA_964423545.1 uncultured Anaerolineales bacterium | reverse complement strand
GGTCTCCTGGCCACGGGCTGGATCGGCATGCAGTTCGCGCCCGGCAACATCCCGGCCGGCTCCGTGCTCGCGACCAAGATCTGGGGCAACGCCGCATCGTGGGAGCTGGCAGCGCTGCCGCTGTTCATCTGGATGGGCGA
The DNA here is from genome assembly GCA_964423545.1 of uncultured Anaerolineales bacterium. Taxonomy (GTDB): domain Bacteria; phylum Chloroflexota; class Anaerolineae; order CG2-30-64-16; family CG2-30-64-16; genus JALOOE01. The sequence goes on along the minus strand of CAYRFV010000536.1, from coordinate 1,812 downwards.
GATACTGTTTCGCACCAAGCTTTCCGAGGAGATGTTCCGTGGGCTCGCACCTTGGCTCGGCCGCATCCCGGGCCGCCTGCTGCACGTCAACGTGATCGGTTGCGGCATCTTCGGCTCAGTCTCGGGCTCCTCGGCCGCGACGTGCGCGACGATTGCCAAGATCGCGCTGCCGGAGCTCAAGAAGCGGGGCTACCCCGAGATGATCGCCCTCGGCTCGCTCGCGGGCGCCGGCACGCTCGGCATCCTGATCCCGCCTTCGATCATGATGGTGATCTATGCGGTGGCAGCCAACGTCTCGATCCTGCAGGTGTTTCTCGCCGGCTTCCTGCCGGGCCTGCTCGTCATGCTGCTCTATTCCGGCTACATCTGCATCTGGGCGCTGCTCAATCCCGATAAGATGCCGCCGCCCGAGCCACGGCTGAGTTTCCGCGCGAAGCTGCGCGAGTCGGCGAGCCTGATCCCTGTCACGCTGCTGATCCTGCTCGTCTTCGGCGTTCTCATCACCGGCTGGGCGACGGCCACGGAATGCGCCGCCTGGGGCGTGCTCGGCGCGCTCGCCATCGCTTGGTGGTCCGGGGCGCTGGATCGCAAGTCGTTCTGGACGAGCGTCATGGGCACCACCCGGCTCACCTGCATGATCATGCTGATCCTGGCCGGCGCCTCGTTCATGTCGACGTCGATGGGCTACACGGGAATTCCGGCCTCGCTTGCCAACTGGGTCGACAGCCTGAACCTGTCGCCGTTCGTCCTGATTGCCGCGCTGACGGTCATGTACATTCTGCTCGGCACGGCGCTCGACGGCATCTCGATGATCGTTCTGACGACGGTGGTCGTGCTGCCGATGGTCCAGAAAGCCGGGTTCGATCTCGTCTGGTTCGGGATCTTCCTTGTGCTTATCGTTGAGATGGCTGAGGTTTCGCCGCCCGTCGGCTTCAACCTGTTCGTGCTCCAGACCATGAGTGGCAAGGACAGCAATACGGTGGCTCTGGCCGCCCTTCCTTTCTTCTTTCTTCTTGTTGCGGCGGTTGCCCTGATTACGGTATTTCCCGATATCGTAATGGCCTTGCCCAGGCTATTCTTTCCACAGTAGAGGATCGACAGGGGGACCGGGATGACGAGCTGGAGTAGAATTCTGCGAGGCGTTCTGGCGTTGGCGATGCTCGGCGCTGCCGCCACGCCGCCGGCTGGCGCGCAGACCAAGTGGAACTTGCCTGCGGCCTATCCGCTGGACAACTACCACACCGAGAACCTGATCTGGTTTGCCAATGAAGTGGAGAAGGCCACCTCGGGCAAGTTGGTGATTATCGTTCACGGAGGCGCATCGCTGTTCAAGGCGCCCGAGATCAAGCGCGCGGTGGCAACAGGCCAGGCGCAGCTGGGCGAGGTGCTGATCTCGATTCACGAGAACGAGAGTCCGGTGTTCGGCCTCGATACGATCCCGTTCCTCGCCACCGGCTATTCGGCCGGCAAGAAGCTGTACGAGGCACAGAAGCCGGTCATGGCGGCCAAGCTCGATGCCCAGAATCTCAGGTTGCTCTATGCCGCCCCCTGGGGACCTCAGGGCCTGTATGCCAAGAAAGACATCAACAGCATCGAGGACATGAAGGGCCTCAAGATGCGCACCTACAATGTCGGCACAACCAGAATTGCCGAGCTTGCCGGTGCGCAGGGCGTTACGATCCAGGCCGCCGAGCTGGCCCAGGCGCTCGCCACGGGAACCGTCAACGCCTTCATGACCTCGGCCGCCACCGGCTACGACAGCAAGGCGTGGGAGACGATGACCCACTACTATGACGCTCAGGCCTGGATCCC
>CAYRFV010000535.1:0-1952 GCA_964423545.1 uncultured Anaerolineales bacterium | reverse complement strand
GCGCCGCCGGCTCACGCGCCGCCGGCTCACGCGCCGCCGGCTCACGCGCCGCCGGGCCCGGCGCCTTAACCTGTCCCGATGCCAGGGCGAGCGCCTGGGCGGCCGGTGATGGGCACGGCGTGGCCGCGGAGCAGGCGACGGCCTCGCCCGCAACCGGCATCAGCGCCTCCTTTGGCAGGCGCTCCGCCAGGCCGGGAAGCGCCGGATAGTCGATGCCGCCAGCAGCCAGCCCCTTTTGGATGAGGCCGGGCAGCTTCTGCGGTATCTCCTGCGAGCCGACCAGAATCTGATCGGCGATGAAGAGGGCTGGCACCCCCTTGCGCTCCGGCGGCAGCCCGGCCGACTCCTCGATCTGACGGAAGTAGTCGTAATTCTCCTTGCCCGACACTTCGATCATCGCGATCTGGAGCTGCTCGCCGTACCTCTGCTGCAGCGGCGGCAGCACCGAATCGATCACCGTCTTGCAGTGGCTGCATCCCTCTGCGTGGAACAGTATCGCGCGCACGATCGGAGTCTGTCCGGCCTGCGCCGGGGCCGCCTGTGTCAGTGCGTTCCGGCCAGACGCAGCCGCTCCCAGCGCGACCGCTCCCAATGCGTCCACCCCGATCGCGCCGGGCCAGAGCGCCGCCAGCGCCAGAACCGCGAAAAGCATGATTGCGTTGCGTTTCATCTCGCCTTACCGCAGGTGTGTCGTGGAGGGTCTGCGGCGCAGCCACTGCAGCAGGCCCAGCGTGGCCACCAGGCCGAAGCCGGCAGCGTAGATGCCGAGAAACGGAATCGCGCCGTAGCTGCCGCGCACCCAGGCGATCCAGACGCCGAGCAGCGCGTAGCACGCCAGCACGATCTCGCCGGCCAGGGTCCAATCGGGCCGCAGCCTGTAGGCGCTATCCGTCCAGCGCCCCTGGCGGCCCTCCAGGCGGAACTTCGGGGTGCGCGCAAAGGCGCCGCCCCAGCGCGTGAGCCCCTGCCACACCGCCCGGCTGGTGCTCCAGGCGATCCCCGTGCCCACCAGGATGATCACCGGCAGATAGAGCATGCGCCGCGGCCAGTCGCCGTGCAGCGCCCTCTGCGCCACTGTGTAGAGGAGCGGCGGGGCCGTGCTGACAATGAGCAGGAGCGCCAGCGGAATCTGGATCGACTGCCCGGCCCAGATGAGCGGTAACGACAGCAGCAGCACGCCGATCATGAGCGGGTGGCTGAAGTAAGAGGCGATGTGCACCAAGGCGCCGAGCTTCTGCGCGATGTTCAGATCGCTCTTCAGGATCGGCAGGCTGAGCTTGCGCAGGCATTGCGTTGATCCCTGGGCCCAGCGCGCCTGCTGGCGCTTGAACGCGTCGACCTGCGGCGGCAGCTCGGCGGGCGCCTCGACATCGAGCAGGTAGAGGGAACTCCACCCCGCCAATTGGGCGCGGTAGCTCAGGTCCATATCTTCGGTCATGGTGTCCGCCTGCCAGCCGCCTGCGTCCGCAATGCACTGGCGCCGCCAGACCCCGCCGGAGCCGTTGAAGTTGATCAGGAGGCCGGACCGGTTGCGGCCGGTCTGCTCCACAACAAAGTGGGCGTCGAGCGCCAGCGACTGCGCCAGCGTGAACGGCGAGTAAGTGTCGTTCAGGTGCGCCCACCGCGTCTGAATCATGCCGATCTGCGGCCTGGCGAGGAAGTGCGGGATCACGCGGCGGAGAAAGCAGGGCCTGGGTGCGAAGTCGGCGTCGAAGACGGCCAGGAATTCCGCGTCGGTATGCTGCGCGCCCCATGCCAGCGCACCCGCCTTGAAGCCGCTGCGGTCAGGGCGGTGGAGCACCTGCACCTCGACCCCGCGCGCGCGGTGAAACGCGGCGCGCGCCTCCGCCAGTGCGGTGGTGTCATCGGTCGAATCGTCCAGGACCTGGACGACCAGCCGGCCGGCCGGGTAGTCGAGGCCCGCGGCCGCATCGATCAATCGCTCGATCACG
>CAYRFV010000534.1:0-1961 GCA_964423545.1 uncultured Anaerolineales bacterium | reverse complement strand
GGTGATCTTCACCGCCGTGACGCCCCGGAGGCTCTTGGCCTCGCTGACATCGATACTGGTGACTTTGGCGTGGGCGTACGGGGAAGTCAGAACCGCAGCATGGAGCAAACCGGCGGGGTTGACATCCTGGGCGTATTTGGCCCGCCCCGTGGCTTTCGCGGCGCCATCGATGCGGTTCGAGCGTTTGCCGATTACGCGGCGCTTGGCCATTTCGGGCCACTTGTACTCAGCCATTCTGGCCTCCTCTCATCTGCCTGGCTGCGTCCATGACGGCTTTCTTCATGCCCACGTAAGTTCCGCAGCGGCAGAGGTTCCCGCCCAGCCCCGCTTCCACCTGCGCAGGCGTCGGGCTGGCGTTCCGCTGGAGCAGATTCGCCGTCGCCATCACGAAGCCCGGCGTGCAGAAACCACACTGCTGGGCGTCGTGGTTGACGAAGGCGGCGACCACCGGATGCGGGCGCGTTCCAGCGGTCAGCCCCTCGATGGTCTGGATCTGCTTTCCCTGGGCATCGATCGCCAGAATGCTGCACGCGTAGACGACCTTGCCGTCCACGATGACAGAGCAGGCGCCGCAGGTGCCGCGATCGCAGACGCGCTTGGCGCCGGTCATGTCCAACTGGTTTCGCAGAGCGTCGAGCAGCGTCACGCGCGGCTCCACCGACAGCTTCTGCGGCTTGCCGTTAATGGTCAGCGTGATGGGGACCTCGCCGGGACCGGCGATCCCGGCCGGCGCCGCCTGCGCTTCCCGTTCCAGGAGTCCCGTTCCAATCGCGCCGCCCCCGGCGCCGATTCCCTGAATGAAGCCGCGGCGCGAGACAGCCGGTTTGGCCTTGGCTTCCATCTCGGGTTCCTTCTTAGAACTCACAAGACACCATCCTTTCCTGCCCTCATGATTGAGCGTGCATCGCGGGGAGACTGGACCGCACCCGGAGAACTGCCGCCGCAATCGCCCCGAGCCGCGGACCACGCCCCAGCCGCGCGGCCGCCGAATCGCGATCGAGATGAATCATTGCAAAGATCGCGGATATCGACATGACTATAACATAGGCGGTTATCTCGCCGGTTGCGGAACGGCAGGCGGATTGGGAACGCAGCCGGAGAGTAGAATGGCGGGGATGAAGCTCCTGGCGATGCTGCTGCTGATTGCCGCGCCCCTGTTGGGGCAGAACCTCCCGGTGCGAGGCCTTCACGTGGCCGCTCCGAAGGCGGACGAGTTGGAACTCGCCGAGCGTTTTATCCGGGAGGCCCTGCCTAAGGAAGGCGCCAACGTTCTGGTGATGGAGTTCGGCTACCGCTACCGCTTCGAGCGGCGGCCGGAAGTGGCCGAACCGGACGCCTTGAGCCGGAGCGCCGTCGAGCGGCTCGCGGCCGCCTGCCGCGGGGTGGGGGTGCGGCTGATTCCGCAGATCAACCTGCTGGGGCACCAGTCGTGGGCCAGGAACACCCACGCGCTTCTGCGGGCCCATCCGGAATTCGACGAGACGCCGGGGCTGTTCAAGGGCAACGCAGGGATTTACTGCCGCAGCTACTGCCCGCTGCACCCGGGGGTTCACGAGGTCGTCTTCGACCTCATCGACGAACTCGCCGATGTCTGCCAGGCGGATGCTTTTCACGCCGGCCTGGACGAGGTTTTCCTGCTGGGTGAGGACGGCTGCCCGCGCTGCCGGGGCAAGAACAAGGCCGAGTTGTTCGCGGGCGAGGTGCGCCTCCTGCGCGACCACCTGGAGGCTTCCCGGCGCGCGCTGTGGATCTGGGGCGACCGGCTGCTGGACGGCGCCGCGACCGGCATCGGCAAATGGGAGGCCAGCGCCAACGGCACCGCGCCCGCGCTGCGCCTGATTCCCAAAGACGTCGTGATTTGCGACTGGCACTACGAAGCGGCCCATCCCACCGCGCTCTACTTTGCGCTCGAAGGGTTCGCGGTGGTCTCCTCGCCCTGGCGCCGCGCTTCGGTGGCGATG
>CAYRFV010000533.1:0-1987 GCA_964423545.1 uncultured Anaerolineales bacterium | reverse complement strand
GGGATCGCCCAGGAGCGCCAGCGATCGCTCCCGATCGAGCACGGCCAGCGCCGACAGGCGCCGCGCCTCGCTATCGGGCAGGGGCACGCCGCCGCGTCCGGTCTGTTCGGTCTGCTGCGTCATCAGCGCGGTGTAGACCGCGGCCAGCGCCAGGCCCGTCTGCGCGGCCGGCTCGCGCGCGGCCTTGGGGTCGACGCCGGCCAGCTGCAGCGTCTGCGTCTGCTCCAGCACGCGGTTCAGGTAGGCCTGGCGCAGGGTCGCGGCATCGGCGCGCGGCTCGTTGACGGTCTTGTACTGGTCCCCATGCACAACCTCAACGCTGCCCTGGACGGGCGCGGTGATCACTGTGTTGCGGTCGCCGGCGACCGCAACATCTCCGGCAATCGCGCTGCCATGCGTGGCGACCGTCTGCCCGGTGATCTGGTCACCGACCACGAGGGTCTGCGGGGCTGCACGCTCCCCTTCGCGGATCACGGTCCACCAACGCCGGCGCGGGGTGGCAGGCTCGCGCGGCCGGCCCAGCAGCGTGCGGCCGTCGGCCACGGCCGAGACGAACGCGCCCCAGGCGGCCGGCCCGGCTGCAACCGCCGCGAGCCAGCCCAGCGCGTCGCTGGGCCAGGCCGCCAGCCCCGTGACAAACAGCATCAAAGCAAAGAGCCACGGCGGGCCGCACAGCCACAAGAGCAGGCGCAGCGCTTCGCCGTAGGCCAGGTTCGTGCCGGGCAGCGATCGGTGCGGCGATTGATCGGGTCGAGGATCGAGTTGTTCGCTCACACATACCCCCGTCAGCTCAAAAGCGGCGCGCAGCGACGCGCGCAATGACGCATATGGCCCGCCCTAAACCGGTGCGTCGCCGCGGTGCGGCAGGGGGCGGGCCGGCTGCTATTCGCCCGGCGAACGGCCCTCGCCCATGGGAGAGAGCCGCCCGCGCGGCCAGGACACGGATCGCGCCGTCATTCGTCACCTCGGCCGGGAAGTGAGCGCTGCGCGCCTGACCGCCCGGCATTTCCGTTGCTCCGAGACAAGCCTCGGTGCTTGAGAACGACGTGAGACGCCACCACCCGAAAACCGATGTTCCTGTTCCGATTGTTCGGGTCGTTCCTGTTGCGGCAGGCGCAGCGCACGTTCCTCGCTTCATTGTTGAACGAGCCGCCCCGCAACACCCGCGCCATCGATCCGGCCCCGCAATCAAGCGGGCTGCACGCAAGCTGCGCCTGCGCTCAGCCCGCCGTTTGCCGTGTGACGCGCTGCCAGCCGCCGAGCAGCCGGCCCATCTCGGTCACCATCGCGGCAGCGTGCTGGTACTGGCCCGGCTTGAGCCATGCCCACTTGGCGGCCAGCCGCAGATAGGTGCGCACCTTGTCGAGCGCCGCGTCCGCCAGCTTGAGCTTCGCCTGGCGCTCCGCGGGCCGCACGTTGTTGGCCTCCAGGATCAGCTCCTGGAAGTCGAACGCCGCGTCCAGCAGCCGCTGCGTGACCATGAAGCGCTGGCTGCGCGGGAAATGATTGGTCACCGGCATCAGCCAGGTGATGAAGTCAAAGGTCTTCGTGAACAACGGTGTCGCATCCATCTGCCCTCTCTTTCGGCGGCCGCAGGCGGGCGCTCGGCGGCCGCAGGCGGGCGCTCGGCGGCCACAGGCGGGCGCTCGGCGGCCGCAGGCGGGCGCTGCCGAGCAGCGCGCGGCGCAGGCCAAAGGTGTTGGCGTAGCGCACGTGATTCACCCAGCCCTGCACCGACGCGGTGACATCGTCCAGCGTGATCCCGCCGTCGGCGTACTGTTGGGCCAGGGCGCGCAGCCGGCGCTGGAAGAGGACCCCCTTGCGCCGCTTCAGGCGCCGGTGCTGCGGCTGAACGATGAAGCCCAGGAAGGGGATGCCCTCGCCCACCGGCCGCACCTGGCTGCGCTCCTCGTGGATGGTCAGACGCAGCTGCGCCAGCCGGTCGATGACGGCCCGCTTCCATTCCCAGAGCCGGCCGCGGTCCTCG
>CAYRFV010000532.1:0-2004 GCA_964423545.1 uncultured Anaerolineales bacterium | reverse complement strand
GAGACCAACCTGCGCGGGGCAGCCTGGCAGCCGGTCGGTGGGGACGATTTCGCCGGCGCGCCTTATTACAGCCAGCCTGTGACCGACGCCGGCAGGCAGATTGGCGCTTTCACCGTGCGGGTTGGCGAGCAATACGCTGCCTGCATGAACACGCTGGAATGGATGCGCATCGGCCTGACGGGCGAGATACGCAACGACTTGCCGCCTTTTTTACAGGCCGTGTTCCCATACCGTATCTTCCCGCTGGCCATTTTTAACGCCGAGACACACGTCATGGCCCTGGAACACGAAGCATTTCACGCCTTCCAGGCTACCCTCGCGCCGCAGCGCTTGATCGACGCCGAGCTGGCTGAGCGCACCAGTGCCGATCGCTACCAGCAGCAGGCAGGGCGCATGGAAGCAGCCTGGCAGGCGGAATTTGCGCTGCTGCAGGAAGCGATGAGCGATCTCACCGATGACGAATTGCGCGACCTGGCGCGACGCTTCCTCTCGCAGCGCACACAGCGCCGCGAGCAGGCCGGGCTGCCGGCGGAGCTGGTGCAATATGAGCGCGAGCGTGAATGGCTGGAAGGGCTGGCGAAATATGCCGAGTTATCGATCTGGCGCGCCGGCGCTCAGAGCCAGGACTACCAGCCGTTGCCCGTGGCTCGTGGGCTGGCGAGCGTCAACGGCTACCGCGGCTTTCAACGCTATTGGAACGAGCAGGTCCGCCTGTTGGGGCAGCAGCACACCAGCGAGGAGGGTGGTCGCTTCTATTATTCTGGCTGGGTCCAGGCGGAGATCCTCGACCGTCTCGCCCCCGGCTGGAAAACGAGCGCCTTCGAAGAAAGCGTTTACCTCGAGGATTTACTAGCCCAGGCCGTCAGGTAGGGGGCTCCGCTCCCGCCCAGGATCGAAGAGAATCCACCACGAAGCGGGAAAGGCGCCAGGAACAACACGAAGGGCGCCTGAAGGGATGCCCGCTCGGATGCCGGGTTTGCGCCATCGATGTCATCGCGAGGGCGCATTGCGCCCGTGGCGATCCCACTTCGCAACTGCTCAGGCTGTTAAGGGATAAGCCCCGAACTCCCCAAGCAAGGCTGAGCAGTTACCCCTCTTTCTTTAACTAACCCGTGCTTATTCTTCGCCACCCAGTGCTGGCGAAGCGATAATGTGCCATGAACGCTTTACTCGCCGCCCGCCGTGAATTAATGTTCGGGTTGCCAATCCGGATAAACGCCTTTATAATGGGTAGTAATCTCAATTTCCGGAGTTCAGAAGTCGTATGGATCAGAACAACGCCCAGCTCGAGCAGGGAAAGGCCGCAGAAACCCCTGAGAACAACGCCGAGAACCACAATAGCATGGCATCCTTGCTGGAGAAGGAAGGCCTGGGCATGGATTTCCCCCAATCGGGAGAGATTCGCACAGGCGTTATCGCAAGTATCAGCCCCTCCCAGATCCTGGTGAGTGTGGGCACCAAATCCGAAGGTGTAATCAGCGGGCGCGAGCTTGAAAGTATCCCCGCCGATGAGCTGGCCGATTTGAAGGTAAACCAGGAGATCCCGGTTTACATCATCAACCCCGAAGACCAAAACGGCAACCTGGTGCTTTCGTACACCCGCGCCCGCGAAGAAGTGAGCTGGCAGGGCATCGAGAACATGCTGGGGTCGCGGGAGACTTTCCACAGCAAGATCATCGGCTACAACAAAGGTGGCCTGATCGTCCCGGTGGAAGGCCTGCGCGGCTTCGTGCCGGCTTCTCAGGTCAGCCTGTCGCGCCGCGCTGGAATGACCGGCGACACCCCCGACCAGCGGTGGAGCAAGATGGTCGGCGAGGAGATCGACGTGTGCGTGATCGAGGTCGATCGCGAACGCCGCCGCCTGATCCTCAGCGAGCGCGCCGCCAGCAACGAGACCCGTGAATCTCTTAAAGAAAGGGTCATCGAGGAGCTGAAAGAGGGCGAAGTGCGCGCCGGGCGTGTCACCAGCCTGGCTGAATTCGGCGCTTTCGTCAACATCAACGG
>CAYRFV010000531.1:0-2015 GCA_964423545.1 uncultured Anaerolineales bacterium | reverse complement strand
GTGTTTTGGACCCCAGGTGCCTCGCAACGCAGAGACAAGTCCCGACAAACAGTCCGTTCAGCATCCTGACATCGTCTGCGGATCTCGAACGCCGCTTCACTCCGCCCCACTGACGATGCGCCTCCGCCCGCCAAGCCCGATAGAATCCCCATAACGCGGCCACCGGAGGAGCGGCTTAGCCTGCATTATTCATGAACGCTCCGGCAAGAACCCATATTCGGCCGTGGTCTGACGAGATTTGCCGCCGTTGGCGCGCCGAAGGGGTGTTGCTGAACGCGAATACGCGTGGTCAGCATGTTTTTGCTCGGTTGCAGCGATCAATGGCGGAATCTTGGACGAGCGATCCCCGCGCGGGGTCTTTGACAAACCGCTGAGAGATGTCTTTCTAGCCCGGAGCAGCGCCAAGCGCGCGGGCCACCCGGCACCAGTCCGCAGCCCATGGCGCGTGCTGCGGCAGATGCAGCACGATGCGGCGCACCGAGCACTCCACCCATGCCCCGATCTTGAGCAGTCGCTCGCGCAGCGTGGAGACTTGCGCCCGGGCACAGTCGGTCCCCGCCGCGCCCCCGCGCAACTCCTGCATCAGCACATAGGCCGCTGCCGTGAGCAACACGCGCAGCTGATTGGCCCAGAAGCGCGTGCAGCTCGTGCGGTCGATCTCCAGGCCGTGATGCAGCTCCTTGATCCGGTTCTCGATCTCCCCGCGCTGGCAGTAGACCGCTTCATAGATGTGCCGGGGCCCGGCGCGCAGGTTGGTGACCACGTAGCGCGGGTTGTCGCGCGGTTCGGCTTCGCCCAGGCGCACCACCTCGGCTTTGATGATCACCCGGCGCTCTCGCACCCAGCTCTTCGCCGCATAGCGGCACTCGGCATACACCTGGGCACTCTGCCCGAGCCGCGCGGAGAGCGCTCGCGCCTGCTTCATCCACGGCTCGGCCAAGGCGTTGAGCACGCTGTTGGCTGCCATGGCAATCACGTACTGCACGCCCTCCGCTTCCAGGAACTCGAACATCTGCGGGCCGGCAAACCCGCCATCCAGGCGCGCCCGCAGCTTCGCCTTGGGAAACGCTTCGCGCAGGCGCGCGAACACGCGCTTGAGAATGCCGATCGCACCGAGCTTGGCCGGCGCACGCCCGCCGCGCAGCACATAGGTGAACAGATATTGCTCGGGTTCCTCGTCGAAGCGGATGAAGCCGGCCACCGGCAGGTAGCACCAGCTGTCGTAGTGGCCGTTGAAGAGCGCCAACTGCTGCGCCCCGTGGGTGGGGTCATCCGTGGGATCGAGCTCCACCGTGATGAGCTTGGCCTTGCGATGCGCGCGGCGCTGGCGCTTGATCACCGTCTGCGCCAGCGCCTCACCCACCCGGTACAGCACCTTCGGCCCCGCCGCATTCTCAAAGCGCGACAAGGTGGGCTGCGAAGCGAGCGCCGCCCCCGCCAGCGCATCGCGATCGAGCAAGAGCTTATGCACCGGGTCGTCCGCCAGCCGGGCCGCATCGTTGCAGTCGGCGTAGCCGCAAGCGATGGCGAATATCCGCTGGCGAATCAGATCGTGCAGCGTGTGCACGACCTTGGCCTCCTGGCGCTCGTCGCGAAAGCAGGCGGCAATGCGCTCGGTCAGCCGCAGCCGCTCGTCGCACGCCTTGAGCAGCACGGCGCCACCATCGGAGCTGCCGTGCGGCTGATCGAACTGCACGACCAGGGGCTTATTGAACAACTCGGGAAACAAGACAGCGTGTTGTGTGCTATCGTTCGTCACGCAAAGGCCTTTCTCTTGTGGACATCGCTCGTGTGGCAACGGCGTTGTACCACATCGAAGGCCTTTGTGCTTTCAATTTCATGAATAATTCGGGCTAGGGGACGCGGGGCCAGGCGAGCAGCAGGCGTGCCCATGCGGAACAGGCCCCGCGCAGGAACCCGGCCCATGCCGCCATCGCCTCGCCCACGAGCCGCGCCTGGATCCAGAGCAGGCTGCCCGCATCCGCGGCCGCGATGGGCCGGGCCGGGCGCCGGCC
>CAYRFV010000530.1:0-2035 GCA_964423545.1 uncultured Anaerolineales bacterium | reverse complement strand
CACCTTATGTGAGCTCAGCACAGACTCGATGCGTGCTGCCTGCAGTTCGTATTTGCCCACGGTATCCTCCAGGAGTCAGCCCATTCGTGACCCGTTGAGAAGTGACGAGTAATGCGACTCGGACGCGAGCAGAGGTTGCAGACCCAACCGGCAGCCGCGTCGCATTACTCGTAGCACTCGCACTCACGCCCCAAATGGGATCAGCTCACCCGCCTCACCACGAGAACGACCTTCCCGATGACGCGCACGCGTTCCGGAGCGTAGAAGAAGGGCTGCATGGCGGGATTCGCAGGCTGCAGTCGGACACGGCCTCGCTCTCGATGAAAATGCTTCAGAGTCGTCGCCTCCTGGCCGTCCTCGTCAGTGACCGCTGCAGCCACCATATCTCCGTTGCACGCCGTGTGCGTCTCGCGCAGCACGACGACGTCGCCGTCGTGAACCAGGGCGTCGATCATCGAGTCACCAGCGATGCGCAGCGCGAACAGGCCGTCTTGCGAGCCCACCAGGCTTCGCGTCAGCTCGATGGCCTCCCCGGCGAAAGGATTGTCTTGCTGTCCGAAGGACGGCGCCGGCGCGCCTGCGACAACCTGGCCGACCAGCGGGACCCAGACGGCGCCTGGTTGCACCGGCCGTCCGTCAGCGCGTTTCAACAGCCGAATCGCTCGGGAACGTCCAGGCAGGAGGCTGATGTAGCCCTTGTCTAGCAGACTGGAGAGCAGCCGCGTCACGTGATACCCGCGTGCGCCCAGCCCAAGCGCCCGGCTGATCTCCTCGCGACTGGGACAGAACCCTGGCCTCAGAGTACGATCCAGGTAGTCCAATGCCTTCACCTCGATCTCCGTGAGTTCGGCGGGGACCTCTGAGTCGAACGCTGCCATCCTGGCGCTCCTTTCGCTGTGCCAACCAGCGCCGAAGCTCTGGTGCAGAACATGTGTTCTATGTCGGTATGATAGCAGAACATGCGTTCTGTGTCAAGAGGCGGGCGGGCCAGTTTTCGACGAGTTTTCTGGGGACAGCGCTGCGCGACTCAGCGTCAGGCATCACGTTCGACGGCGGGTTCGGTGTTGGTGCCGTGGACTGGCGCGTTCCTGGGCGCGATTACTTCGTTGGGGAGAGGACTGCCGCTTCACGGAGTCCTGTCCGGTCAGGTCGCGCGGGGTCGGTCCTGCGGTTGGCTTGCGCCACGGGTGGAGCGGTGGGAATCCGGGGGGCCTGCTGGCCTCTCAGTCGGGGCCGGGCGGCCGTCGCCTCGCCGGTGGGGCTCGAAGCGGCTTGCGGGCTAGGCGATCTAGGGGAGGGCGCGGCCTGCCTGTCGGCGCTGCGTTGGCAGATCCGGTCCCCTGCGCTGCGCCGTGGCGCTGCCTTGTGGCTGAAAGCGGCCGCCTGTCTGGCGCCGCTCTTCGCCGCTTTCGGGCCGAGTTCGGCTGCGCTGCCCCGCAGGTTGTCTTGGCCATCGTGGGCCGGTCCACCGGCGATGGGTGATCGATCGCCTCTATCCGCCACCGATGGCCGGCACGAAGTGGACCTCGCTGTCCGGGCCGACTCTGGCTCGAAGCCCCTGCCGATTGGCGACGCCGTCGATCGTGACGACGATGCCTGGACGCAGCGTTTCGTCTTCGATGAGCCTCGCTTTGAGTCCTGGGCACTCCCGGTCAAGCGCGTCGATCAGCTCGCGCACCTTCTCACCGGGCGCGCGCATCCTCTCGCGGCCGCCGGTCAGGTCACGCATCAGAGGCGGAATCCACACGATGGCCATCGTTGTTGGGTCTCCAAGGGGGTCGCGGCGGGCCAGCGCGGGGGCCGGCTGATCAGCCGGCCCCCGCCAGCCTCGCGCGGCATGTCAGGCGGATTTCGCCCAGAGCGCCTCAAGGAGCCGCGCCGGCGACATCGGCAGGTGGTCCGGTCGCACCCCGATCGCCTGGTGGATGGCATTGGCCACCGCGCCTGCCGGGGGCACGATCGGCACTTCCCCGACCCCACGCACGCCGTAGGGGTGGCCTGGATTCGGCACTTCGATCAGCAGCGTGTCGATCAT
>CAYRFV010000529.1:0-2062 GCA_964423545.1 uncultured Anaerolineales bacterium | reverse complement strand
CGAGCAGGGCACGATCTTCACCCAAGTGCGCGACTTCTATAATCGCATGGTGAACGCCTCGGTGGACCTGGCGGATCTGCGGCACTTCCTAGAGGACTGGCGAGCCGTGATTCGCGAGCGCAGCGTGACCGATCTGGGGCGCTGGAACGAGGTCATGCAAGCGTACAGAGCGGCCCAGCGCGCAGTGACTGAGCAGATCGCCCGCTGGCAGGAGGAGGCGCGCCGTCAGTTGGAGGGTGCTGAGGCCGGCCTCGAGGCTGGCGTGCGCGCAGCCGGTGTGCCGGATGAACACGTCGCCGGCGAAGCAGCCAGCCTGGGTGCCCTCTTCGGCAACGTACGCTCCGGGCTGAATCAGCCTGGTCTGGGCCTCTACGAGGCGCAGCGGCTGCTGAGCGATCTTGCGGCCGCTAAACTGGGTCTGCGGGCACGTCTGGGAGAGCTACGTAATCAATATCTGGTCGCACAAGAACCGGCTTCGGTGCATCTGCGCTGGCAAGATGTAAATGGCAGCTTGTGTGTAGCCACCGAGGCCGACCTCGACGGTGCAGTCGCTCGTTTGCGAGCCCGTGTCATCGAAGAGCTCCAGAAGGGGCACGTTGTGATCATTGAGTAGATAACAGGTCCTCGCGACCGAGAAATGGAACCATCGGAAGTAAAGCGACGTGAATGTCGACCAGAGAGTCATCAGAATCGGAGATTGGCATCGTTATCGATGGAGGGTGTGGTGGCTGACAAGGGGAACAAATCAGCAGGGCAAGCTTCTCGGTCCACTCCCATGTGGCCCGCCGATCAAGCCGTCAGAATGCTTCGGATTCAGTGCGAGAAAGGGCAGCAGATACTAGCCAACAGGCCGATCACGTCGGCGGTTGAGCATACATGGGAGACAGTAACTGAGGACGTACTGAGTAAGGCCTTTGGCCCTGATTCACCGAACGTCGGCAGCGTGATGAATGTTGGCCGATGGGATTTTGCATTCGGTGGCGGCAATGAACAGGAGTGGGAACAGAAACGTGCAGAGAACATGCAGACGCGCCTCGATATCATCAGTGGTTTGGTCGAGATGATCGAGGCCGAATCGACGCGAGGCGCTGGCGTTTCGACAATTCCCAATGAGGCTGCGGCAGCCAGGACTGTCTTCCTGGTGCATGGCCATAACGAAGCAACAACTCAAACCGTCGCTCGATTCCTTGAACGACTAAATCTAGAAACGATCATTCTCCGAGAACAACCAAACGCCGGTCGGACCATCATCGAGAAATTCGAGGACTTCTCGAAAGTCGGATTTGCAGTCGTACTACTGACTGGAGATGATCGCGGAGGCTTAGCTACTGTACCTGAGGCCGAACAACGGCTTCGTGCGCGCCAGAATGTGATTTTGGAGCTGGGCTTCTTCCTTGGCAAACTCGGACGGCATCGCGTGTGTGCGCTCTATCAACAAGGTGTCGAGATACCGTCTGATTATAGCGGCGTATTGTTCGTGCCTATTGATGAGGGGGGAGCTTGGCGTTTTGCCCTCGCCAAAGAACTGAAGGCCGCTGGCCTTGAAGTCGATCTGAATAAAGCGGTCTAGGAGCAGACACCGAGAACAACGAGGAACTTCGGAGGAGCAGGCCACACACATGAACTGCCCCTGTCGTATCTCGAGAAGTGCGGACCGCCATAGTGGAGATTGCAGCATCAATGCAGAAACGTTACAGGGATCTCCTTCGTAACATTATCACCGGTCTACGAAATGTCCTAAACGGGTCCGCCAACTACGCCAATGGCGGGGCAGGCGCCCAACGGGGCGACCTGGACCGCGAGCTGGAACGCCTGGGGATCGCGCCCGATGGGACGGTGACGCCCTTCGATGCGCTGGCCAACCCCACCCTGTCCGAGCGCCGGGCACGGCGGGTGGCGGAGGCCCAGCTCGCCACCGCGCCTGCCGCGCAGCGAGCAGCGACGCGTGCTGAGATTGTTGAACGTGCGGCATATACCTGGATCAACCGGTTGCTGGCGTTGCGCGCCATGGAAGCGCGCGGGCTGATCAACGAGATCCTGCGATCCGACCCGGCTTACGACG
>CAYRFV010000528.1:0-2092 GCA_964423545.1 uncultured Anaerolineales bacterium | reverse complement strand
GCCCTGAGAAGGTCAACGTCAACGGCGGGGCGATCGCCCTGGGCCACCCGCTGGGCGCGACAGGGGCGATGATCCTGGGCACGGCGCTGGACGAGCTGGAGCGCCGGGACCTGAACACCGCGTTGATCACGTTGTGCGCCGGGGGCGGGATGGGGATCGCGACCGTCATCGAGCGGGCATAGCGCCCGCAAGACGGCCGCCGTCGGTAGCCCCCGGCCCACCGGCGACACCAACACTTCGCCATGCCTCCATTCGATCCCGTCGTGATCACGACAGAACGTCTCAGCCTGCGTTTCCTGAACGAAGCGGACATCCCCGCGCTCTACGATATGTTCTCCGACGCGGAGGTCATGCGTTACTGGAGCCGGCCGCCCTGGACCGATCT
Organism: uncultured Anaerolineales bacterium; assembly: GCA_964423545.1. GTDB lineage: Bacteria > Chloroflexota > Anaerolineae > CG2-30-64-16 > CG2-30-64-16 > JALOOE01. The sequence continues at coordinate 1,707 of CAYRFV010000528.1, read as the reverse complement.
GTCCGAGGCGTGGGTGATGCTGGCCGACACTCAGGAGGGCTACCGCACGCGGAGCGCGCTGCAGCTGGGGATCGAGCGCCGCGCCGACCGGGTGCTCGTGGGGACGTGCAGCCTCTTTTACTTCCACCTCGCCAGCCGCCGGGCGGAGATTGGCTACGCGTTGGGCCGGCCGTACTGGGGGGCAGGCTATATGCACGAGGCCCTTCGGGCATTGGTGGGTTACGCCTTTCGGGAAATGGGCTTGAACCGCCTGGAGGCTGACATTGACCCGCGCAATCTGGCCTCCGCCAGGACGCTCGAACGCCTCGGCTTTCAGAAGGAGGGCCACCTGCGCGAGCGCTGGATCGTCAGCGGTGAAGTGTCGGACACGGCGCTGTATGGCCTGCTGCGCCGGGAGTGGCCGGAAACGTCCGGCGCGGTCTAGCGCCAGCGGCGATGCGCCATCCGCCGGCCGATCTCAGCTGTCCGCTTTACGCCGCGGGCTGCTTTCTATTGGCAGCAACCACAGGCTAACCGACTCGGGCTGCATCGTCTCCTGAATCACCCGCAGGAGTTCGGCCGTCAGTTGGTCAAGGTCTGGCTCATCGCGAACCGTCGCCGCGAACTGGTTCAGGACCTTCTCGGTATCGTACTTGCGACGGTAAAAGCGCCGGTCAATTACGGCCTGGACCCGGCGGTGCAGGGGCAGGAAGATCGCGGCGATGAGCAGCGTTGATAGGACGACGGCGACCTTCGACTCGCCAGTGATGGGCGACAGGACGCGCTGCAAGACCACGATGCTGCCGAAATAGACACCAGCCAGCAACGCGGTCAGGATGGCGTAGGACGTGGTCCGGCGAATGATGAGGTCGATGTCGTACAGCCGATAGCGCAGAATGGCGATGGCAACGGCGAAGGGGATGCCGAGCGCGATGATGTTGCCGAGCGCCCCAGACCAGGGCACGTTGAGGATTTGAAAGATGAGCATGGGCAGCATGAGCGCCGCGGCGAACAGAAGCCACTTCATCTGCTGTCGTTCTTCTCCGACCGAGCGTCGGAACCGCATCGCCAGTGCTGCGACCGAAGCGGCGATGGAGCCGAGCAGGGTGGCGATGAAGAAGCCGAACGAGAGCGTCCCTGCCTGCTCGGCTGGAGGGAGGAAGCCAATGGGATTAGGCATATAGAATAGGGCATCATCCGGGCCGCCCTCGATCGTCGCGCTGAGGGCCAGCATGGCGACAAGCCCCACATATCCGATCAAGCAGGCAGCCAGGAGCCAGCCCCAGCGGCGAGACAGCAGCTTGCCGGTGGGGAAAGTGAACAGGAGCAAGACCAGCGTCAGGTATGGCAGGAGAAAAGCCCACTGGGAGAGCCAGCACACGCTCAGTAGCGCAGGCCACAGCGGTTCAACCGTCGGGCCTATTTCACAGTAGGGATTGACGAACCCGGTCAGGGCGAGGCTGAGGCCGGCGGCGAGGATGATCCAACTGACGACATTCTCGCCTCGGCGAATGACCAACAGCGCGCCGATCAAAGCCAGCGGCAGGCTTATCAGCAGATAGGTCGCGTTCTCGGCCGCCGCCTGCGCCGGCTGGGCCATACCTTGCTGACCTGAGCGCAGGATCCAGAGACTCCCGACTACCGCCACAAGCACCAGCCCCACGCTCACGATGGCGACTATCGCCTTCGCACCGGACTTCGGGTTGTCTGCGATCATGATGACGACTG
>CAYRFV010000527.1:0-2093 GCA_964423545.1 uncultured Anaerolineales bacterium | reverse complement strand
CACGCGGCGTTGCTGAGTCAGGCTTTCGCCCATTGCTCAATATTCCTCACTGCTGCCTCCCGTAGGAGTCTGGCCCGTATCTCAGTGCCAGTGTGGGGGGCCACGCTCTCACGCCCCCTACGGATCATCGCCTTGGTAGGCCATTACCCCACCAACTAGCTAATCCGCCGCAGGCCCATCCCAAAGCGCCCTTACGAGCTTTACTCGACGGACCGAACCGCCGAGCACATGCGGTATTAGCCATCCGTTAGGATAGTTATTCCCCACTTTAGGGCAGGTCACCTACGTGTTACGCACCCGTCTGCCACTAACCCCATCCGAAGAAAGGATTCGTTCGACTTGCATGTGTTAAGCACGCCGCCAGCGTTCATCCTGAGCCAGGATCAAACTCTCCGTAGGATCTACTTCGTGACCTTGGACAGGTCAAGGCTCAAAACTCTGACAGGTTACCTTCTTACCACTCTTCAGTTGTTAAAGTGCCCTCGCACCGGCCATTGCACCCACTGAGAGACACAATCGCCGACTTGCGTCGGCGACAGGTCAACCACAACTACGTCACTGCGGGCGTGTCGGTATTGACCGTTCTGTCTCCTCAGCTTTCCGTTCTCAACACGCAAGGTGCTGTGCTGGTATCCTCTATATTACCACAGCATCCCAGCGTTGTCAAGATCGAGGCAGGTGCTTTTTCATGATTTCTTAAGACTGGTGCGGCAGATCAGCTTCTTGCTCTTAGCCGCCTGCGGCGCAACGAGAAGGGAGTCTATCACCACTCAGGCTGGCTGTCAAATCCAGCTCCTCATGTTTGCAGCCGCCCGCCCGCTCGCCGTTCGACCTGCGCCCTGACCGCCTAAACTCGGCGCAACGAGGGTCGAATTTACCACACTCCCGGTAGACTGTCAAATCCGCCACCCAGGGTTTCTTGACGGCTCATTCATCGGCCCGCTGCTCGGAGCGGCCCGCTCCGAGAGCGGCCCGCTCCGAGCAGGGGCTCGCCACCAGGCCACCGCCGACCGCTCGCTGAACCGTTTGCGGGACAACGAGGGCCGAATTTACCACAGTGCATCCGGTGTGTCAAATCCAATCCCCAACCGTCGCACGGCCGCAGCCCTAGAGCTCCTTCCACACCTTCCCCAGGCTCTCGCCGTAGACGCTCAAGTCCCACTCGTTGAAATAGCCGAACGGGGTGATCCACACCGCATACTCCGTGCCGCGCAGCCGCTCGGCCAGCTCGGAGATGAACGCAGCGGCAAACTCCGGATCAGCGCTCTCGCCGCCGAGATGCGTGAATGAGTGCAGGACCACTCGCTTCAGGTCGCGCTTGTTAGCCAGCCACTTGATGTTCTTCAGGGTTCTCCGGAACACGTCCTCCCGGTCGGCGGTGTCTTTGACCTCTGCGTGCAGGAAGACAACGACTGCATCGACAACCTCGTCTTCCGCCTGCACATCCGCGACCTCGGACAACGTCTTGGAGTACGATTTCCACCAGAACCGCTTGGCCTGAAACATCAGCAGACGCATGGCGCCCTCGCAGCCCTCAACCCGCGTCCGGGATCAGGTGAAACGCCGTCTGCCGGCCATCGAGAAGACGGCAACCGGCCGAGGTGAACACCACATCTTCCTCCATTGACAGGCGCACTTCTTGACCCTGCCACTCCGCCACGGGTCCTGTCACCGACAACTCCATGGTGAACGCGTTGCCGTATTCGAGCCGCACATCGCCCCGGCCGGGGTTGGCTTCCTGTTCCCACGGCAATCCGATGAGCGGGCCGGGTTCATGCAGGAAAAGACCCAGCGAATGGGAATAGACCCGCGGGCCGGGCACGCCTTCCCGCCTGGCGCGGTCCAGAATGCAACGCAGCAGTTCGTTGCCCGTCCGACCCAAGCGGAACTCAGCCATGAAGATATCCTGCAACCGGTTGCCCTCGGCCAAGAGTGCGCTCAGCCCAGCCGGGGCTTCCAGCTCGCCTGAGCGCAGCACATAGGCCCACTCCTGATGATCGGAGTTCAGCCGCAGATAGCGGATTCCTACATCGCAATGAATCAGATCGCCGGGACGGATGATCGGGTCGGCCGGGCCGTGTTCCGCCTTCGCA
>CAYRFV010000526.1:0-2181 GCA_964423545.1 uncultured Anaerolineales bacterium | reverse complement strand
CCGCCATCGCCTCCTGGGCCGCGTGTTCGATGGCGACCAGGTTAGCCGCCAGGTAGGGGTTGGCCTCGACAGCGGTCGCGCACTTGTCCTGAATCCCTTCGACCCGCACCGGGATCGTGCCGACCTTGTTGTTCAGGTGGTGCAGGAGATTCGCTGCGATATCTCCCATAGCCGCGAAAGTTTCGGCGACGGCGCGCGCCTCCTGCGCTTCACGCAGTTCGTCCTGCCGGGAGGCGTTCTGAAAGGCCAGGGCCGCATAGTGCGCCAGAATGCTGAGCACCTTCTTGTCCCAGTCACTGGCGGTGAACTCGTCCGGTGCGCTGACCGAGCCGTAGACGGAAAACGCGCCCACTGGCTCACCGTCATCGCCCGCCATCAGCGGCACGATCAGCGCGCGCGTCCAGCCCTGGACACGCGCCAGTTCGCTCCGCTCGAAGCGAGGATCGGCGCGCACGTCGTCGCTGGTGATGGGGCCGCACGTCAGGATCGCCTGCCCCGTGAGGCTGCTCTGGACAGAGAGATGATCTCCCCGCGTGTAGCCCGCGCTGGCAGCTGACAGCGTCAGCTCCTCGCCGCGCAACGTCCAGATGGCGCTGGCGCTGGCGTTCACCAGATCACACGCCAGCTCGACCAGCCGCTCCAGCAGCGCCGGGAACGGCTGAGTCAGCAGCCGCATGGCGACTTCCTGCAGCGCATCCACCAGGCGAGCATCCTGAATGGCGATCACGGCCTGGGTGGCGAATGCCTGCAGCAGGTGGCTGTCTTGCTCACTGAACGCGGCGATCAGAGGACTTTCGAGGTTCAGCACCCCTTCCAGCCTCCCGCCCGCGCCGATCAACGGCACGGCGAGCTCGGAGCGCATTTCGAGCGAGTAGTCGAGGGGGTAATAAATGCGGGCCCACGGCTCCGACCGCACGTCAGCGATGTTGAGCGGCTGCCGCGACTTGGCGATCCAACCCATGATGCTTGTGGCGTTGAGCGGCAGCGCCTCCACGGCCGGGCGGCCCAGCCTCTCGCCTGCGATGGCGCGGGTGACCAGGTTTTGGCTACGCCGGTCCACCAGCCGGAAGATGCCGTATTTGGCGCCGGTGACCTCCAGGGCCATCTGCAAGATCGCTTCCAGCGTCTCCTCGGGACGCCGACGAGAGGAGATGAGGAGGCCGGCGCGGCGCAGGCGGGCCAGTTCATCCTCGCGACGGGCGAGCTCGCGCTGCACATTGCTGAGCTGCCCGGCGTGGTGCATCGCGATGGCTGCCTGATTGACGAAGACGCTGAGCAGGAGCAGCTCCAGCTGTGAGAACCGGCGCGCTTCTCTCAAGTAGACATAAAGCACGCCGACCGGATGGCCGGCTACCACCAGTGGCAGGCAGGCGAGCACCTGGGCGCCTGCTGCGCGCTTGGCGGGGTGGATGTCGAGGCTGGGCTCGTCGTAGGAAAGCACCGGGGCAAGACGGCTGAGGGCGCGCATCCCCAGGCCCGTCGCGCGCGGCTCATCATCGGTGATCCTGGCGCGCTCTTCGGGGGTTGCGCCGAGCCATTCGCCGGCCGAGACGCGCGAAATCGGATCGATGGCGCCGCGATCGGCGTCGTAGGCATACAACACCGCCGCCGCGCCGGGCACGACCTTGATCGCACTTTCGACGATCAGGCTCAGCGCCGCCTCGACCCCGGTGGCGTCCCCGCCGCCGAGCGCGTTGATGCCGGCGCCGATCGCATGGAGACGCGCCAGCGCCTCGAGCAACAGGGGCTCGTCCCGGGAGACCGCCGCATCAGCGGCCGTGGCTCCCAAAGCGCTCCCGCTCATTCGTAAGTCATCAAGCATCACGGCGAGATTATAGTCCAAGCTGCAGTCTCCGCCAACCCGGCACGCCATCACTGACTCTAGGCGACTTCGAGCGCGCTGTCCAGTACCCGAATGGGTATGATTTCGGTCTGGTGATCCGATGCGGTACAATGGGCACCGAGTCCGTGACGAAAGGGTGGATCGCTCGCCATGCCCCATACCGTGCAACGTGTCGTTTTCGAGCCGGCTGCGTCACAGGGCCTGCAGCGCGGCATCAACCAGATGGTCGATGCCGTCAGGCCCACGCTCGGCCCACACCCGCGGCGCACAGCCCTGGAGAAGTTCGCGCGCGACCGCTCGCCCGAAACGGGTTCGCTGGTAATACCGCCGCGCCGGGC
>CAYRFV010000525.1:0-2184 GCA_964423545.1 uncultured Anaerolineales bacterium | reverse complement strand
CGCCCTGCTCGGTCATAAAACTGGAGGTCCACTCCGGTAAGGGAGGCGCCTGGCCGTCATCCAGCATCTGGCGCCATTTCTCGTCCGTCAGGCGGTCATCCGCCGGCCAGGCGAACTCGTAGTAAGAGAATACGCCGCCTTTAGCTATCTGTAAGGAGATCGAGCCATCTGGTTCGACCAGGGGCACGATGGCGTGGATATCGTTGACCTGGCCCCCAACCTGCAGAAGGTGCCGGGTCGCCTGGTCTACGCAGGCGCCGTCACCTACGACGCGAACCTGGAGGCCGTCCGCTGGTTTTGTCGGTATGTGCTGCCGCTGGTGCAGTGTAACGATCCTGGCGTGGAGCTGCACGTCACCGGTTCCACTGCCGGTGTGGATCTCGGCGACCTGCACCATGTGCCCGGCCTCGTTTTTACGGGCTATCTCCCCGACGTTGCCTCGTACGTCGAAGAGAGCGAGATTGCCGTGGTGCCGCTGTTGACAGGTGGTGGTACGAGGCTGTAGGTTTTGGAGGCGATGGCGCGGGGCACGCCGGTAGTGTCGACCACGAAGGGGGTTGAGGGACTTCACCTGACGGCGGGATCCCACTGCCTGGTGTCTGACGATCCGGTCGGTCTGGCGCAGTGCATCATGAGCCTGCTTGGGGACGCTGATCTTGCGCGCCGGGTGCGGCTGAACGCACTCGAACTGGTGCGAAACAACTATGATTGGCGCGCGCTCTCCGCGCGATTCGTTGACCTGATGGAAGGTGTCGTCACGACTTGAGCGTCAGCACACCTGAAACAGCGCCCCTCGGTGTTGCTGTCGTGATTGTGAGTTGGAACACGCGCGATCTGCTTGCGCGTGCTGTCACGTCGGCGCTGGCCGAGGGTATCGATGTGCCGGTCCGCGTCTTCGTCGTCGACAACGCTTCGACGGATGGCAGTGCGGACATGGTGGCCGCCCACTATCGCCAGTGCGAGCTCGTCCGGTCAGCGGAGAACCTGGGCTTCGGTCGGGCGAACAACCTGGCGATCGAGCAGTCAGACGAGCCATTCGTCCTACTACTCAATAGTGACGCCGAGCTGCAACCGGGTGCCCTGCGTGCGCTCGTGTCCGAGCTGCAGGTGCACCCAGAGGCCGGCGCGGCCGGGGCGCGACTGGCCTATCCGGATGGTCGGGCACAGCCTTCGGTGTTCGCCTTTCCATCGCTCCGGCGGTATGCGCTGGAGCTGGTGGGAGTCGCTGACGGGCTGACGGTGTTCGTGAAGCCACGCCAGGGTGAGGCAGACTGGGTGAGCGGGGCCTGTCTCCTACTGCGGCGGCAGGCGTTACGTGTGGCAGGCGCCTTCGATGCATGCTACCACATGTACTCCGAGGAGATGGATCTCTGTCGTCGGCTGTGGGATCACGGGTGGACGGTGCGATACTGCCCGGGCGCGCAAGTGGTGCATCATGTCGGACGGAGCGTTCGGCACAGGCGTGTGGAGCAACCCAGCCTGTTGTGGGAGAGCCGCCTGATATACCATGAACGCCATCATCCTGCCTGGCAGGAACCGGTCCTTCGCTGGATGGTACGAACTAGCTACCTCGCGCGTGCAGTCGTCTGGGGTCTACGCGCGCGCTTCGAGCGCACGGCACTGCGGTCCGAGTGGTCCGATCGCGCTAGGGCAGCGTGGCTGTTGGCACGGCTATGAACATGAACCTCAGGGGTGCCCAGGCTCGGGCTGCGCTGGCCAGTCCACAACTCGCCATGTCAAGAGACCGAGCCCTGAAGCTGCTCATCGTGTCCGCCGCTCTCGCCGCCGCCTGGCGCTTGGGGGCGGGCGCCTCGGTCCGGACCGTTGTGCTGCTGTTTCTGCCGCTGGTCGTGGCCGGTGCTCTTGTGCGCCCCGATGTGGCGCTTATCGGGCTCATGCTGGCCGCCGCCCTGGTGCCGATCGAGGTCGGCACGGGTACCCAGACCACCGTGAACATCGCCATTGTCGGCATCGGTGGTCTGACCGTTGTGTGGGTGTTGCGCATGCTGATGGAGCGCCGGCTTGTTCTCCGACCGTCCATTGCGAATCGCCCGTGGATTGTGATCTGCGCCGTGGCGGGCCTCAGCATCGTTGCCGGCGCAGCCACCTGGAACCCATGGGTTGTAACCAAGAACACCTTCATCGTCGTCCAGATGGCGCAGTGGGCGGTGTTTGTACTGGCCG
>CAYRFV010000524.1:0-2213 GCA_964423545.1 uncultured Anaerolineales bacterium | reverse complement strand
GGGTGTTGATCGCCTATTCGGGAGCGAGGGGATCGACGGCCGGGCGGTCGAAGGAAGAAGCGCGAGCGCTGGCGAGCCGGGTGGCTGGGCTGGCGCGAGGTCCCGGCGCGGACTTCGAGGCGCTGGCGAAGGAGCATTCGGACGACGTTGTCTCGAGGGAGCGCGGTGGTCGGCTGGGGGTGGTGGACACGCGCGTGCTAGCCCTACTTTCGCAATCGGCGCAACGGCGAGCGGCTTCGGCTGAGCGATTCGGCTTGATGGGTAGCGTTTGTTGTGTCCATGCGCACTGGGATGTGCTACATGAAGAATATGCACATCTTCGAGCGCGAAGTCACCGGACGCACCTACAGCGTAGCTTCAGAATCCATCTGGGACCCGGTTCGCAAGCGCTGCGTTAGCCGGCAGGTTGTGCTCGGCCCGGTTGAACCCGCTTGCATAACCGATCTGTGCGAAACCGAAAAAGTGGGCACCATGCGTGTCGGCGATGTGGGTGCTCTGCTTTGGGTTGCCGAGCAACTCGACGTTGTGGGGCGCATCAATCGGGTGTGTGCGGATGTGCATGCCGCAGGCGAGGTGACGCTGGGAGAGATGGTCTTGGCCGTGGCGGTGCAGCGAGCATGTGATGCAGGACCCAAGTGTGAGCTTGCGGAGTTCCTCGCTGGTTCGCTTCCTATCGTGAGCTGCCTCAAGCGCGAATACTTCACGGGCCAGGCATTCCACAGGCTCGCATCTCGCGCGAGTACGGCGATGTTGGATTCTGTACAGATCGAGCTGGCTCGTGCGTGCGTCGAACGGTTCGATTTGAAGACGAACGTGCTGGCGTTCGACACGACGAACTTCGACACACACATCGCGACGACGACTGGTGGCGAACTCGCTCGTCGTGGTCACGCGAAGAGCAAGCGAAGGGACCTGCGTGTTGTCGGTTTGGGGGTAATGGCCAGTGAAAAGGGCCACGTGCCACTGTTGCATCGTGCGTATCCAGGCAATCAGGCAGATCAGCAATTGCTCGGCGACTGCTTGGATCAACTTGGCCGCCTTCACGATGCACTCGACGAAGGGCAAGCTCGCAGGCGCCCCGCCGATAGAACGTTGGTACGCGACGGTGGATTCTGGAGCGAACAGTTGGAGTTGGAACTCGAATTCGTTGGCTACTACAGCATCATTTCGTTGCCCATGGGTCACAGCGCAGCGGAAGACGCCCTGCAAGCGGCATCCAAGCGCGGCGCCATGAAGAAGCTTGCCGGGAAGCTCAAGAACGTGAGGGCCGCGCGAATTCGAACGAACGTTGCCAGCCTCGATCGCACGCTTATCGTTGTCGAAAGCGAGGAACTGCTCAAGGGACAGAAGCGCGGTATCGCAGCGGCGCTGGTCAAAGCTCGGCAAAAGCTGCACACCCTGTGCAGGCAAGTGGAGTCGGGCAAGCTGACGAGGGCGCAAGTCGAGTATAGGGTCCATCAGATCCTGCAGAAGGAACACCTGGCATCCTTCGTCGTCACGGAGATTGCGGGCACCACCAAGAAGCCAACACTCTCCTGGCGGGTGGACGGGGCAAAACGAAGACAGTTGGAGAAGACCCGCCTTGGAAAGCGCGTGCTATGCACAGACCGACACTCGTGGAGCACGGAGCGCATCGTCGCCGGGTTCAGGGGGCAATGGAATGTGGAAGAACTGTTCCGACGAAGCAAGGGAGGTGGCGTTGTGCCCTGGAGCCCGTCGCACCAATGGGCGGACGGGTCGTTGCGTTTGCATACGTTTGCGACGGTTCTCGGGCTGATGTTGGTGAGCCTCGCCCGCCTTACCCTTCAGCTTGAAATGGGAACCAAAGCGATGATGCAGATGCTTGCCGGTATCGACGCGACGCTCGTGCGGCCCCGCACGGGGAGGAAAGGACGCCCCCCCACGATCTACATGAAGCCGAAGTTGAACGCGGAACAGCGTCGCGCCGTTGAGGTTTTCGAACTCGATCGGTGGATGCCGTCACTTTCTTCATGTATGAGCCGACGAAGTAGCACCAGGCAAAAATAACCAGTCGATGCCGCCGCGATTGTGCTGCGTGCGAAAGTAGGGCTAGCGACTGCCTCGTGCGGCGGATCCGTTGAGGTGACGGACAGTACTGGGGCTGGAGGCGCGGCTGGTGCTGGCGGATCCGACACAGGTGGCTCGAGTGATCCAGCGTCATGCGCGGACGCCCTTCCTGGCGCAGACGATTC
>CAYRFV010000523.1:0-2228 GCA_964423545.1 uncultured Anaerolineales bacterium | reverse complement strand
GGGATTGGTGATGGGCTGTGGCCGAAGTGGGTCCCCCAATTGGCGAATGCGCCCGCTCGAAGTGGTGTACGGAGGCGATGATACTCCAACCTGTGAGGTCAACCGAACGGATGGCAACACCTATCACCACTACCGACGACTCGACAACTGCCTCACGGCAGAGCAGAAGGGCAATGGTGTCGTAGGTTCGCTCGGCATGGCCCACAGTCCGGTCAACCGGCGGTTGGTGCCGACGCTGTTCGAGCCTCCAGCACCCCCGTTGAATCCTCAAGACATACAGCAGGGGACCGTGTACTACGAGCCACAAGAGGTGCAGAGCGACGCTCCGGAGTGGTTCTTCTTCCCGAACAACGAGCAGGATCCCAACTTCCCTGAGATGCATGAAACGGTTAGTTGCGCTGACTGGAACTGCATCAAGTCTCTTTCCGAAGGGGCGTACATGCAGTGGTGGTTTGAGCGCTTGCCGCGGTACAAGGGACATCCTGAGGGTGCGCCATACAACAGTATCTGGCCGTACGTGTTCTCGATCGACTGCTTTCCCGAGCTACCGTAGCCGGAGGTCTTCAATGGCAGCGGATCACAGCAGCGCCGATGTGGGGATTGGAGATTGCGGTTGGCGGTCTGCGGAGCGCTTGGTCATCTGCGGCTCAGTGGCGCTTGTGTGGGGCGTGGCGATTGCTCGCGGCTCATCCGTGACCTCATTTCCTATCGACGGCGCAGTACTGCCGGCGCCTACTTGCCCTGTGTACCGCGTCAGGGTGTACACCGGCCATCTTGCAGATGTGAGTCTGCGGGCCCTCTCGGACACCTACGTCCCAATCTGGGAAGAACAGGAGCCGCCTCACGGCTACGGCGGTGGTCACCATGATGAGGCGATGCTCACAGTGAGCCGCAACGACACGGAACCTCGCCAGTACATCTCTCTGCTCCAGTTCGAAAGGGCCAGCCTCGCTGTGGGTGCTGGTGCGGCGTATCTGGAATTGTTCGTTGCCGCAAGCTACACGGACGACGGTAGGACTCTGGCGGTGGCCGTTCATATGGCCACCTCTCCGTGGAACGAGGAGACGGTGGACTCCAGGTCCGCACCGGAGTACGGGGGGAGCATCGCGATAGCCAAGCCGAACGACAATGTTGGGGACTGGGCAAGGTGGGACGTCACCGATGCGGTCAGGCAATGGTCTTCGGGTGTACCGCAGTACGGTTTTGTTGTCGCTACGGAGGAGAATCCCGGTAGTCGCTGGGGGGTCTACAACTTCGGCAGCTTGGAGAGTAGCACGCCGCCACGGCTTCGCATCGAGACAACTGCTGGTACGGCGCTCCTGCCGTTGGCTCAGCAGTCTCGAAGGACCTCGACGCCCACGCAGGCGGGACGGGGCGGTCTCTGTTCCGGGTCGACCCTAGAGACTGCGCCCGCATGGGTCCGCCGAGTAGGTGATAGCGGCATCCCGTCTCGGCAGGTGAGAAGGCAAGGTCCTCCTTGGGACCTGTGCCTGCATTCGGGTGAGTGGGCAATGAGCCGCTGAGCAGCGCTGTACAAGGTCCCCTGCGCCACCGCATGGTATTCACAGTGGATGGAACACCTGGAAGCGCCTTCCGGAGGCCCGCTGGTGGCCGTAACCCGCCGGAGGGGACAGGAGAATCCAACCCAGCCCGCCAGCACACACCCCGCCCATCCCGCGTCAAACGCCTCTCCGCGCCCTGTCGCCGCGCCCGACCGACCAGCCTCCGACCTCTCGCCGCCCGCTCCTGAGCCTTCGCGGCGTCCCTCTAGCCCCCGACCGGCTCGGATCTCCCCCTCCGGCCTTCGGCGCCACCTCCACCACCCAGCCGCCATCGTCGCCGGTCCCCCAGCCGTCGCCGTGCGTCTCCCGGATCAGCGTTCACTCCGTGGCCTCGTCGTTGTGGTCGTCAACCTCCGGCAGCCGATACGCCTCCGGCGTCGGGCGGAACGGGCGCAGCAGCCAGTAGGGCCGCCGGTTGCCGTCCGGCGAGACCTGGTCGGCCGACCGCGCCAGGGCCAGCCACTCGCGGTAGACCTCGGCGGCGCGGTTCGTGTCCACGAAGATGTCGCCGTAGCGGTCGCCGGGCTCAGCCCTGGCCACGCTCACCTTCTGGTGCCAGCAGTGCATGCCGCTCACGGGGTCCGGGTGGACCGGGAAGGTCAGGTTCTGGTGGACGCCGGCGTCGGTCCACCACACGCGCATGGAGTCGGGGTCGTCGCTCGGCCA
>CAYRFV010000522.1:0-2232 GCA_964423545.1 uncultured Anaerolineales bacterium | reverse complement strand
GCCATTCTGGTGAAGAGCGAGACGCACTTCGATCAGTATGACCTTGCCTTTCAGCATGTCACCTCCGAGAATTCCGTACGTGCGATGATCTCGTCTTGCAGCGTCCGATGGAGCTCGGTGAAATAGGCGCTGTAGCCCGCCACGCGCACCACCAGGCTGCGGTATGCCTCAGGCTGCGCCTGGGCGCGGCGGAGCGTCTCGGCGGCCACGACGTTGAACTGGACATGCGGGATGCGCAGTGCACAGAAGCTGCGCAGAAGGTGCACGAACTTGTCCAGCGCTTCAGCGTCCTGGAAGAACGACGGCAGAAACTTCATGTTGAGTAGCGTTCCGTTGGAGGCCAGCTCCAGGTTGAGCTTGCTGACGGAGCGGAGCACCGCCGTTGGTCCCAGCCGGTCGCGGCCGGTCATGGGCGACAGGCCGCCGTCGGCCAGCGGCGCGCCGGCGCGCCGGCCGTCGGGCAGCGCGCCCACGTTGGCGCCCATAGGCACGTGCGCGGAGACGGTGTAGAAGCCGGGTTGATAGCTGCCACCGCGGATCGTCGGGTATCGGCCGACCAGCTCACTGAAGCGGTCGCCCCAACGCTGCGCCAGCGCGTCGACCCGCTCATCATCGTTTCCGAACTTTGGGACGCGGCGGAGCAGGCGTTGGCGCAGCGGCTCATCATCGGCGAAATCGCAACGCAGCGCATCCAGGAGCGCATCCGCAGAGAGCCAACGCTCCTCGAAGACCGCCTGGCGCACTGCAGCGAGGCTATCAGCGACGTTGGCAATCTGCACGCCCTGTGGGCCGGAGAAGTTGTAGTGCGCGCCGCCGGCCGTCACATCCACCCCACGTTCGATGCAGTCCTGGATCACCAACGACAGGAAGGGGGACGGCAGCAACTCTGCATGGATGGCGTCCACCCGATCGCAACCCTTAATCATCAGGTCGATGAAGTGAACGAGCTGCGCATCGTACGCGGCTTCGAGTTCGCCAAACGCAGCCATGGCGCCGAGCGGCGGGGTCGCCAGCCCGAATTGCTCGCCGGTGTGCGGATCGCAGCCGCCGAAGAGGGTGAGCTCCAGGACGCGAGCCATGTTGAACATGGCGGAGTCGCTCCAGCCGAGCGCCTTGCCAGGGGTCGAAAGCTCGACGCAGCCGACCACGGCGTAGTTATGAGCATCTTCGACGGTGATCCCGCGGCGAATCTGCCCGGCCACGATGACCTCATCGTTGAACACCTGGGGCATCCCACTCCCTTTGCCGACGACGAAGGCCGCGGCGCGCAGGAGCTCCTGCGGGCTATCGCGATGGATGCGAAGCGAGAGGTTGGGCTGGGTCAATCCCAGGTCAGCCTGGGCGCGCAGACACATGAAACTGAGCAGATTCGTGGCGTCGACGCCACCGGCCGTCTGGCCGCCGACGACGACGTTGAAGCCGATCGGAAAACCGGCGAAGTAGCGCGCGCTGGCGCTGCTCCTCAGCAGGACGACTTCGTTGAACTTCAGCCAGAGCAGCTCCAGCCAGATCTGCGCCTCAGCCAGGGTCAGACTGCCCGCCGCGAGATCCGCCTCCAGATAGGGGAGCAGGACCTGATCGAGCCGGCCCGGCGAGAAGCTGCTGGCGTTCGATTCGACCTGGAGCAGCGCAAACAGAAACCAAACGGCTTGCAGCGCCTCCGGAAAGGTGCGTGCGGGACGCTGTGAGAGCCAGCGGCAGCGCTCGGCGATGCCGAGCAGCTCCTCCTGGCGGGCGACCTCTTCAGCACTGCCGGCCATCTGCCGCGCGAGGTCGGCATAGCGCGCCATGAAATGGGAGGCGGCGTCGAGCGCGATCTGGGCCGCCTCGTAGAAGACGCTCCGGCCGTCATCCGGCAGGTGTCCGGCCCCGGCACACCGGCCTGCTTGCATGGGGTCTGCGTGCGCTGCCTGCGCCTGTGCTGCGTGCACCCGGCCGCGCAGCCCTCCGATGCCCAGCCGCAGCCAGCTTTCGACGTCCGGCAGGATGTGCCCCTGGGCATGATCGGTCTGATTGACGCTGAACGCCTTGCCCCGGATCGCATGGCGCACCTCTTCCGGCAGGCGAGCCGCCACGGCGTCCTCGAGGGTCTTGCCCCGCCAGTACGGAAACACCTGGCTGCGCAGTTCGTCGATGGTTTCGCGGCTGATGTGGAAGCGATCCTGAGGTCGGGTCGGCAGGATGTCGAGCTCCCGATCCTGCCCGTCGCCACGGCCCGCATCCTGGCGCTGT
>CAYRFV010000521.1:982-2240 GCA_964423545.1 uncultured Anaerolineales bacterium | reverse complement strand
AGCAGCCGCAAGTGATCGTCAATCCGCTGTCGATCGTGGCGCCCGGCATCCTGCGCGGATTGACCGAGATGACGCCGCCCAACCAGAGCGTCACGCCGCGACAGGAGTCGCCGGTCAAGGGCCAGCCGAAGGTGCGCTCCGTCGGCCCGCAGGGGGAGCCGGCCGGCGCCGGCAAGGCCAAGCGGCCGGTGCAGCCCGAAGTGATCGGCGGCTGGACCTCGGAGCCGTCGGCACCGCTCAAGAAGTAGCCTCGGCGTGTCAATGCAGCCGCCCGCGCCACGCCGCGCCACCCCCTGTCACAGCCGCTGCCTGCATGCTAGCCCGTCTTATTCACGACCGCATTTGTGTGGAGAGGCGGAGGGGAGATCAAGCGGTTGGAATCGCGTAGAGTTTCGTTGTCGAGACGAACTCTTCCGCCGCCACCGACGAGATCTCCCTCCATGGTCGACGCTACGCCGTTTCTGCCAGGACTGTCACCGGTTGAAGGCAAGCCGCTCACAGCCAAGTTCGATGCCGGGCGGCTGTCCTCGGATGGCGGTCTCATCGTGCTACGCGAGATCGCGCTGCGGCTCGGCGTTACCGAGGCGATTGCTGGCCCGCTGGCAGATCATCGCGACCCGGCGCGTGTCATGCACAGCTATGCCGAGATGGTGCGGGCGCGGCTGTGCCTGATCGCGGCGGGCTATGAGGACTGCGACGACGCCGATGCTCTGAAGGGCGATCCGGCCTTGAAGATCGCAGTCGGCCGTTGCCCTGAGACGGGCCTCGATCTGATGAGCCAGCCGACGCTGTCGCGGCTGGAGAACCTCCCTTCCTGGCGCACGCTCGCCCGCATCGGGCTCGGCCTGATCGATCTGTTCTGTGCGAGCTATGCGACGCCACCCAAGCACATCGTGCTCGACATCGACGACACCGAGGATGCCGTGCACGGCGAACAACAGCTCGCGCTGTTCAACGCGCACTATGGCACGCGCTGCTTCCAGCCGATCCTCATCTTCGAGGCGACGAGCGGCAAGCCGGTTGCGGCTCTGCTGCGGCCGGGCAAGACGCCGTCGGGCGAAGAGGCCGCGCGCGTGCTGCGCCATGTCGTGGCCCGCATCCGCAAGCACTGGCCATCGGTCAAGATCCTGATCCGCGGCGACAGTCATTACGGCACCGGCACGGTCATGGATGAACTCGAAAAGCAAGACTGCGACTACATTCTGGGCTTTGCCATCAACAGCAGGCTCAAGGCGCTGGCCGAGCCGTGGAAGCAGCA
>CAYRFV010000521.1:0-972 GCA_964423545.1 uncultured Anaerolineales bacterium | reverse complement strand
CGCTCACACTTTGCTCCCAAGGTGCGCCGCTTCCATCAGTTCGCGTATCGCAGCCAGAAGCACTGGACGCGCACGCGCAAGGTGATCGCCCGCGTCGAGGCCACCGAACAGGGCAGCGATGCCCGCTTCGTCGTCACCAGTCTGGAAGGCAGGGCAAAGGTTCTCTACGAGAAGGTCTACTGCGCGCGCGCCAATGCCGAGAACCTGATCAAGGACCTGAAGCGCTCAACGCGCTCCGACAAGACCGCCTGCTCGCGCTGGCAAGCCAACCAGTTCCGCCTGTTCCTGCACATCGGCGCCTACTGGCTCCTGCACAGCTTGCGCCAGCGTGCACCGCGCTGCTCGATCTGGCGGGGTGCCACCTTCGAGACGATCCGGCGTGCGTTCATCAAGGTTGCGGTGCGTGTGAAGGAGCTGAAGACCCGCATCACTCTCTCCTTCCCCGAAAGCTATCCGCACCGGGCCATGCTCGTTACGCTCGCCGGGGCGGTGACTGCGGCAGGTCCATAGCCGGAGCGGCGTCGATGCCGCCCGAGCCCCGAGCCGCAACCCTCAACGCGTCACAAAAGCGTTCTCGCAACCTCCACCGTCAACCCGGCCGACACCTCACGCCCCCCAGTCTCACAATCGCCGCGATGAATAGAATGGGCTAGAGTCCTTCCGTTCTTAATGGAATCGGAGGGGATTCCCAAATCAGTGGTGTTCTGATTCAAGCTGCATGCTGGAGACGGAGGCCAGCATGCATGGCTCGACCCTATTCGCTCGATCTGCGGCAACGCGTGCTGGCGCAGGTGGCGCGCGGCATGACGCGCGAGGCGGTCGCCGATCTGAACGGCATCGTCTCTTCCACTGTGACGAAGTGGTGCAAGCGCCAGAAGGAGAGCGGCAGTCCGGCGGCCAAGCCGATGGGCGGGCATCGGCCGCGCAAGCTGCTGGCTGAGCGGGACTGGCTGCTGGCGCGCATCGCCGAGA
>CAYRFV010000520.1:0-2247 GCA_964423545.1 uncultured Anaerolineales bacterium | reverse complement strand
AGGATCGGCTGGCTGAGTTCCAGGCACGTCTGAGCAGCTTACAGGCGCAGTATGCCGGCCGCCCGGCGTTCCAGGAGCGGCTACGCAAGGCGGGGTTGGTGTGATGTGCATGTCAGCACGCTGCATCTTGGCATGATGAGCATGTTGTATTATCTCATTCAAGTCGTGAATAACTCTCATTCAGACCCCTCTATTATCGTCGATGGTTGACGCCGCTGCTGCAGGCGGCGTGTGAGGCGCATCCTGTCGTTGTGCTGACCGGCGTCCGACAGGCGAGCAAGAGCACCCTACTACGGCGGGCTGAGCCGTTCAGCGGCTGGCGCTATCACACCATGGACGACTTCGATACGCTGCGCCAGGTGCGCGCGAACCCTTCGCTGGTGGACTTCCGCCGCGTCATGGCGCTGCTGGCGTTACGCACCGGCCAATCGCTCAACCAAGCGGTAGATTTCGTGATCGAGCACGGCCGCCGGGTGGTGGGCATCGAGGTCAAGATGACCGACGCGCCGGGCTATCGGCATGCGGCCGGCCTGGTCAGATTCCTCGGAGAGCACCCCCAGACCGTGGGTGGCATTCTGTTGCACGGCGGGCAGTAGATCCGGCGCCTGGGCCGTGGATGAGGTGAAAAGATGTCCCAATCCGAACCCTTAGTCCTCGAAACGGCAGCCGACATCCTCAAGTTCGATCGCGCGACCGGCTGCCTGGTGTCGTTCCGCAGCAAGGCGGCGCCCGACCAGGAGTTCATCGCCTGGACGCCCGACCATCCGGCCTTTGTCATCGGCTACCTGGACGAAAAGCGCGAATACCGGCTATTGCTGGCCAGTCAAGCGGCAACGGTTGAGATCGCACAAGAGCGGCGGGGCGGCAGCCAGGTGTTGTCGGCCTCTTACCGTCAGATCGGCGGCCGGGATCTCCATGTCACGTTCAGCGTGCATGCTTCGGGGCAGGATCGGTTCAGCCGCTGGCGCATCAGCCTGGACAACGTCGCAGGACTCAAGGTAGTGGACGTTCAATTCCCGTTCCTGGTCTGCCCCTATAACCTGGGAGGCCAGCCGGGCAGTGAGGCGATCCTGTTGCCGTTCTTCAACGGCAGACTGATCCGTGCCCCGGGCGCGGGCGGGCCGACCGGCAAGCTACTGCCCGACAGTTGGCGGGCGTGGGAGTTCACCTCGCTCAACGGCGACCTCGATCACTATCCCGGGATGCAGTTCGCACAATTCCTGGCCTACTACAACGACCGGGGCGGGCTGTACCTGGCCTGCCAGGACACCGAAGGCAACGTCAAACGGTTCCGGGCGCTGCATCGCGAGCCGGGCGTGCGCCTCGGCGTCGCCCACGTCGGCGATTGGCCGCGCCAGGGCGAGCGCACGCTCGAATACGACACGATCCTCGGCAGCTTCACGGGCGACTGGTATGACGCGGCGGACATGTATCGGGCGTGGAGCCTCGCCCAGAAGTGGGGTGCGCCCCTGCACCGCCGCACCGATGTGCCCGCCTGGCTGCTGGAGTCCCCTGCCTACATCACGATCCGGCCCCAGGGCATCCTCGATGACGGCCCGGTTTTCCCAGTGCAAGCGTTCCTGCCCTACGAGGAGAAGTGCATCCCCCTGCTGGCCCGGTTGGCGGAGCGGGTCGGCCCGCTCGTGGCAGTGATGATGGGTTGGGAGCGCGCGGCCTCCTGGGTCTATCCCGACTGCTTCCCACCGGTCGGCGGCGACGCCTCAATGACCGAGTTCGCACGCCAGGCCCGGCAACGCGGCTGGCACATCGGCTCCTTCTGCAACGGCTCGCGCTGGGTCGTCGGGCACCTGTGGAACGGCTACGATGGCCGCGACTACTTCCGGCAGCACGATGGCGATGCGAGCGTCTGTCGCGAGGCGGATGGGACGCGCTGGCGCGAGAACTGGGATCAAAGCTGGCGGCCCAGCTTTCCCTGCTGCCTGGGCACGGAACCCACGCGGCGCACTGCGCTGGACTTTGTGAAACGGCTGATCGGCTGGGGATACGAGTCCATCCAGTTCTTCGACCAGAATTGCGGCGCGGCGACCTTCGTCTGCTTTGCCGAGGACCACGGGCATCCGCCCACCCCCGGCAAGTGGATGCTGGCCAGGATGGAGCAGATGATCGCCGAATTCTGTGCAGCCGCCCAGGCGGCCGGCGAGACAGGGGTGATCAACTCAGCCGAGGCGGGTGTCAACGAATGCTGCCTGCCCCTCTTCCAGGAGACCGATCTGCGCGCCTATCCGC
>CAYRFV010000519.1:660-2252 GCA_964423545.1 uncultured Anaerolineales bacterium | reverse complement strand
GTGGTTGCATCCCGGGGACTGTGGCCTTGGCCGGTCGGAACTACCGCGTGCGCTTCGAGACTGTCAACCTCAGCCAGGTGACCAACGGACCAGATGCCACGTTCGCCGGCACGTTTGGCGCGCCGCCGAGTGTGATCAACTTCTTCCCGTTCTGGTTCCAGGCCCAGAACCCCGGCGTCAATCCGGCGCTCTTCGATACGTACATGACTGGGGATCTGACATTGGCGTCCATGCCTTTCGCTCTGTTTGGGTCCTGGCATCTGGACCTGGACCCGGATCCGGGCTGGCCGTTCCCATCGGCAGCGCCAGGCTGGCGCCGTGACATGCCGGCGCGCTATCTCGTGTATCGCAAGTAAGTTGCCACGCTGGGGCGCACCGTTCGCTTGCGATCCGGTGCGCCCCAGCATGGTTGTCGGCCATGACCGCTGACCCGCCTACAACTGGAGGCGCCTGGTGAAGACCATGGAAGACCGTGACCTGGCCGTTGCACGACTCATACGTGACAGGCTTGCTGGCATGTATCTTGGCAATCCGCGTGTGAGGTTGCTGGACATCGGCCGCAAGATCGTGAAGGGCGAGCCAACGGACCGGCTGGTGGCTCGGATCCACGTGGTCAACAAGCCCCAGGGCCCTCAGTTCGAGAGCTTCGCAGCTCAGCGCCCGGACTTGGTCATCGATCTCAATCTGCTGGGGGTCGCCGAGCGCGACGTGGACTTCATTCAGGCCCGATACTGCATGCAGCCCTGCGAGCTGAGCGCGGCGGCCCTGGCTGACCGCCTGTACTGGCCAGGAGCAATCCAAGGCGGGGTGGCAGTGGCCAACGGGTGGTCTTCGCAGTACGGCACCTGTGGCGGCATCGTCGTGGACCGTAGGGATGCCGAGCGGCGGATGCTTCTCAGCAACTGGCACGTCATCGGCGACGGCTACTACGGCACGCCACACAACGATGTGTTCCAGCCACCCCAGCCCTTCGGAGGCCACTGGTCTGCGCCTGCCGCCAAGTTGCTGCGGCACAGCATGGAAGTGGGGGTGGACGCTGCAGTGGCTGAGCTGTCCGTGGCCCGGCGCCCAGGTAGGAACTGGCAGTATGGCCTGGGAGAGGTGACCGGCGTCGGTGAGCCCGAGATCGGCCTGCCGGTAATCAAGTCGGGCTGCGGGTCAGGGATCACCCATGGCGTCGTGGATGGCGTGGGGGGGCGGGCGCGTGTGGCCTACGGCTGGGGCTGGCGCGAGGTGCGCGACATCGTGCGCGTGGTCCCGCGCCAGGCCGTTGGCGAGGTGAGCTGCCCAGGCGATTCCGGCTCGTGGTGGCTGGATGATCGCCGGCGTGCGGTGGCGCTGCACTTCGCGGGTGACGATGATGGCCCCCAGGATGTAGCACTTGGCATCCGCTTCCGTGCTGTGCTGGATGCGCTGCAGGTGGATGTTCTGGTATAGGTTGGCAGCGTGAGTGGCCAGGGCGATCTGCGTGCGACGACGGAGGTCCGTGTGGCGCTGGACCGGTTGGCCGAGTGCTTCCTCAACGACCCGGACGTGGTTCTGATCGATGTCGGGCGGCGGCCCCCAGCCCGGTGCCCCATCAGAATCCGGTC
>CAYRFV010000519.1:0-650 GCA_964423545.1 uncultured Anaerolineales bacterium | reverse complement strand
CTGGCGGCCGTTCAGTGCCAGTGCTCCGAATCCACGTGATCAGGGAGCGGGTGGAAGCCTGGCGATCCGGCGCTGTCGATGTACCCACGGCGGTCGATGGCTATCCAGTGGAGATCGCCGTATCAAGCGCGTATCGCCCGGAATGTGATCGTGGCCAGGAGGTCAAGGAATGACGACACGACGTAAGACGACACAACCGCCCCCGACTGACGGACAAGGGGCTGGTGGCCTGGCTCCCGCCGCAGGGGCTGAACCGCAGACCGGTGGCAAGGTTCAGACTGGCCAGTCGCCGGCATCGTCTGCGGCCGAATCGTCCGTTGGCGCAGAGTCGGTGCACCAGGACTACGAGTCCTTCACCTTGCGGTTGGTGGTTGGCGCGGATCGTTCGGTGTTGCGCACTGAGTTGGTGCACATGAATGACAAGAAACCAACGAGGTGGCAGGGATGGTCTGACGATCGGCTTGCCTCAAGCCTGGAACGCTATGCGAATCTGGGCCGGCCGAAGCCTGAGACGCGTGATACACCACCTGTGATCGAGGCTGGTGAGGTGACTATCACCGACCGTCTGGTCCAACCTGGATTTGTGCCGCCGGATGCGCGGCTCGAAATGGGAGGGACGTTTCGGTGGCGCCTCTCCGGAACAGCACCCA
>CAYRFV010000518.1:1567-2314 GCA_964423545.1 uncultured Anaerolineales bacterium | reverse complement strand
AGAGATATTCTGCCCCGCTGCAAAGGGGTAGTTACGCGGAGTTGGTGCAGGACCTCATAGCTGGCAATGGTTCGAAGATGGCACCGGCCGTTGCGCGCGGATAAGTGCGTCACCTCAGTTGCGCTCAGGTCTGTAGGGTCGGAAGCGGCGATGTTGAGTTGCGCAACACAAGAGGGCGGTGAGGCGGTCCGGCATTCGAACCGCAGTCTTATCGGAGTCGACCGGGGCAGGATAACGGAATTGGCTTATGTTGCAGTCTAGACGAGTGCTGTGGATGAAAGGGAGACTGGTTCTGATGGTGCTGGCTGCCATCGGTGCGTCACTCGTCGTGGCAGCACGCGGATCGGTCACGCGGGCCCAACAACCCATCCAGAAGGGGATGTCCTATGCCGGCTGGTGGTCTGGCGAGTACTCCACACCCGATTCCGATCGGTCGCTTCAGAACCTGGCTTCAACCGGCGCCGATTGGATCAGCCTGATCGTGACAGGCTTTCAAAGCACCATCAATTCCACCAGCATTTCATTCACCACGCCTGAAACACCCACCGATGAGGACCTGGCGCACGTCATCGCGCAGGCACGGGGGCTGGGGTTAAAGGTCATGCTCAAACCACACGTGGATCTAATTGCGCCAGGTTACTGGCGCGGTCAAATCGGCACGCAGTTCACTACGGAAAAACAATGGCAGGCCTGGTTTGCCTCGTATCGGAACTTCATCGAGCACTATGCGCAGCTGGCCCAAATGTA
>CAYRFV010000518.1:386-1557 GCA_964423545.1 uncultured Anaerolineales bacterium | reverse complement strand
ACTGGCGAGTGATCGTAGCGGGTATCCATGCCCGCTACAACGGCCCGCTCGTGTATGCTGCCCTCTACGGCGGCGAAGAAACCAGGCTCACATGGTGGGACGCCGTGGATTACATCGGCGTTGACGCCTACTACGAGCTGGCGGACACGAACGATCCGTCACTCGATGAGTTGCGAGCGGCCTGGAGCCCTCACGTCGCTACACTGGCCAGTCTGGCAGACACGTGGGGCAAGACGATTCTTCTCACGGAGATTGGTTATCGCAGCATGGACGGTGCCAACCGCCAGCCGTGGGACCCGTGGAGGCCAGGCTCGGTCGACCACCAGGAGCAGGCTGATGCTTATCAATCTGCCTTTGAGAGCGTGTGTGGCCAACCCTGGTTGGCGGGAATGTATTGGTGGTATTGGAGGACGGACTCGTCGCAAGGCGGGGAGTATGATGACGACTATACGCCCCACAACAAACCGGCCGAGCAAGTCCTATCCCGCTGGTACCATTCTTCTGCATCACTGACCCACTGCGCGGCGACCGCCTTTGTGCCGGTCATCGACCAACTGAGCGGGCCGCCGACAGGTTGCTCTGAATGCGAGGAAATCCCGCGGGGAACGATAATCGATAGCTCTGACTATGTCAAGCGTGTACTTATGTGGTTCGTGGGGAGAGAAAGATGCAGCCTGCCATTGTAGTGGGGGCACACACTGTGGGTCTGGGGATAATACGCGCACTTGGAAGCAAGGGAGTGCCGGTCGTCGCCTTCTATTACGATGACGAGGACATTGGTTCCGTCTCGAGGTACGTGAGAGAGAGCATCCGAGTTCCTCATCCAGAAAGAGAGGAAGATCAGTTCATAGAATTCCTCATAAGGAGTGCCTCTCAGTTTGGAGGCAGCTTGCTACTGCCGGCTTCGGACCCGGCGCTTGCAGCGATATCCCGGCGCAAGAGCCTTCTGGAGTGTCACTACATTGTGGCGTGCACAGAATGGGAGATAACCAGGTTGTTGCTTGACAAGCAGTACACGTACGCCCTGGCGCATCAAATAGGGGTGGCGGCCCCCAAGACAGCCGTTCCCCGTTCGATCGCTGACGTCGAGGAGTACGCAGAGACCATCCAATATCCGTGTCTGGTGAAACCCACTCAGAGCCATCGCTATTTTGACGTGTTCAGGAGGAAG
>CAYRFV010000518.1:0-376 GCA_964423545.1 uncultured Anaerolineales bacterium | reverse complement strand
CTGACTGCTTATCAACAGGCTGCCGACGCCGGATTCGAGGTCATGTTGCAGGAGTTCATCCCGGGGGATGCGACACAGGGAGCGAATTACAACTCGTATTCATGGGATGGCGAAGCGCTGGTTGAGTTTACTGCGGCGAAGATAAGAAATGCCCCCCGAGAGACGGGGTCTCCCGCTGTCGCACTAAGCAAACACATTCCTGAGGTGATTGAGCCGGGCCGAAAGATCCTTCAGGCACTCGGTTTCTACGGTTATGCTTGCACCGAGTTCAAGAGAGACGCACGGGACGGAGTCTTCAAACTCATGGAAGTCAACGGCCGCCACAACCTGTCTTCGATGTTGGCCGTGCGCAGCGGCATCAATTTCCCCTGGATCC
>CAYRFV010000517.1:0-2320 GCA_964423545.1 uncultured Anaerolineales bacterium | reverse complement strand
ATGATGGTCGCAGCGCTGGGCGGCCGCGGCACCATCCCCCTCCATGCCAGCGCCACCATGCACGTGGAATGAGCGTAGCGACGGAAGAGTCTGGGTCGAGCGAGTGAGACGGATGAGGCGTTTTTCGGGCGGAGAGAGACGCAGTGTGGACGCAGTGTCGACGCAGTGTGAGAGAGACACCGAGTGAAATGGTGAGATCGAAAACGGACGAAAGCCAGCGCCGCACCTGAGCCACAGACAGGTGCGGCGCTGGCTTTTTGGTCGGGCAGCGATTCCAGGTTGTTCCCTTCGGTAATGCGCCGCGTAACGGAGAATCGAGGCAGGCGACGCCCTGCCCCGCCTGCCAGGGATCACGCGGCCGGGAGGGTGAAGTAGAATGCGGCGCCCTGCCCGGGTTCGGACTCCACCCAGATGCGGCCGCCGTGACGTTCGACGATGCGCTTGCAGATCGCCAGGCCGATGCCCGTGCCCGGATACGCCTCTTGCGTGTGCAGGCGCTGGAAGACGCCGAAGATGCGTTCCGCGTGCTGTGGTTCGATGCCGATGCCGTTGTCTCGAATTGAGAACTGCCATTCGGCATCGCGTCGCGCCGCCGTGATCGCGATTCGCGGCGCCGAGCCAGCGCGGAACTTGATGGCGTTGCCGATCAGATTCTGGAAGAGTTGGCCCAGTTGGGTCGCATCGGCCCGCACGGTGGGCAGTGGCTCGCAGGTGATCACCGCAGCGCTCTCTTCAATCGCCAGCTTGAGGTTCTCCAGGACGCTTCCCACCACTGCCTGGCAGTCGACCGGCTGGAAGGCCTCCCCCTGCGTGGTCACCCGTGACCAGGCCAACAGACCCCGGATGAGATTGCCCATGCGCGCCGCGCCGTCCACGGCGTAACCGATAAACTCGTCTGCCTCGGCGTCGAGGCGCCCCCGATAGCGCCGCTGGAGCAGTTGCAGGTAGCTGGAGATCATGCGCAGCGGCTCCTGCAAGTCGTGGGACACCACGTAAGCGAACTGCTGCAGCTCCTGGTTGCTCCGCTGCAGTTCGGTTGCATAGCTTTGCAGGTCTTGCTCCGCCTGTTTGCGCTCGGTGATATCGCGTATGTTCAGCAGGACGCCCGCGATGACCGGGTCGTCGACCAGATTCTGGCCCGCAATCTCCAACGTGCGCCACGCGCCATCGCGACGCTGAATGCGAGCTTCGACAGTCAGTTGGCGGATCCCTTTCGACAACGCCTCCTTAAGGATGGAGGCCAGACGCGGCGCATCGTCCGGGTGGACCAGTTCATAGGCGCTGCGCCCCCGGAGCTCTTCCGGCGTATATGCCGTTATGCGTTGACCGGCCGGGCTGGAGTAGCGGATGACGCCGTTGTTCTCAATGATCATGATCAGGTCGTGTGCATTTTCCACCAGCCGTCGGGCGTATTCCTCGCTGTTGGCAAGCGCCTGCTCGGCGTGCTTGCGCAGACCGACGTCGCGGCTGCCGAGGATGGCGCCGGTGACCTCTCCCTGGTCATTGAGCAGTGGATTGGCGTTGACTTCGAGCCACGTGTAGGCGCCATCGGCGCGCCGCACCCGGATCTCCATGTGGGCAGGCGCGGCCTGGTGGGCGATATCGTGCACCGCGGCCACTGCGTGCGGGAGATCGTCCGGGTGAACGGCGGCGAACATCGAGGCGCCCACGAGCGCATTCACGTCGTACCCCAGGATGGTCTTGACCGAGGGGCTGACGTACTCATAGACGCCGAGGCTGTCGACGCGCGCGACCATGTCGAGCATGTTGTCGGTGATCAGGCGCAGGCGGTCCTCGCGGTCGCGCAAGATCGTTTCGAAACGCTTGATCGCCGTGATATCGCGCAGCACGAGCAACTGGCCGAGGCGGCGGCCCGAGCGATCGCACAGGGGCGACACCAGGACATCGAACACGGATTGCTGGTGTCCTGGGCCGAGCGTCACTTCGCGCCGCTCCCTTTCCGCGACCGGATGCACCGCGATCGCGCCGGACCACTGGGGCCAGACCCGGTCGATGGGGTGGCCGAGCGCCTGGCTGCGCGACCGGCCGAGGATGCGCTGGGCCGCCAGGTTCAGGTCCACGAGATTGTCTTCGGCATCCAGGACAAGCACCGCATCCGGCATCTCTTCCACGACGCGGCTGCGGGCGACCGGCACGACGCCGCGCACCTGGAGTCGGGTGAAGGCCCAAACCATGATGGGGACGGCGATGGCCAGTGTCAGCGGTGCGACGTTGGCGCTCTGCAGGCCCAGCCGGTTGACGACCTCTTGGAAGACGCCGACCAGCGCCACCGCGACCATCGTGAAGAGCAGCGCGCCCG
>CAYRFV010000516.1:0-2325 GCA_964423545.1 uncultured Anaerolineales bacterium | reverse complement strand
CTGGGTTCCCGCGGCCCCAGAGCAAGGAGTTCGGCAACTGGTGGGGGCCGTTCGGTGATGCCGTGACCAAGGTCATGGAAGGCAAGTCCACTCCTGCCGATGCAGTTAAGGAAGCTTGCGCGGCCATGAATAAGGCCAGCGGCAAGTAGCAGGCGCTGGCCGGTTGTGAGGGGCGTTGCAGCTCGCACCGGGTTGCAGCGCCCCTCGGATCGGCAGGTGATCCGATCGGGCCGTGACGCGTCTTGGTCTTGTCGAGGAGCCACACATGGCCGCCAGTTCCGCTTCCCCCAAGTCCCCCAAGAGCTTCTCTCGCTGGTGGACGCGCACATCCAGCAATCGAACCGCCTGGCTTTACCTCATCCCTGCCTTCTTCGTGATGGGCCTCATCACCTTCTATCCCCTGTTCTACCAGGTCTGGATGTCGACGACCGACTACGGAATCACGAACCTGCGCTGGGACTCTCCCCCGCCCAACCGGGCGGACCAGAGCGAGGCGTGCCAGACCAACCTGAAAGGCGAATGCACCTGGGGCATCTTCGAAAACTACCGTCAGATCTTCACGGGCAACTTGCCGGTCGCGATCGCCAACTTCAATTTCTGGAATGTTCTCGCCTTTAACCTGATCTGGACATTCACCAATGTGCCCATCCACGTGGTCATGGGGGTGCTGATCGCCGTAGTGCTGAACACCAAGGGCCTGTGGTTCCGAAGCGTCTATCGCGCCCTGTTCGTCCTGCCGATCGTCATTCCTTCCCTGGTCGTTGCCGTGGTCTGGCGCAACATGTTCGACGCCGATTTCGGCGCGATCAATCAGATGCTCTCCAGCGTGAGCCAGATCTTCGGCGGCGGCCAGGTGACATGGCGTTGGCTCGACCAGGTGGATCCGCCGGTGCCGTTCCTGCCGCTTCCACTCTCCTATTTCGCTTTGCTGATCGCCAATATGTGGTTGGGTTGGCCCTTCATGTGCATTGTCGCCACGGGCGCGCTGCAGAGCATCCCCGGTGATCTCTACGAGGCGGCTGCGATCGACGGCGCCAACGGCCGGCAGCAGTTCTTCGCGATCACCGCGCCGCTCTTGCGCCCCGCCATCATCCCTGCCGCCGTGCTCGGGATGATCACCACCTTCAATCTCTTCAATCTGATCTATCTGCTTTCGAGCGGCGGTCCGCTGCGCCAGACCGAGATTCTCGTCACCACCGCCTATCGCCTTGTCAACGAGAACCGCCTCTATGGCATTGCGGCGGCCTTCAGTGTGATCATCTTCTTCGTGCTGCTGATTCTGACGTTGGCCACGAACCGCATCACGAAGGCGACAGAGGGAGCGGCCTGATGTCCACTTCAGTCACCACGCCGACGAACCAGGCTGTACGGAAGAAGCGCCCGCATCCGGTCCTGCCGTACCGGAAACAGCTTGTCTACCAGATCATTCTGCTCTTTATCACCTTCACTGTGCTGTTTCCGATTCTCTGGATCGTGAGCCTGTCGTTGGATCCGCGCGGCATTTCGCGGCCCACAGAGCTGCGCTTGATCCCGCCGGGCGCCTCGCTGGATGCGTTCAAGCGCGTCATGGATCAGCCGACCAACAACAAGATCTCCTTCACCAATCTGGCCTTGAATTCGTTTAAGCTGGCGACCGGCACCGCGATCTTCTCCGTGGCTATCGGCGTCAGCGCGGCGTACGTCTTCTCGCGCTTCAAGATGCGCGGCCTGAAGATCCTCATGGTTGCGGTGTTGGCGGTGCTGATGATGCCCGCGATCGGTTCGATCGCACCGCTCTACGTGCTGCTCAACAAGATCAAGATCGGGGTCGGCAACGCCGATACCCTCCGCAATTCGCTGTATGGCGTCGGTCTGGCGATCATCTCGGGTGCGCTGCCGTTCGCGATCTGGAACCTGAAGGGCTACCTGGACACCATTCCGCGCGACCTCGAAGAAGCCGCGCGCATCGACGGCGCATCGGTCAACCAGACCTTCATCCGCATTATCCTGCCGCTGGCGACTCCGGCATTGGCAGTGACCGCGTTTCTTGGCTTCCTGGCCGGCTGGACCGAATTCGCCATGTCCTGGCAGTTCCTCAGCAAGGTGGAGAACTTCACCCTGTCGATGGCCCTGTGGAACATGACGGGCCAATACTCCGGCCAGGTGCCGTGGTCCAATTTTGCGGCGATGGCGTTGTTGGTGGCGGCTCCGGTCTCGATCGTGTATCTCCTGCTGCAGAAATACATCGTCGGCGGGCTGACGATCGGCAGTGTCAAGGGATAGAGCTGCAGCCCATCGCCAACCGGCGCAACGATGTCTGGGGGAGTCCGGCTTCAGTGCTCTGAA
>CAYRFV010000515.1:0-2336 GCA_964423545.1 uncultured Anaerolineales bacterium | reverse complement strand
CCAGCGGGCGGTGCGGATGCAGCGCATCGGCTCGTACGCGGCGTGATAGGTCACCTCCGCGAACAACTCATCCCGGACCGCCGCAGCCGCGCCATCAAGCAGCGGCACGAGCGATGCGCCTTCCAGCCACGGTGGCGCCGGCGCGCCCGCAAGCTCGCATACCGTCGGGTAGATATCAAGGTGCGAGACCAGTGCATCGATCACCTGGCCGGGCTGTCCGTGCCGTGGCGCCTTCATGATCAGCGCGACGCCGATCCCCGCATCGTACAGATGGCACTTCATCTTCGGGAACGCGATGCCGTGATCTGTCGTGAAGAAGACCAGCGTGTCCTCATCCAGGCCGCCGGTGGCTAACGCCTCCAGGACAATTCCCACACACGCATCGGCGCAGCGCGCCATCGTCGCGAAGCCCGCCATATCCAGCCGGACTGAAGGATCATCCGGCAGTGGCGGCGGGGCCTGGACGTAGTCGGGGTCGATGTCTGGATCGGGCGCTGGAAAGGGCCGGTGGGTGCAGAACATGCCGAAGGAGAGGAAAAACGGCCGCTGATGCTGCTCTGCCAGGTAGTCCGCTGCGGCCCGCGCGTTGGCGAGATCCTGCGCCATCATGCGGCGGGCCTGCCCTTCGGCCCCGCCCATCTCGATGGCGCTGGGGGTGACGGGCGCCGCCAGGATGCGCTCGTATCCCAGCGATGCAGCCTCCCTAGCGGCCGCTTCATGCTGGATGCCGCACAGCACCGTTTCGAACCCGTGGCTTCGCAGATGGTGCGCCAGGTGCGTTGCGGGGTCGCGTAAGGCGAAGCCGCGATGAGCCAGCCCGATCATGCCGCTGGCATGCGCGTTCATGCCGGTGAGCATGGCCGCGCGGCTGGGCGAGCAGGTGGGCGCGGCGTCGAAGCAGCTGCGGAACAGGGCGCCCTGCTGGGCCAGCGCCATCAGGTTCGGCGTTGGGATGGCATAGCCGTAGGGCTGGATGAAGCGGCCGGTGTCGTGCGTGTGCAGATACAGGATGTTCATTGGACGCTCTCAGGAGTGACGACGGACGAACGACGAACCACGAGGCGCGCCGCCGCCCGCGAGTGAACGCCAGGTGACGACTCTGTCGTCACCTGGGCCTTACGCGCCCCGGATCATGCTGGAGGTGCAGGTTCGAGGCTCCGATACGCCTCCCGAATCCGGTCGAGCAACGCTATTTCGTCGGCATCCAGCGGATCGGCGAGCGCGGCGCTGGCGACATTCTCCTCGACCTGCTGCATCGTGCTCATGCCGCTGAGTGCGACGGCCACCTGGGGATGATCCCACACCCATTGCAGTGCAAGGGCGGCAGGGGTGCGTCTCCGCTGTGCGCTCTCCCACACCGCACCCACCGGCGCGGGCGGCCGGGCGATTTTCCCGCCCTGAATCGGCTCCATGACGACGATCGCCAACCGCTTCGCGGCCGCGTAGTGCAACCCGCGTGCGCCGGCCTGCTTCTCGGTGTCCAGGAAGTTGTAGATGAACTGGCAGAAGGTCCAGCCATCGTAACCGTCGACGATCTGCTCGAACACCTCGACCGTGTCATGGAACGAGAAGCCGAGGCATCCGATGCGACCGTCGGCGATTGCCTTCTCGCCGCGCGGGATCAACTCGAGCTCCTGGGTCTTGCGCCAGGTCTTGGCGTCCAGCGCATGCAGCAGGTAGAAATCGATATGGTCGGTCTGCAGCTTGCGCAGCTGTCCGTTCAGCATGGCGTCGAAGTCCTCGCTCCGTTCGAGGAGCCAGATGGGGCTCTTGTCGGCCAGCCGGACCCTGGCGCGATAACCGTCCTGCAGCGCCTTGCCGACGACGATCTCGCTGTTGCCGCCGTGGTAGAGATGCGCGGTATCCACATAGTTCACGCCGCGGTCGATGGCGTAGCGGAGCATCGCAATCGCTTCGGCCTCGTCGATCACCGGATCGTACTCCACGCCGTTGAGGGTCGGGAAGCGCGCACAGCCGAAGCAGAGAATGGACACCTGCCAGTCGACGGGACCAAATCTCCGAGTTTGCATCATCAGGACAATCCTCTCGCCAGGTAGTAGTACGCCTCGTTCCAGCGCAGCTCCTGCTTGAACTGGCGCAGCTCCGTCTCGTCGTCGATCAGCAGACATTCCAGGCCGGCCATCTCCGCAAAGTCCGTCAGGTGCTCGATGGTCAGCGCCTGGCTGAAGCCGAAGTGATGCGCACCGCCGGCCAGAATCCAGGCGGCGGCGGCAACCTTGAGGTTCGGCTTCGGCATCCACAGGGCGCGCGCCACCGGGAGCCGGGGCAGCGGGGCTTCGGGCGGAACGACTTCGACCGTGTTGACGATCATGCGG
>CAYRFV010000514.1:0-2350 GCA_964423545.1 uncultured Anaerolineales bacterium | reverse complement strand
TGCCACTGGCCGAGGCCACGCCGACCGCCCTGCTGCTGAACGTCGTCAGCCTGCTCTTCGCGACAATCAACTACTGGCGCGGCAAGCTGATCAATTTTCGGGTCGGGCTGCCGGTGCTGATCGTCGCCGTGATCCTGTCGCCGTTCGGCGCGCGGCTGACGTTGCGCGTGGACACGCGGCTGCTGCTCGCGCTGTTCGCCGCCTTCCTGATCTTTGCTGGCTTCATGATGCTGTTCTACCACGCCAAAAAGCGTGAACGGGAATTGAGCCGGGCCGTCGAGATCAGCGCCGGGGCCGGCATCGGCGGTGTGGCCGGCTTCTTCGGCGGTCTGTTGGGTGTGGGGGGCGGCAACTTCATCCTGCCGGTGCTCAACTGGCTGGGCCTGGACGCCAAGGTGGCCGCCGGGACGACCGCGCTGATCGTGGTCTTCTCGTCGCTGTCGGGCTTCCTGGGCCACGCGACCATGGGCGGGCTCGACCCGCTCTTCATCGCCATCACTGCGGTGATGGCGGCCTCCGGCTCGATCATCGGCTCGCAACTCATGAAGACCAAAATGTCGAGCAATCAGCTCAAGAAGATGATTGGCGTGCTGCTGTGGCTGATCGCCGCCAAGATGATCTTCGATCTGGTCAAATAAGGCGGGACGGCATCCCGCTGTGCACACAACAAGGATGGGAAGCCGATGTGCATCCCCTGTTCGGGCTGCAGAAAACGGTGTTGGTTGAGCGCTGACCTCAAGGAGTTGTCTCTGCGCCACGGCTCACCGCTGCAGATGAAAATGGGTAGGACACGAGAGCCGTTCCCGTGCGAAGTCGGAGAGCTACCTGGCGCCACGAGTCCGTAAGGAGTCTGACTTGAGTGCCTGCAGGCACCGCTGACTGCTGCGCCCCGTCAGGAGAGAGCACGTAAGGGAGAATCTTTGTTCATCAGGCACTCCGCTGGGGCGAGCACTGCGCCACCTGCTATGCCGACGGCATCCAGTACACCACCGGCTGCACCTTCGGCAAGGGCAACAGCCGCAAACTCGACTACGGCAAGTTCGTGCTGACGCTGGTGGAGGTCAAGACCGGGCGCAGCGTGCGCGTCGCCACCCGCAACGAGGTGATCAAGCGCAACCAGGAATCGAACTCCGAAGACACCCACGGCCGCATGGCGGCCCCGACCGCCGACTGCCGGGTGTTGCTGGCGCGTGGTATGGGAATGGGCGCGTATGAGAGCCTGCAACAGGCCGGCATCCGTCCGGTGGTGACGCATGTAGCGGACAATGATGCGGCCGCGCAGGCTTACCTGGCCGGGACGTTGACGAATCATTTCGAACGGCTGCACGGATCGGTCGTCACCTTCGCGGTGGGACGTGAGGAGCGCGACGCCATGACAGATGCACCACTGGTCAGTGCGATCACGCTGATCCGCACCCTGCCGTGCCTGGCCGATCCCGGCAAGATCATCGTGATCGGCGAGACCGACGCGGCGCTTGACGGCGTGCTGCCGCTGCTGAACGCAATCCTGCCCAATGTCGTCAGCTACCATCCCTTCAGCGGCGTGATGACGTTGCGCCGGCGGCCGGGCCTGATCACGCTCTACCCGGACAAGGTGATGATCACCCAGGTGGCAGACGTCGAAGAGGGGCTGGCGCTGCTGGCTGCAATGCGCGATCTACTCAACCAGACCTGGGCGCGGCGAGAGGAGATCCAGCCGCGGCACACAGCCCGTCGCGTGCCCCGGCCACTGGACGTGTACGAGCTGTTGCCGCGCACCAACTGCCGGGCATGCGGGGAGGCGACCTGCATGGCGTTTGCGTTTGGCCTGCTGGAGAGTCGTCACCGACCAGCGGAGTGCCCATCGCTGGCCGATCTCGCTTTCGTCGCACAGCGCCAGGCGCTGGGGCAGATGCTGGACCAGGCTGAGGAAGGGGCTGGCGAGCGCAACCGGAATGCCCTGTAACAGCAGGAGCGGAACGATGAAGAAGGGTCTCACGCTGATTCTCGAAGACGCCGAACTGATCGAGCTGTGCCGCATCTTGTTGGACCGCGACGCCGACGCTGCGTTATCGTTTCTGCAGCAACACCTCAAGGGCCAAGCGCGCGACCTATTGGAGGGCGGCTGAAAGGTGTTGCTTGAGACGCCAGGTGCTGGTGTTCAGCCGCGTTCGCCATAACCCGAAAGCCTATCAGTAAGGAGAAGCGATGAAACGTGAAGTCCTGTTTCTATGCACCGGCAATTCTTGCCGGCTCCTGCAGCAGGATGGCCGAACGAAATGATCCGGGACACGGGTGGGCTCGACATGGCGCACCGAGCGGTGAACGCGTACAGCAATGATGCCGTGGCGTTATAACGCTTTGTTTCCCC
>CAYRFV010000513.1:0-2355 GCA_964423545.1 uncultured Anaerolineales bacterium | reverse complement strand
CTACGCGCTCGGCTCTCCGTACAGCACACAGCGCACCCTGTGCCCCGGCTGAACTTCGACGTAGGGCGGCGTCTGCTGGTCGCACACGCCGGGGACGCGCTGGCTGCAGCGCGGATGGAAGGCGCACCCCTTGGGACGCGTGTAGGGATCGGGAACCGTGCCGCGGATCGACTCCAACTGCTGGCGCTCGCGCGTCTTCTGGCCCAGCCGCGGGATCGACCGGAGCAGGGCCTGGGTGTAGGGATGCTTGGGATTGTGGAAAATGTCGTCCACCGTGGCTTCTTCGACCACCTTGCCCATGTACATCACCAGTACGTCTTCGCACATTTGCGCGACGACGCCCAGGTTGTGCGTGATGAACATGATCGCCATGCCGAGCTCGTGCTGCAGGCTGCGCATCAGGCGGAGGATCTGCGCCTCGGTCGTCACATCCAGCGCGGTCGTCGGCTCATCGGCGATGAGCAGGCTGGGATGGCACGAAAGCGCCATGGCGATCACTGCGCGCTGGCGCAGGCCACCGGACAGCTGGTGCGGATAGGCATCCACGCGTTCCTTGGGCTTCGGGAAGCCGGCCAGATCCAGCATCTGGATCGCCTTGGCGCGGCCTTCCTCCTTGCTCACTTTCTGGTGGAGGATGATCGCTTCTGCGATCTGGTTGCCGATCGTGTGCACCGGGCTGAGGGACGCCATCGGCTCCTGCGGCACCAACGCGATCTCAGCCCCGCGGATGCTGCGCATCGTGGTGCCCGCGGGATTGAGCTCGCTCAGCTTGATCTCCTCCGTCTGCGCGCTGCCGTCTCCGTCGATGTAGTTCCGGTAGTACGTGATCTCGCCGCCGACGATTCGACCGGGCTTCGGCACGATGCGCAGGATCGAGCGCGCCGTAACGCTCTTGCCGCATCCGCTCTCCCCCACCACGCCCAATGTTTGCCCGCGCCAGATATTGAAATCCACACCGTCCAGCGCCCGCACCAGCCCCTCGTTGAGGAAGAAATAGGTCTTGATGTCTTTGACTTCTACGAGCAGTTGATCTTGTTTCATGGGGTGCGCTCCTGGCAGAGTCGGGCGGCCCTAACGGGCGACTTTAACGGGCATAGGGGTCCGCGGCGTCGCGCAATCCGTCGCCCACGAAGTTGAAGGCCAACACCGACGTCACCACCGCCAGGCCGGGCGCCAGCACCCAGGGCGACAGCACCAGCGAGCGCAGGTTCATGGCCTCTTGCAGCAGCACCCCCCAACTGATGGCCGGCGGCCGCAGCCCCAATCCGATGAAGCTCAAGCCAGTCTCGGCCAGGATCATGCCCGGGATCGCCAGGGTCAGCGCAGCGATGATGTAGCTGAGGAACGACGGCACCATGTGCCGCATGATGATACGCATCTCGCGCGCGCCGTTCAAGCGGGCGGCCAGCACGAAATCCTCCTCGCGCATCGCCAGGAAACGGCCGCGGACCACGCGTGCGATGAACGTCCACCCCACCAGCGAGAGAATGATCGTGATGCCGAAGTAGACGCGTGTCACGGGCCAGTCGACCGGCATGGCGGCGCTCAGCGTCATCCAGAGCGGGATCGTCGGGATGACGCGGATGAACTCGATGGAGCGTTGGACGGCCGTATCGATCCAGCCACCGTAGTAGCCTGAGATGCCGCCCAAGATCACGCCGAGGATCAAGCTGAGGAAGACGCCGACCAGGCCGATGGAGAGCGAGATGCGGGCGCCAAAGGAGATCCGGGAGAACATATCGCGTCCGAGGCGATCGGCTCCGAAGAGAAAGATGCCCTGCTTTGCTTCCGCCGACGGAATGCCGAACAAGTGGATGTTGGTCTTGATCACACCCAGCAGCTTGTATTCGAAGCCTTGGACAAAGAACTGGATCGGATAGCGAATCGTCGTGTCCACCACATAAATCGGCTGCGCGGTCACCGGGTCGATGGAGCGCGTGTACTGGTAGATGAAAGGCAGGTGGAAGCGCCCTTCGGCGTCGCGCAGGTTGATGGGCGTGGGCGGCGCAAACTTGAACTGGATGAACGGCGTGTCCGGCTCATAGGGCGCCACGAATTCGCTGAAAACCGCAGTGAAGTAGAAAGCGATCAGAACGACGCTGCAGATCATCGCCATCTTGTGTTTGCGGAACCGCCACCACATCAGCTTCCAGGGCGGCGCCACATAGACGCTCTCGCCGGTGCTGAGGGTCTCTTCCCCTGCGGCGACCTCGCCCTCAAACTGGTCCTTAGTCGGCGCCGTGACAGCCATGGTTCAGCCCTCCAGTCGGATGCGAGGATCCACCCACGCCAGCAAGATGTCCGAGATCAGCGTGCCGATGATGGTCAGCGCGCTCAGGATCAAGAGGAAACTCC
>CAYRFV010000512.1:0-2359 GCA_964423545.1 uncultured Anaerolineales bacterium | reverse complement strand
AAGAACCTGGCGGCGGAAAAACCTGAGAAGCTGGCAGAAATGAGGGAGCTCTTCTGGCAAGAGGCCGAGCGTAACCGGGCGCTGCCGCTGCTCGGTGGCATGGCTGCGTTCTTCGGCATCCTGCCGCCCATGCCCACGGTCACACGCTATACCTTCGCCGGCGATGTCCAGAACGTATCCACCACGGTGATCCCGCGCATCTACGGGCGCTCTTACGCCATCGAAGCCGAGCTGGAAGTCCCGGAGGGCGGGGCTGAGGGCGTGCTGTGCGCCTTCGCCGACTTCATCGGCGGGTTCGCGCTGTGGGTCAACGAGAAGGGACGCCTCATCCACACTTACCAGTTCCTCGGCGTGGAAACCTACAAGCAGGTCTCGACTGAGCCCATCCCGACCGGCGACGTCCACGTGAAGATGCTGTTCGAGATCGACGAGCCAAAGCCGGGGGCCGGCGGCAAGGTGACGCTGTGGGCCAACGACAAGCAGATTGGCGCAGGCGCCATGCCCCACTCGGTGGCGATGCTCTTCACGACCTATGCCGGCATGGACATGGGCCGCGACAACGGCGGCGTGGTCGACCTGGAGTACGAGGACAAGGCGCCGTATGCCTTCACCGGCAAGTTGAAGAAAGTCGTCTTCGACCTCAAACCGGCGCACCTGGAGGCAGAGCAGGCGCTGCATGAGCACGCGATGATCAACGCCGTGGCGGCCGGCGCCGCCGGCTGAGCCCATATCGATCGCTTCGCACAACGGACTTTGCATGCACCCAAACCAAAGGAGCTGGACAATGCTAGACCTTCCCCTGGAGTATGCCCTGATCGGATTCGAGGGCAACAAGTTCTCAGGCAAGATCGTGCCCGAGCTCGTGAACCTGGCGGAGCGCGGCATCGTGCGCTTTGTGGACATCGTCTTCATCCGGAAAGAGGAAGACGGTAGTACGCATACCATTGAACTCAACGATCTCGAACCTGAGCTGTACGAGATGTTCGTTCCCATGGGCGAGCACGTGTCCAGCCTTTTCACGACCGATGACCTGAAGATTGCGGCGAGCCGACTTCGCGAGAATTCAGCGGCATTGCTGCTCTTGTGGGAGAACCTGTGGACCGCCAATCTCCGCCAGGCCATCGCAGATGCTGGCGGCACCCTGGTGGATCGCGCCCAGATCGCGCCCGAAGTGGTCGAACAGTTTGTGCAGGAACTCGCCGCGGAAAGCGCGCGACAGGAGGCAGCATCATGAGAAGAGGACCGAATCCCCCCGGCCCTGTGGGTGGCGTTGGCGCTGGAAATCCTCCAGGCCCAGTCGGTGGCGTTGGTCGCGGGCCGAATCCCCCGGGGCCGGTTGGCGGCGTTGGTCGCGGGCCGAATCCCCCGGGGCCGGTTGGCGGCGTCGGCGTGGGACGCCGCAACGGCGTGGGGCTGCTGCGTTAGTCGGGAAGGCAAAGGCGGTGGGTGCAGTGGTCCCGTGGGAAGACGCCCGCCCCGGGACTGCTGCAGGCATTCTGTGACGTTCTGACTTGGATGCTGATCGTCCGGGTCGAGCGGCACATAGGGCACCGAGCTCGAAGCTGGTGGTCGCATCAGCCATATCACGCGATCATTCAACAGCGCCCTTGCCAAGCTGGTAGGCGTCGTCGCCGCCGATCATGCGCCGGGCACGCGCTTGCGCGTCCAGGTGATGCACACCGACAATCTCGAGGGGGCCGAGCAGTTGCGCAAGTTGCTGGCGGCGGAGCTCGAGTGTGATTGGCTGCCAGCAACTTCGGTTGCGCCGGTGCTGGGTGCGCACACGCGCGCCAGTCATGTGGGCATCGCGTGCGCTGCGCACGCGATGCACTCCCCGTTGCCTTAGCACAAGATGGGCAGTCCCGCCTGGGCTGCCCAGTCTGAATCGGATGAGGAAGGAGCATCGCATGACACAGGAAACAGCCAAACTCCGCAAGCACAGCAATGCCTACAACATCTTCATCCTCGTGCTCACTCTCCTGTCACTGGCAGTGATGGTAGTCATGCTGTTGCCCATATCTGACGCAACCCTCACGTTGCTTTCAGTCTATGACAACTTGATCTGCGTCATTTTTTTGATCGACTTCTTCCTCAACCTGCGAGGGGCGGCGAAGAAATCCGATTACTTCATCAAGGAACGCGGCTGGCTCGACCTGCTCGGCTCCATACCTTCGTTCGGGCTCTTAACAAGTTTGACTCGGTTTTCCGGCCTCTTGCGTTTGGCCCGCTTGAGCCGGCTTGCCCGCATCGTTCGCCTGCTGCGCGGTGAGCAGAAGAAGGCGCTGCTGAAGGATATCCTTGCTCACCGCAGCCAGTACGCGCTATTCATCACCATCTTCTTGACGATCCTGGTCCTGAC
>CAYRFV010000511.1:0-2361 GCA_964423545.1 uncultured Anaerolineales bacterium | reverse complement strand
TTAGCAGGGGGACCCGATGACCGTTGCCCGCCCAACGCCGGCCCGCAGAGCCCTGTCGCCGTCGATGCGCCGCTGGGCGCAGCGCCTGCCCAGGCTGCTGGTGATGGTGTGCCTGGTGCTCATCGCAACCATCAGCCTCTTTCCGCTGTATTGGTTGTTCGTCACGGCGCTGACCCCAGCCAGCTCGACGGTCAAACTGCCGCCGGAGATGATCCCTGCTCATCCGACCCTCGAAAACCTCGAACGGATCATCCGGGTCAGTGGCGCCGGGAAGCTGCGCCTGATCGGCGACAGCATCGTCGTCATGCCGAGGCTTCTGCTCTGGTTCCTGAACACGGCGTTCATCGCGCTCGTCAGCACAGCCATCCACGTGCTGTTCGACTCGATGGCCGGCTACGCCTTCGCCAAGCGCAGGTTCCCCGGCTCCAACCTGTTCTTCTACATGATCCTCGCAGCGCTGATGATTCCCGCCCAGGTCACCCTCGTGCCCCTTTATCTGATGGTCACGAGGCTGAAGCTGATCAACACCTTCGCAGGCGTCATCATGCCGGGCCTGGCCGATGTGATCGGCATCTTTCTGCTGAAGCAGTATATCCAGACGCTTCCGAGCGAGTTGATCGAAGCGGCGCGCATGGACGGCGCCAGTGAGTGGGGCGCCTTCACCCGGATCGTGCTGCCGCTGTCCGCTCCCGGCCTGGCGGTGACGGCAATTTTCGCTTTTCAGCGCTACTGGAACAGCTTCCTGTGGCCCCTCATCGTGCTCCAGAGCCCGGACAAGTATACGCTCCAGGTGGGGCTTTCCTTCGTCAACACCAGCGAGTTCGGCACCGACTACGGCCTCCTGATGTCCGGTGCGGCGCTCGCGGCGATTCCGATGATCCTCTTCTTCTTTGCGTTTCAGAAATACTTCATGCAGGGCTTGCGCATCGGCGCGGTGAAGGGTTGAGCCCGACCCCTCTCAGCGACTGCGTGTTCGAGGTGCTATGGCATGATCGTCATCGGCCTGATCTCCGGCACATCGGCCGACGGTGCTGCGGGCGCTGCCGTCCGTCTCGAAGGCGCGCCGCCCGCCCTGCGCTGGGAGTTGCTTGCCTTTCGCAACACGTCCTATCCACCCGTACTGCGGGCAGAGGTATTCCGGGCGTTTCGGCCGGAGACCAGCGCGGTCGATCAAATCTGTGCGTTGAACGTTCGGCTGGGGCATGCGTTTGCCGATGCCGTCAGCCAGGTGGCCGCCGATGCCGGCCTGGCCCTGGAGCAGATCGACTTGGTCGGCAGTCACGGGCAGACGGTATGGCATATCCCCACCGGGGCCGAGGCTTCGACGCTGCAGCTCGGTGAGCCGGCGGTGATTGCGGAGCGCACCGGGATACCGGTGGTGAGCGGCTTTCGTGCGCGCGACATGGCGGCCGGCGGGCAGGGCGCACCGCTCGTTCCCTATCTCGACAGGCTGCTCTTCGCCGATGCGACGCTGGCGCGCGCGCTGCAGAACATCGGCGGGATCGGGAATGTCACCTTTCTTGCGCCGCCTGCCCCTGAGATCGCGTTCGACACCGGACCTGGGAACATGCTGATCGATTACGCCGCAGCTCAGGCTACAGAGGGCGCGTGGGAGTTCGACCACGACGGTGTGCTCGCCTCAGGGGG
Organism: uncultured Anaerolineales bacterium; assembly: GCA_964423545.1. GTDB lineage: Bacteria > Chloroflexota > Anaerolineae > CG2-30-64-16 > CG2-30-64-16 > JALOOE01. The sequence goes on along the minus strand of CAYRFV010000511.1, from coordinate 714 downwards.
AACGGTGGACGCCAGTCTGCTCTCAGATCTGTTGGAGGAACCCTACCTCCGGCTTCCGCCGCCGAAGACCACCGGTCGAGAGCGCTTCGGGGTGCAGTTCGGCGCGCAGGTGTGGGAGCGCGGCAAAGCGCGCAACCTGACGGATGCCGACATCGTCGCCACGCTCACGGCGTTCACCGCACACTCGATCGCGCGCGCTTATCGCGATTTCCTGCCGCGCTGGCCGGACGAGGTGATCGTCAGCGGCGGCGGCGCACTGAATCCGACCTTGATGGCAATGCTGCGCGCCGTGATTCCGGCGCGTGTGCTCACGACCGGCGACTTCGGCCTGCCTGTTGAAGCGAAGGAGGCGGTGGCGTTCGCAGTGCTCGCCTACGAGACGTGGCACGGTCGGCCAGGCAATCTCCCCAGCGCCACCGGCGCGCGCCATCCGGTTGTCTTGGGCAGCATCACCCCTGGCAGCCGTTCGCTGTCCCAAAGAACCCTGTAGGGCCGAAAGCTCCGGCCCCTTTGCCGCACTCTCATCGGACTTGACAGTCATCGGACTTGACAGGCGTCCGGCCCTGTGCTAAATTGGTCATGACCGGTATAGACCGGTCAGATGCGCGGCGACGACCATGCAGCTACACCCCGAAGCTCCGGACCCCCTCTATCTTCAGCTCAAGGACACCCTTGAGGCGGAGATTCGCGCCGGTCGCTACGTGGCGCACCAAC
>CAYRFV010000510.1:0-2370 GCA_964423545.1 uncultured Anaerolineales bacterium | reverse complement strand
TCAGTCTGCATCTGGCGGAAACGGCCAAAGAGCCGCTCCACATCCGCCGCCTGTTCGTCGATGGCAGCCAGCGCCTCCTCGTCTTCGGGCAGCAGCAGCAGGCGGTTGCCGCGCACCGCGGCCTCCATCTCGGGCCGCGTGGCAAAACCCACCAGCGTGTTGCCGGCGCGGATGTTGAAATCAATGTCGGGCAGCGGCTCGATCTGGCTGCCCTGCTCCACCAGCGAGACCAGCTTGAGAAAGAGCCGCAGCTTGGCGATCTCCACCGCCTCGTGCATGATGTCCACGCCGTAGAGGTTGTCGACGATGATTGACTTGAAGATGAAGTAGCGCTGGTTGGGGTGGCGCGCCACGTCGGCCAGCGCCTTGCGGAAATCGCTGAAGCGCAGCGGTGAGGCGTCGGGCGGCAGTTCGGCCACGAAGGCTGCCATGCGCTCCAGGCACGCTTCGTAGAGCGGCTCCAGAATGTTCAGCCCGGCAAAGAGAAACGCGCCGGAGCCGCAGGTCGGGTCGAGCACGCTGATCTGGCGCAGCGCCTTCCAGAAGCCGCGCAGCAGCCCCGGGTCGTCGCAGCCTTCGATCACATCCTGGGCAAACTGGCGGATGTTCAGGTTCAGGGTGATCAGCTCGTCGATGGTGTGCACTTCACCGGCGGCCAGCTTGGCGCGCACCTCCTGATGGCGCAGACGCCGCGCCACCGTCTCGCGCCAGATTTCGGTGGGCAGGGCGTAGCCATCCGCGGCTGGCTTGTTCCACTCACCGCGATGGGCCACATCGCCAACGCCGGCGGCAATCTCCGGCGGCAGTGGCAGGTCGCTCCCGTGCGCCACAGCCGGGTAGATGTAGCGATGCGGGTCGGCGGTCAGCAAGCTCCACACTTGCCCGCCCGGCTTGAACGCGGCCGCCTGCTCGCGCTGCACCGCGTCAAAGAGGTAGGGGATGATCGTGTTCTTGCCGATGTACTCGGTGATGTCCTCCTGCGTGTAATAGGCGCCCATCTGTTTCTGGTTGATGTACTTTTCGAAGATGTAGCCCAGCACATCGGGGTTGATCTCGTTGTCCTTGCGTAGCGGGCGGTCGTCCAGGTGCCACTGGTATTGGTCGAAGAAGGCGAAGAGGCGCTCGAAGGCCCGATCGGGCAGGGTGATGTTCTGGCCGTGGGTCTGCTCGATCTGGTGGCGGGCGAAGATGCCGCCGTTGAGATAGGGCACGTCGCCCAGCAATCCGGCCATGGCCGGGTCGCGTGCGTTCTTGGGTCTGGCAAAGCCTTCGAAGAAGAGCGGGCAGAGAAAATCGAGGTAGAAGCGGTCGGGCGCTGTGCGCTTGCTGGCGGCCAGGCGGTTGCGCAGATAGTCCGCATCGCCGCCCAGGAAACCCTTCTTCTGGATGAAGTAGATGAACATCAACCGGTTGAGCATCACCGACACATACCAGTCGGCCAGATCGCCAACCGGCACACCCTTGAGGAATGCGCCAAAGCTGCTGTGCTCCTTCTTGAACTGCTCGTAGAACTTCTTGGTGACGCGCTCCACGTCGAAGGCGCTCTTGAGTTTGCCGGTGACATCAACCAGCGTTAACGTCTCTTCATCTTCCAGGCTGACGGCCAACGCGTCGAGCTTTTGCAGCAGCGCCTCGCCGCTCTGCTCCACATCCAGCCGCACCTCACGGCTGGCCAGCGGCTTGCCCGGCTCCTGGCGCACCCACTGCCACACCTGCACGCCGCGGCCATCGCTGAAGATGATCAGATGTTCGCGGTGGCGCTTGGCTACCTGGCGCTCGATCTTGCGGCGCAGGTTGTGGTCGGGCAGGCCGCCGGCGCTGGTGAGCACAAAGGCCGCCACGCCGCGCTTCTCGGCAATGCCTTGCAGCGTGTAGGCCGCGCCATCCACCAGCACAGGCAGCGGCGCGCGGTAGTTGTCCCAGCCCAGTTCTTCGAGAAAGAGTTTCTTGAAGTCGAATGCTCGCAGAAGGTGTTGCAGGTTGGCGCGATTGGTTTTCATCGGATCGTCCCTGTTGCATCAATTGTGGCGCATCAAAGTCACGCGCCTGCCCCGCCCGCCCCGACAGCATCGCGGCGTATCTCCTCGCGAATGATGCGCCGCAGTCTCTCTTCAAGATCGTCACGCTCCACGGCCTGGCGCAGGGTTTCATTGATGAGGGTCTGATACCCTCGCTCGCCTGCCTGCGTTTTGAAATAGGCAACGAGTCCGGCGTCCAACAGGATCGTTACACGTTGCTTGCGCAGCGCAGGCTTGAGACCGACACGAAATTTCGCTCGATCCAGGTCAGCCTGTGTGATCTGCGGGTAATCGTCCCGCTCATCAGAGATTGTGGAAGAATAGGAGTTGTTCATCTTTGTCTGCCTTACGC
>CAYRFV010000509.1:0-2383 GCA_964423545.1 uncultured Anaerolineales bacterium | reverse complement strand
CGTCTACGCGTATGCGGTAATGCGCCGTTCCCCAGATTGATGCAGCGTGTCGCCATCCAACACAATCAGATTGACCGAGTGGCAGGCGCAACCGTGGAAGGGCAGCTGTTCTACACGAGCGAAACACGATTCGCACCCGGGGCCGGCCTGTGGTGCCTGTTGAAGGCCACTACGGCCAATGCCAATGATCTAGTGCGGCCAGCCCTTCGTTACCTGGCCGACACGGGATTGGGTGCTGACCGCACAACGGGCAAGGGTCACTTCGGCATCGAAATGACAGAAGCACCGGCATTGCCAGACGCAGGAAGCGCTGCAAACGGATGGCTGGCACTCTCGCGCTACCTGCCAATGCCCGGTGAGTGGACGGCCGATGCGCGGCCACTCAACTACCGCCTAACGAACCTCTGGGCTAAGCGCGAACAGCACTACCCCCAGGTCCCAACAGGGCGTTCCACCCCCGTCTATAAGCGGCGATTGCGCGTTTTCGAACCCGGTTCGGTTTTCCCAGTAACGACGCGCAAGGAGATCTACGGCCGACTGGCTGAAGTCGTGCCGGGTACGGCAGACGGATGGCCGGTCTATCAAAGCGGGCTGGCGATTGGCGTATCAGTGTGCGTGCCGGACGCGGGAGGCTGATATGAACGACTTCTTGCTTCGCTTCACGCTCGACATCTCTGTGTTGACACCGACACATATTGGCAGTGGAAACAAGCTATCGAGCAAGTCTTTCATCCTGAGTGGCGGAGAGGTCGCCGTGATCGACGAAGACAAGCTGATTACCTGGATCAGCCATGACCGTCGCCGGGTTGACCGGTTCATGATGTTCGCCGAAGATCCGACGAGGCGTATCGATGCTTTCTTCGATGAGCACCATCTTCCACTCGATAACTTCGTTGCCTACCGGATCAAGAACCAAGCACCAACTGCTCCGCGCAACGTGCTTGAATTCATCAAACAGCCAGATGATCGGCCCTATCTGCCGGGTTCATCCTTCAGGGGAGCGCTCAAGAGCGCCTTGCTGCGTGGCTATGTCGTGAGTGGCGCTGTATCACGCAGACCGGAGCGCAGAACCCAAGTCATCCAGGCTGTTGGCCCCGTTGTCGCGCAGGGAGGCAAGAATCCAGGACGCGAAGCGGAAGCCTCCGGATTCGTGCCTGCTGATCATGATATCGACAGGGGCAAGCGACCCAACTACGATCTGATTCGCGCGATGAGCTTTGCCGATTCGCAAGCGATTGACAGCAGCAAGCTGCAGGTCAATGAGGTGCAGGTTCTTTCGGCGCAAACCAGCGGAACATTGCAGCCGAAAACCATGCCTCACGGTGGCAGCGTGATGCGGATCTACGCCGAGCTACTGAGACCGGGCACCAAGCTGCAGATGCCGCTCACGATCAACGATGCGCTGCTGAGCAGCGAAGGCCCGGCGCGTGAGTTGCGGTTCGGCACGCGCCGGACGCTGGTCGAGCATTTCCGAGGGTATTGCCGACTTGCGGCTGACGATCTGCTGCGTCAAGAAAGCGAGTTCTATGGGGAACACCGGCGCAGCGATCTGGCAGAACTGTGCAGCGGTCTACGCAAGCAACAGGCCGCTTTCGGGCAGGACTGCTTTCTGCTGCCCATCGGCTGGGGCACCGGCTTTGATGCCAAGACGATCACAGACCAACTTGGTGAGGAGATCTTCGGACAGGTTGTGGCGAAGTACGAGAGCACCCAGCGCCTGGGCAAACCAGGCGGCACTGGCAGATGGCTCGGATCCGCCGCTTCTCCGAAGTCGCGAAAAGTAGCGTACTATGCGGACGATCGATTGGAGCCCCTCGGTTGGCTCAAGGTGCGCGTCGTAGGAGGGTAGATGAAACTACTTACCTTTCTGGGCATCGGCAAGTACGACACCACTGCGTATGTCTGGCAACACCAGGAACATGTGTGCAGATTTGCCCCAGTGGCCTCATGCCAGTTCCTCCAGCCTGATCGACTGATCGTCTTCTTGACCGAGGATGCGCAGCGTGAGGTATATCCTGCATTCCGGGCCGCCTTGCCGTCGGAGGTGTCCGTCCAACCGGTCTCCATTCCTCTGGGTCAGAATGAGCAGGAATTGTGGCAGATTTTCGAGCAGGTGAGCGGATGCGTCGAGATGAGGGAGGAAGTTGCGTTCGATATCACGCACGGGTTGCGTTCCTTCCCGCTCTTGGGCCTGTTGGCTGCCGCATTCTTGAGGTCGGGACTTGAGATTGTATTGCGAGGCGTGCTGTATGGCGCCTTCGACGTACGCGACCAGTCTGTGGCGCCCAACCGCACCCCGATGTTCGATCTGACGCCAATGCTGTCGCTGCTGGAGTGGGCAGTAGCGGCGGATCGCTTCAATCGGACCGGCGATGCACGATAC
>CAYRFV010000508.1:0-2394 GCA_964423545.1 uncultured Anaerolineales bacterium | reverse complement strand
GATCGCGCATCGCAGCGATGCGGCAGCCTGGATCGGTGCGGTGCGGCGAGCCACCACATTGCCGATCCTCGCCAAGCTTCCCACATCGCGCGCTGTGGCGCTCGCTTCCACGTGCGCCGACGCGGGGGCAGAGGCCTTGATCGTCGGTGCAGGCGCACCCGCGACGGCTCTGACGCCCGAAGGGGACATGGTCGAGGGTCCCGTCGCTGGGCCGGCGGCGTTTCCTTTCACGCTTCACGCGCTGCGTGCAGTGGCTGCACTCACACTGGGCCTGCCCCTCATTGCTGCGGGCGGCATCTGCCGGTACGAAGATGCCGAACGCTGTTTTGAGGCCGGCGCGCTTGCGCTGCAGGTGCGCAGCCTGCTGTGGATCGACCCAGCTGCCGCGGTCAGGATATCAGAGCAGTTGCGCGAGGTATGACGAGGTCCCGGACGTGCGCGATCCGACATCAGGGGAGGGCGGCCCCTCTACAGCACGATCCCGATGGCGAAAGCCAATGCGAACAGCACCGCCAACTGAGCGGTCCCGGCCAGGGCGCGGTTCAGGGGCGGACCAACGACACTCAGCACGGTGCGCACCAGCCGGAGCGCCAGGGGCAGCGTCAGCACGGGCAGCAGCACGATCGGCCGCAGATCAAGCGCCAACCAGAGCACGAACGGCACGGCATACGCGCCGATGATGAGGGCGACATATTCGACGCGCGCACCGCTGCGGCCGAACAGCACAGCCAGGGTGCGCTTGCCGGCGGCGCGATCGGTGTCGGCGTCGCGGATATTGTTGACGACCAGGATGCCCGTGATCAGGCAGCCCATCGGCACTGCAGCCAGCACCGCCAAGGGCGTGACGGTGAGCGCCTGCACGTAGTAGACGCCGATCACGGCAACCAGCCCGAAAAAGACGAAGACCGCCAGATCTCCCAAGCCATAGTAGCCGAACGGCAGCGGACCGATCGTATAGGCAACCGCCGCCACGATGGATGTCACCCCGATGAACAGGATCGGCCATCCGCCCACGGCAACCAGGTAAGCGCCGGCCAACGCGGCCAATCCGAACACGACGACCATTCCCGCCTTCACTTGCTCAGGCGAGAGCAGGCCGGCCGTCGTGACACGCGTGGGCCCTACTCGGCCCACGCGATCGGTTCCCCGGCGGAAGTCACCTAGATCGTTCGCGAAATTCGAGCCGATCTGGATCATCAAGGCAGCGAAGAGCGCAGCCAACGCGGCGGCCGGCTGGAACACGCCATCATGGATCGCAACAGCAGCGCCCACGATCACCGGCGCCACGGCCGCCGGCAGCGTGCGCGGCCGACTGGCGATGACCCACGCACGCCAGACATTGCGACCGTTGGCTCGGTTCATGACGTCGAGGCGCGCGACATGGCCGCCAGCGCCTCGCGAACTGCAGCCAGCTCAGCGGCGGCCCTGGCCAACAGAGCCTCCGCCCCCTCCACCTTGCCGCTGCCGCCCAGGGTCTCCAGCATCGCGCCGAGCACCTCCAACCGAGAGGCTCCCATGGTTCCTGCGCTGCCTTTCAGGCCATGCCCTGCATGGAACAACGACTCGGCATCCTGCCGCCGTACCGCATCTTCGGCCGAGGCCAGGTATGTCGTGACGCTGTCGATGAACAGGCCAGCAAGCTCGTCGAAAGCGCCAGACGGTCCCTCATCCTCCAACTCTCTGAGGCCTGCAATGACAGTGCCATCCAGGGGGCTGCGTCCCAACTCGTCATCGAACGGGCCGTCAGGGACAACCGGGCTCGCCCCGGCCACCTGCGGCCGCGCGGCCTCCGCCTGCACGCGCTGCACCGGCGCCCACCGAAGCAGCACCTGCTTCAGGTCCGCATAGCGCACCGGCTTGCCGATATAGTCGTCCATGCCGGCTTCGATGCAACCTTCGACCGCGCCGCGCATGACATTCGCCGTCATGGCAATGATCGGCACATGCCGTCCGGTGCCGGCCTCCGTCGCACGAATCGCTCGGGTAGCTGTGAAGCCGTCCATCTCCGGCATCTGACAGTCCATGAGCACCAGCGCATATGCGTCAGGGTCAGCAGACAACGCCGCCATGGCCGCCCGGCCGTCGCCGACTGCCCGCACCGCGTATCCTGACTTCTCCAACTGGAGCACGGCCAGCCGCTGGTTCGCCGGATCGTCTTCGGCCAGAAGGATCAGCGCACGTGCACCAGCATGCCACCCGTTGCCCGCCTCGACAGGATCGCTGAGAGGCTGCCGGTCACGCAGGAGTAATGCTTTGGGATTCACCGGCGCGAAATTGGCCGTGAACCAGAAGCGCGACCCACGACCCGCGTCGCTGTCGACATCGATCTGGCCGCCCATCAGCTCGACCAGCCGCTTGGAGATGGTGAGACCCAACCCTGTGCCGCCGAATCTT
>CAYRFV010000507.1:0-2396 GCA_964423545.1 uncultured Anaerolineales bacterium | reverse complement strand
GTACTTACGCTTTGACGCTTGCATCGCCGCGCAGGCGTTTGTATTCAGATCGGAGGAAAGCTCATGATGAAACTCGTGCTGCTCCGCCACGGCGAGAGCACCTGGAACAGAGAGAACCTGTATACGGGTTGGACCGATGTCGATCTGTCGGAGAAGGGGACGGCCGAGGCGCACGACGCCGGCAAGCTGCTGCGGGAGGGCGGCTATGTCTTTGATGTGGCCTATACGTCCGTCCTGAAGCGGGCGATCCGGACGCTCTGGATCGCACTCGATGAGCTCGACCAGATGTGGATTCCGGTGATCAACTCCTGGCGGCTCAACGAGCGCCATTATGGGGCGCTGCAGGGCCTGAACAAGGCACAGACGGCCGAGAAGTACGGCGAGGCGCAGGTGAAGATTTGGCGCCGTTCATACGACGTGCGGCCGCCGGCGCTGACGCTCGAAGACCCGCGCTATCCCGGCAATGACCCGCGCTATGCCGGCCTGGCGAAAAGCGATTTGCCGCTGGCCGAATGCCTCAAAGATACGGTGGCGCGCTTCCTGCCCTATTGGCACGAGACAATTGCCCCTGCGATGCGGTCGGGCAAGCGGGTCATCATTGCGGCGCACGGCAACAGCCTGCGCGCGCTCGTCAAGTATCTGGACACCATCTCGGACGCCGAAATCGTCGAGCTCAACATCCCCACGGGCATTCCGCTGGTGTACGAGCTGGACGACGCACTGAAGCCCATCCGCCACTATTATCTCGGCGATCCCGAGGCCGCCGCCAAAGCTGCCGCGGCCGTCGCCGCCCAGGCGCTGCGTAAGGGCTAGTCCTTCGCTAGACTAGATTTCGCGATTCTGCTCCATGCTTGCGAACTGAGCCAACACGGACATCTCGAACTGGATCAAGACGAACACAACGCACTCCGAAAGACTCTGGACATCTGATTCCGGTCCGGGATGAACGACCGAAATCCTTCAAGGTCTCGCAGACCCCAAAAGGTCTGGCGTGTGGCCTCGTGTAAGCCTACTCCGGGCCCACACGACGCTCATCCAATGCCGATATTCACTCCGAAACTGGGGGCAGGACGCTCAACATGACACTCAATGAGTTCCTTTCAGTGATCGCAGGAATATCGGGTCTGCTGTTCGTGGTGACCAGCATGCTGGCGATGAGCCTCAGCCTGAGCGTCCAGCAGATGACCCAGCCGCTGAGGCACGTTCGCCTTGTTATCATGACGCTGCTGGCGAACTTCGTGCTGGTGCCGCTGCTTGCCTATGTCATTACGAAGGTGGTCCCCCTCGATCAATCCCTGCAGATCGGCGTAATCCTGATAGGAACAGCTGCGGGAGCGCCTTTCATTCCCAAACTGGTGCAAGGCGCCAAGGGAAATGTCGCCTACGCGGTTGGGTTGATGTTTCTGATCATGGTGGTCACCATCTTCTACCTGCCAATCATCCTACCGCTGCTCTTGCTGGGCGTCGAGGTCAACCCATGGGATATCGCCAAGTCGTTGATTGCGACGATGCTGATCCCGCTCGTGATTGGCATGCTGATCAAGTCCCATTCGCCCGATGTTGCGGATCATTGGGCGCCTGTGATGCAGAAGGTTTCCAGTTTGGCGATCCTCGTCCTGCTGGTGGTCGGGTTGGGGTTGAACATCTCCAATATCCTCAGCTTCATTGGAACGCTCGGTATCGGGGCGATGGTGCTGTTGATCGTAGGATCCCTGCTGATCGGTATGCTGTTCGGCGGGCGCGATCCTGGCATCCGCACGGCGATGGGACTGAGCACGGCCAACCGCAACGGTGCAGCTGCCTTGCTGGTCGCCACCCAGAACTTCTCCGGAACAGACACCCTCCCGTATGTGCTGGTAGGGGTTGTCGTGATGCTGCTGGTCGTTTTGCCGGCCGCACGCGTGTTGAGCAAGCGCAACGAGACGGTGGCCGCGCCCGTGACGGAGGCGCAGTGACTTTGTTTTCGGAAGTTTTGTGTATGATGGTCGCCACGGCGAGCTCGATCGCCGCGAGTCCGGCGGGCGTCATCAGCCCCTGATCGATCAGCCGCGCCACCCGTTCCTTGTGGCTCTTCGCCCAGGCGCCCCGCGGTTTGCGCGGGGTGAAGATCTGCCTGAAGCGCGTCGCGTCCAGCGTGATCGCCTTGCTGTCGATCCAGCCGAAACAGAGCGCTTCCTCCATCGCCTCTATCTACGTCACGCCGGGCTGGGGGCTGTCCTTCTTGCGGATGATGAGCCAGATGCCGGGCGAGTCGGCGTGGTGCTCGGCCAGCCACGCGCGCCAGGCTGCCCGGGTGGGTGGCGCGATCGTGTCAAAGGTTGCGCTCACGGGTTGAGTGGCGATGTAGTGCAAGCCAACCTGGCTCGCGCCGGTCGGGTAGTTGGCGAGGAACCCGC
>CAYRFV010000506.1:0-2399 GCA_964423545.1 uncultured Anaerolineales bacterium | reverse complement strand
ATGCTTCGTATTCCTGCTCCTGCTCCCGCTCGTACTCGGTTTTTAAATCCGATTACGCGTACAAGTATGAGTACCGTCCCAACAAATCGGGACTGAGTAGGACAAGTTTCTTGGAATCGCACCCCCGGCCTTTAGCCAGGACCCAGCTTAAAAGCAACAAAAAATATAACGCTCTGTAATTTATTAAAATCAATTTCTTGTTACTTAAAAGAGCTAAACGGAGACCTGACCCCATCACGCTCTTGACAAAAATTCGGCTGTTGGCTGTTGAACCACTGAACAATTGAACTGTGAACACATTCCAACCTGATTCACCTATCACCCCTCATACAACACCGCCACAATGTCCGCCTTGCCCTGTTTGGCGGCCACCATGTGGGGGGTGGTGGAAAGATAATAGACGCTGTCGCCCGGTTCCAGTTCAAACTTCTCCTCGTTGATTTTAAGCAGAACGGTCCCGCTGATCACATAAATAAATTCCTCGCCGTCGTGAACCGACATGGACTGTTCCGGATTTTCATCCAGGGTCACGGCCAGGGCTTCCATGTGCCGTCCCTGGACATCAGGCGCCAGGCTGTGGTAGGTATAAAGTTTTTTCCCTTTGGGGGTTGTGGACCGGGCATCGATCTTTCGGTCGTTTTTGCGGGTGATGGAAAACAACTTATTGCCGACCCCCGAAACCAGGCGGCTGAACGCGCTGTCCAATGCCTTGGACAGTTTCACCAGAGTGCCGAGCTGGGGCTGAATTTCATTGTTTTCGATCTTGACCAACTGATCCACGTCAAACCCGGTCATATTGGAAAGTTCCTCGTAAGAAAGCCCCTTTCCCTCACGCAAATGACGGATCCGGTCTCCCACTGCTTCAACGCTCACCGGTTCATGGTTGGAAATTTCTCCTGTCAGCATTTCAAAGCGGTCCTTGCCCTGTGTATTCGGTTTCATGCGCAACTCCTTCATGGATGATATTTAAATGAAAGTGATTTTAAACATATTTTTTTTATTATTATAAATTGCCTGTCTGATTTCAAGCTATTTTGCCTTGCGCGTATGCAAAACCAATGGTAGGATTTTTAATAGGAAAACCCCATGAAAAACAAAGATTCCGGTCCATACATCACCTGCCCGCACAAAAAAGGGCAACCCAAAAAACATATTGCCGTATGCCGGGAATGCGGCCGCAAAAAAAGGTGCCGGCCGTATCAGGACTATATTCAGCCGAGCCTGTTCCCGTTCCGATAACCCCCATGTCAATTGAAATCCATCATGGAAGACCTTTTTAAAACATTCGAAGACCGGTTGTTGCGAAACGGGCTTGCCGATTCGGGCAATGCGCTCTGCGGTATGGCGGATGAAACGATATCGTGGAACAGGCATGACGATGCCTGCGCCCTGCTGAAACCTCTGTTTAGCAATTTACATGTTAAATCTCTTTTGTTTGCTCGGCCGGCCCAGCCTTATCGCGCCATCATCGATTATCTGGCCGAAATCTCAAGCGGGATCATCCGGCCAAAAGATTCCGAAACCCGCCATTTTCTAAAAGATCTGCCGGTGGCTGAAACATTTTCCACCGATGCCATCGGCCTTTTGCTCAAACATCGCACCCATGTCGTCATACCCCAATACGGCATTGTCACCATCGGCGCAAAAACAATGGATCAGGCGTTTGTCGCGTTCTCATCGGTCTGCTTTGCCTGTTTTGTGAAATTTTTTTCCGATTTTCTCAAAGACGCCAAATCCGGAAAAATCACCCGGAAACAGCGCAAGACCTTTGAAACAGTTGTCGATTCACTGGACAGCCCCGCGGCGTTTGGCGGTACGCTGGCCAAAAGCCCGTTTGCCTCTGAAGATGAAATGGCTGCCGCCATCTGTGAAGCCGGGCGCAAAATCGTGGAACTGCGGCTGGTGGATTCAAATTTCGGGAACATATCTTATTATTATAAGGACATGCTGTTTATCAGCCGGACCGGAAGTTTTTTGGACTCACTTGAAGGAAATATCGTTGCCTGTTCTTTAGATAAATCCTCCCCTGCTCCGGCAAAGGCGTACAGCGAACTCCCGGCCCATTTGCCGATCATTAGAAACACCGTATGCCGGGCCGAGCTCCACTGGCATCCCAAATTATACTTGATTCTGTCCATGGACTGCGACCTGGATGCATGCCCCCACAAAGAAGAATGTCATCTCCGATGTCCCCAAAGCCGGGAAGTTTGCGCCATTCCGGTGGTTCCCGGTGAAGTCGGGGGCGGCCCGTTCGGGCTTTGCCATACGGTTCCCGCTGCCATTAAAAAATCTTCCGGCGTCATCGTTCACGGTCACGGCGTATTCACCATAGATCAGACGGATTTTAACGGCGCGCTGAAACGACTCATTGACCTTGAGAACCAATGCCGCATAGAGTA
>CAYRFV010000505.1:0-2471 GCA_964423545.1 uncultured Anaerolineales bacterium | reverse complement strand
GCAGTGCGCTGGCCTCGCTGTAGTAGAGCGACTGTTCGCCGCTCCAGCGGGTGGCCTGGTAACCGCACCATGCCGTCAGAACGGTCGCCAGCGAAAGGATGATCGCCGATACGAGCTCCATGCGTTTGTGGTGCGGCTCGCCCTCTCCAAACGACAGCATCCGATCCAGCCTGCTTTCGCTGCCGGAGGCTGGCGGCAAGCCCGTCTCGGTTTGACCCGGCTCAGTCATAGGAGTCTCGCTCGAGCGGTGGTCGTCCCCTGCGCCGGACGTGCCGCGGCGACCGCACACGCGATCGCGGCGGGCTCAGGGTCGAACCGGGAAATAGATCGTATAGCGTTCATCGCGCACCTCGTATAACGGAATGAAGCGGATACCGCGCTCCTGTCCCACCGTGCGATACCATCCCTTCCAGCTGCTCCATTCGCGTTCATGATCGGGGATCAACAACGTCTCCGGTCGCTGCACGTCGCCGTGCAGGGCGCGTTCCTCATCGCACAGGCCTGCCAGGACGACCGGACCCTCCATGAACGCGACGGTGTCAGGGCGGTCCGGCAGCGGACAGACGGTAAGGGTCTTGGGCAGCTCGATGCGAATGCGATCGTCTGTCCAGGTGCGCTGGAGCGCGACGAAGCTGGAAGGCGTCGCATCGACGGGTTGGGTTTCGCCGTTGACCGTGATCCGGGCCGGCCCGGCGAGCCACCACGGCAGCCGGAGCGCCAACCTGAATTCGGTCGGTCGCTCGGCGCGCACGGTCAGCTCGATCGCCTGATGCGTCGGCCTGCGGAGCGCACCATCCGGCTTGTGCGGCGCGGAGGTGGAGTTCTCCGCGTCGAACGCCTGGCGCACGACGATCGGCGCGCCGTCGCGCTGCCAGTGCAATTCCGTCGGAATGTACTGACTGATGCACAGGCCATCGCCATCCTGGTAGTAGACGTACGCGTTGTGGGTGGTGTGCGCCTGCACGAGTGTGCCGTGGCAGCACCAGAAGTCGTGCGTCGGCGTGCCCCAACCGCTGGCTTCGCCCGCGAGCCCGCCCTTGCGTCCGCCGGGCTGCAGTTGCAGGAAGTACGCGACCATCCCTGTTCGGTCGTTCTGCTGAGCCAACGTGCCGTTGTAAAGATTGCGCTCCATATAGTCGGCATAGGCCGCGCCGCCCGTCCAGCGCAGCAGGAAGTTCGCCAGCCGCACCATGTTGTAGACGACGCAGTGCTCCTGGTTCTTGTCGCTGAGACGAGCCGACTGCTCGTGCGGAGGCGTCCAGATCTCGCCGTCCGTCTGGCCGCCGGTCGCATAGGCGCCGCGGTCGGTCACTGCGCACTTCCAGTACGCTTCAACGATCTTGCGCCAGCGCGCATCGCCGGTCACTTCGTAGGCGCGTGCGGCGCCATGCGCTTCCGGAATGGTGGTGTTGGCATGGCGGTTGGTGAGAGGATCCTCGCCTGCCAAGAGGCGGTCGAAGAGCCGCGGCCGGTCATAGCGATGGAGCAGATCGAGGTGCTCCTGGCGGCCCGTGATGCCGTAAAGATCGGCCCAGGCTTCGAGCATGCCGCCGGTCTCGACGTCCAGGATGTCATCCATCTGAGCGCGGGTGAACGGCGCGGTCCAGCGGTGGAACCAGCGCGCGGCGCGCTCCAGGATTTCGAGCGCCTGCGTGCTGCCGGCGTACACGAACATGTCTACGAGGCCCATCAGCGTCTTGTGGATGGTGTAGTGCGGCGCCCATACGCTTTTGCCTCGTGCAATCCAATCCAGATAGCCGGGCGGGATCGAGAAGACCCACTCGCCGCCGTGCTCGCGCTGGCAGCGAGCCAGCTCGCCGACGATGCGGTCGGCCTTGCCCCCGATCTCAGGATCGCCGGTGGCGGCAGTCGTCCGCGCCGCGGCTGACAGCCAATGCCCCAGGAAATGGCCGCGCAGTTGGCAGGTGGGCGACTCCCACCCCCAGTGGATTGCATCGCCGGGGTCATCGCGCGGACCCCACAGACCTGCCTCCAGGTAGAAGTTCTGGAGCAGATTCTCGCTCTTCAGGCTGAGCAGATAACGTCGATTGAGTTCGGCGCGCTGCCAGAACAGGCCGGGCAGCAGCCTGACATCGGCCAGGGGAAACGCTTTGAGGGTGTCTGGCATCAAGAGCTCCTGTCGTGGTTACAGCTCAAACTCGCGTTCGTTGGGATGCAGCGCCCACTTGAGGTTGACCCGCGCCCCTGGCGGCTTCGGCACATAGCCGCGAAGCAGAGGATCATCCGTCTCGCGCATCCAACGTGCAAGCCGGCCCGCCAGGTCGGCCTGAACCGAGGCATTTTCTGGCCGCCCCGCCAGATTGCTCCGCTCAGAGGGGTCGAAGATCAGGTCGAAAAGCATCTCTGCCGGATCATGCCGCGCCTCCGCCAGGCCGTGCGCCAGCAGCAATTGCTTGCTGGGGCCGTCGTCGATGTTGGGCTTGACTACCCGGTCAAAGGCATCGAAGTAG
>CAYRFV010000504.1:0-2494 GCA_964423545.1 uncultured Anaerolineales bacterium | reverse complement strand
GTCTGGGCTGCCAGAACACCAGGTCGTAGATGAATTCCTGCTGGCAGACGAACCGGATGTCGCAGATGGCCAAGCCGGTCTCCTCGGCGACCTCGCGGCGCAGCGCGGCCTCCAGCGTCTCGCTCAGCTCGACGTGAGCGCCGGGCACGACGTACTTGCCGCCCCACTTTTGGGACTGCATGAGGAAGAGGCGGCCCGCCGGGTCGAAGATCAGCGCGCCGACGGTGGGTTCGGGGTAGTGTTGGGCAGGTGGCATCAGTGCAGGTCCTCTGAGTCAAGCGCCTGCGCGCCGGTCACGATCGCAGCCAGGGGCACGACCGATACGCGGTCGGCCAACGGATACGGCCGGTCGCCGGGGTAGATCACCGTCAGGTGGTCGAGCGCCAGGTCGGCCAGCGCGATCTGCATCGAGGCGGTGAGCCGCGGCGCGTCCATGCGCTTGCACTCCACGCCCAGCCGCCGGCCATGCTTGACCAGGAGCAGGTCCAGCTCCGCGCCGGCGTGCGTGCCCCAGAAGTAGACCTCGTCCGGCGCAGCGGCCTTGATGACCTCCTCGACCACGTAGCCTTCCCACGACGCGCCGCTCTTGGGGTGCAGCGCCAGCTCCTGATCGGTGCGGATGCCCAACAACTGATGCAGCAAGCCCGTATCGCGCAGGTACACCTTGGGTGACTTGATCTGGCGTTTGCTAAGATTGACGAACCACGGCGCCAACTGGCGCACCATGAACACGCCCTCCAGCAGATCGAGATAGCGCCGAGTGGTGGATTCACTGACGTCAAGCGCCCGCGCGGCCTCGGCTGCGTTCCAAACCTGGCCGTGGTAGTGCGCCAACAGGCTCCAGAAACGGTAGAAGCTGGCCGCTGGGATCGCACTGCCCAACTGCGGCAGGTCGCGCTCCAGGAAGGTCTGGACGAAGTTCTTGCGCCAGGCCAGGCTGTCCTCGTCGGATGCGGCCAGGAACGCCAGGGGAAAGCCGCCGCGCTGCCAATGGCGCGTCTGGGCTGCAACGCCGACTTCGGCCAGGCTAAACCCCGCCATCGTCACGATCTCGATGCGGCCGGCCAGCGACTCGGCCGACTGGCGCAGCAACACCGGCGACGCGCTGCCCAGCACCAGGAACCGGGCGGGCAAGGGGTCGCGGTCGCACAGGACGCGCAGGATCGGGAACAGCTCGGGGCGACGCTGGACCTCGTCGATCACAACCAAGCCGGTCAGGCCGCTGAGCGCGGTCATGGGCTGCTCCAGGCGCACCAGGCTGACCGGGTCTTCCAGGTCGAAGTAGTTGACCGAGTCGGGCGGCACGAACCGCCGGGCCAGGGTCGTCTTCCCGCACTGGCGCGGGCCGATGAGCGCGACGACGCGACTGCGCGCCAGCGCTTGCTGAATGGTCTGTTGGAGAGCGGTGCGTTCGATCAGGGGTTTATTATACCTTGAAAATCCCGCATGTCAAGCAGGATTTTCAAGGTATTTGTAGTATCTCTGGAACAACCGATACCAGAACAGGGCGATCTTGCGCGTCCCCGGCATGACGCCGCGGCAGGTGAACGAGTTGTCGTAGCGGTTGCGGTCTGATTGGCGACGCTCAGTGGTTCGACGAGGATATGGGCCGCGGCGCTTTCTCGCTGACCTTGGGGTCAGATTCTCTCCGGATCGGCCACGGTGCGGTCGTTTACGACGTTGCCGGTGTTGCGCGTCGCGGCCGGCTCGAACAGCAAGACCAGCACTTCGTCGTCGGCGATAGGTAGGTGTGCCACCCCGCGCGGGACAATGATGAACTCGCCGGCCCTGATCTGCGCCTCGCCATCCGGCAGCTGCATGCGGAGCGTGCCCTGGACGACCAGGAACAGTTCGTCGGCATCGGCGTGCTGATGCCAGATGAACTCGCCCTTGAGCCGGGCCAGAGCCCAACTGCGGTTGGGACGACCTGCTGGCCG
Organism: uncultured Anaerolineales bacterium; assembly: GCA_964423545.1. Taxonomy (GTDB): domain Bacteria; phylum Chloroflexota; class Anaerolineae; order CG2-30-64-16; family CG2-30-64-16; genus JALOOE01. Next base: position 557 of record CAYRFV010000504.1, on the reverse strand, counting down.
TTCAGCTCACCCACGATGCGCGGGCGCCAGTGGTCGGCGAACAGGGTGAACTTTTCGGCCAGGTTGACGACTTCTATCATCGGGCTCCTTCTTTGTCCTTCACCGTCTCTGCGCCTGTCGCACAGTGTTGATCAGGTTGCGCGTTGTGTCGGCTATTGGGTACGGACCTTGTCGAAGGTCTCATCGAGCAGGGTGTCGAGTGCATTGGTGAAGTGATCGGCCTGTATGTGCGTGGACATGGTTCTCTTCTCCTTGTGTTAGCGTAACGGTTGTGCAATCAGAGCCTGATTCGGTGAAAGCGGCTCAAAACGGAATGTTTCAACGACTTTGAGACAACTCAGCCTGAGTTTGAGTGTACGGACTTGCATTGCTGGCGATGCCTGGCGGCTGGCAGAGCCGGTTGGCACCGCCTTGGGCGAGACTCGCCGCAACTTACGCATCGGTTTATCGCTTTGACGACAGTGTAGCTCCTGCGAACGGACCGGTGTGGGCAGGGATGGCATGATAGCCACTCTGCCCAGCTACACCGTCGGCGGGCACGGCGCTCGGGTCGCTCC
>CAYRFV010000503.1:0-2494 GCA_964423545.1 uncultured Anaerolineales bacterium | reverse complement strand
GAAACGACGACCGGGCTCAAGCGCTTCATCCCGATCCTCTCCTGGCTGCCGCGCTACGACCGCTCCTGGCTGACTGTCGACATCATTGCCGGGCTGACGCTGTGGGGCTTGGTGGTGCCGGAGGCGATGGCCTATGCGGGCATCGCCGGCCTGCCGCCGCAAGCGGGGCTCTATACGCTGCTGGCCGCCCTGCTCTTTTACGCGCTGCTGGGCACGGCGCGCCATCTGGTGGTGCAGGCCACCTCGGCCACGGCTGCGCTGCTCGCTTCGGCGGTGGCGGCGGCGCTGGTGGCCACGGCTGCAGCCAACGCCGCCGAGCCGGAGACCTACCAGGCCTATGCGGCCGCCTTCGTTCTGGTCACCGGGGTGGTCTTTCTGGCCGCGGGCCTGGCCAAGCTGGGCTTCATCACGCAGTTCCTATCCAAGCCGGTGATGGACGGCTTCGTGACCGGCCTCGCCATCTTTGTGGCCGTGGGCCAGCTCAACAAGCTCTTCGGGGTGCCCAAACCGGAGGGCAACACCGTGGAGAAGCTGCTGGGCATCCTCCAGGCGCTGCCCCAGGCCAACTGGGTCGCTTGTGCCGTGGGCGCCGCTGCGCTGGCGCTGCTCTTCCTGCTGCCGCGTTGGAACAAGAAGCTCCCGGCCGGCCTGGTGGTGCTGTTCGGGGCCATCGCACTGAGCGCGGCGCTGGATCTGCACGGCAAGTATGGCGTGGAGATCGTGGGCACGCTGCCGCAGGGGCTGCCCACGCTGGCCTTCCCGCAGGTCCCGCTCACGACGTATCTGGCGATGGTGCTGCCGGCCATGGGCGTATTGTTGGTGGCCTACAGCGAGGCGCTGGGCGTGGCGCACGAGTTTGCCGAAAAGCATGGCTACGAGGTCGACGCGAATCAGGAGCTGAACGCCCATGCCGTGGCGAATGTGGTGAGCGCGTTGTTCGGCGGCATGCTCGCCGCCGGCAGCATGTCGGCCTCGGCCGTCAAGGAAGGCGCAGGCGCCCGCTCGCAGGTGACGAATCTGGTGACCTGGGGCGTGACGATCATCACCGTGCTCTTCCTCACGCCCTTGTTCACGACGCTGCCCGAAGCAGTGCTGGCCGCCTTGATCATCCATGCGGTCTGGCATATCATCGCCGCGCGCAAGCTGCAGAAGATCCGTCAGGCGTCGCCGGTCGAGTTCTGGTTCGGCGCGCTGGCGCTGGCCGGCGTGCTGTTGATCGACGTGCTGCAGGGCATGATCATCGGGGTGCTGGCCTCGTTGGTCTTTGTGATCTACAAGACGAGCCGGCCGCACATTGCCTCGCTGGGGCGCGTGCCCGGCGTGCCCGGCGCCTACTCGGACCTGGGCCGGCATCCCGAAAACACGCCCGTGCCGGGGGTGTTGATCATCCGGGTCGATGCGCAGTTGTACTATGCCAACGCCCTCACCGTCAGAGAGCGGGTGAAAGCCATGCTGGCGGCCATGCCAGCACCGCGCCGGGCCGTGATCATCGACGCCAGCGCCTGGGACCAGCTCGATGTGACCAGCACGGAGGTGATCAGGGGCCTGGTGCAAGAATTGCGCGGGCAAGGCATCGACGTGTCCTTTGCCGATGTCCACGCGCCGGTCCTTGAGTCTGGCCGCAAGACGGGTCTGGTGGATGCCATCGGCGAAGATCATGTGTTTCCGACCGTGGATCTGGCTGTCCGCAGCCTCGAAGCCACATAGCAATCAGGAGGTCACATGAACAGGCTTATCCGTTCTACCCTGGCGCTGGCGTGCCTCAGCCTCGTGCTGGCGGTCGTTGCGGCGTGCGTGCCGCCTCCTGCGCCCGTGCCACCCACCGCCACGCCCTCGACCTCGATCACCAACATCGTCTGGCAGTGGACGAGCCTCACCACCAAACCGACCGGCGCAACGACCACGGTCGCCGATCCGCAGAACTACACCATCACCTTCCGGGACGATGGCACGCTGAGCGGCAAGGCCGACTGCAACAACTTCACCGGGACGTACTCGCAGGAGGGCGGGTTCACCATCCAGCTCGGCGCGACGACCGTGGCGGCCTGCGCTGCGGGCTCGCTGAGCCAGCAGTATCTCGACTTGTTGAGCGCCGTCGTGGCGGGCGGCCCCGACGGCCAGGGCAACCTGGCGCTGGAGAATGCCGGTGGCGAGAAGCGCATGCTCTTCAAGAACGGCGGCGCGGCGCCCGCGCAGTAAGGGCCACAGAACAGAAGCAGAAGGCGCACCGATGCCGCACAGCACTCCCACCGCCCTTCCCCTGCCAGCATTTGCCGGCGGGACGCAGGCGATCACCCTGACGCCCGTCGTCGGCGCGCCGCGGCGGGACTGCGCCGAGATGTGCATCCCGGGCGCAGAGGCGCTCGAAGATGGCGCGCTGCGCGTCACCGTGCTCGGCAGCGGCAATCCCTGGAACACGCGCGCGCAGGCCTCGGCCAGCGTGAGGGTCGAGGTCGGCAACCCTGAGCGCGACATCCTGCTTTTCGATATCGGG
>CAYRFV010000502.1:0-2530 GCA_964423545.1 uncultured Anaerolineales bacterium | reverse complement strand
CGCTGCTGCGCCAGCTGAAGCTCAGAGGCCTTGAGCAGCTCACCGATCAGCATGTGGTGGGTTTGATCCCCAGGACCGGCCCGGAGGACAGGAAGTACCGGCGGGTCATTCATCAGCTGGCGGCAGCCCGGACCCTGTTTCGGGCCTGCAGGGACAAAGGGCTCCTTACCGGTGATCCGTTCGGCGCGGTTCCGCACAACGCCTTCACCGCCTATCAAACGCGGGACTTCCTTCCCCCCGACATGCTGGCACGGGCCCTGGACATCCGGAGCGACGCAGCCGCCTTGCGTGACCCCAAGCGCCTCACGGACCGCGTGGTGCTCCTCCTGCTGGTCGATACGGCGCTTCGCCGCGGCGAACTGTCGTCGCTGGAGCGTGCCCAGCTGCGAAAGAGCCAGGGAGGATACGAAATCGACCTGCGCGCAGAAAATCAGAAGGGCGCCGACAAACCCGCGGTCGCCCTGGCCGTCCTCTATCCTGAGACCACCCAACTGCTCGACACCTACCTCCGCTGGCGCGACCATGTGGCGGGTGCACGGGGCACCCATCTCATCCTGAACCAGCGCAAGTGCAACGCCTCGGACGGAATGATTGCGGATGCCGTACGCCGGGAGGGCGAGCGCCTGAACCTCCGCACGTGCTACCGGAAGCGCTTGCCGACGCCGCATGATCTCAGAAGAACCTTCGCGATGAATAACGCCAGCCCCTTGGGCTTGAACATGCAAGCGCACGAGCTGGCAGATCGGCTCCGCGACGACATTCAGGTCGTGTTCCGTCACTACTGTCGGAACAATCCTCTGATTGCCAGCCAGCGTGCACAGGTTTACCGGGGGCGCTTGAACGGTAAGTGTACGGCCGGGGAAGCGCTGGGCATGGTCGAGAAACTGGCGGCCATCGGCGTGCCGCGGGCGACAATTGCCAGGCTGCGCAAGGACGTTGAACAAGCGACGGCGCCGGCACCGGCGCCCGCCGCGGATCGGAAGTGGGTCGCGGAAGAGGCAGTCCTGGACCTGGTCCACCGCGAATGGGGGAGCACGCCCATGCGACGCAAGTTCCGGGACTGCATCCGCAGCCGGGGCGGCCTGTACCGGAGCGGTGCGCGTGGCGAGCTCAGGTACGACGACGCTGTCGTGCGCGCCCTTGTGGAAGGTTACATCCCGCTGTCGTGCCTGCCCTTGTCGCCCGCCACGGCGCGGACGGTCGGTGGCAACCCGGACGTCATACGGATCGGGCGCGACCGCCTGCTGCCGAAGAGGACGGCTCTGAGCCTGGTCATCGAGCGGCCTGTTGCGGAGCAGGTCAGGAAGTCGGCCTGATGAATAACGAGCAAAACTGGAACGCAAAAACGAGCAAAACTGAGCCCGTGCGCAGGCTTCCGTGCGGGGCGAGAACGGGCTTGTCTTCCGCACAACCCCTTTGTAACCTTCCCTTTGTCTTAGCCCGAGAAGTGCCTGCCGGATGGTGTAATGGTAGCACAACAGACTCTGGATCTGTTTGTCTAGGTTCAAATCCTAGTCCGGCAACCATCCGATTTCCTGAAGAAGTCCAGCGGCATCTCGCGGTTCTTCTCGTCCACTTCGACCAACTCCCCGCTCATCCGCTTCCCGTTGGTGTACAGGGAAAATCGAACATGCGGGCGTATGCGGGGAGAGAGAAATGGCTCAGCCTGTTCTCCTTTCAAGCGCCCAGCCTCACGGAAACCGGAGGTCTAGCCGCAAAATAAGCGCTCGTTCAAACGCGCGTTGAGATTCTCACTTTGAAGTCGCATTCCATTGGCGCGATGGGTCTGAAAACGGCGCATCGGCGTCGGTTCACCCCATGTTTCGGTGTCGGGCAGCGGTCTGAATGCCGTCCAGGGCCTCCAGCAGCCGTTCGGCCGCCAGTGGTGGACAGACCCCACCTCTTGTTGCCCCTTACCGCTCATGTTGCTGCGCCGGCTCGGCCGGCCTCACGCCAGTTTCAACCGTTTGGTGAACGCCCATGCGGAGAAGAAGTCTTTCATCAAACGGGAGCCTTTCTTGGCCCGAGTGACAAAGAAGGCGCGATCCTCGGCGATGCGGTGCAACCGCCTGAAGTCCAGATACCCCCGGTCCATGATGTAGAAGCAGCCGGCATCTGTCCTGCTCGCCGTACAACTCGGTGGCGTGGCAGATCAAGACGTGCGCGAAGTCGGCGAAGATCCGCCAGTAGCGCTTCTCGCTGGCATCGGCCAGAGTGCTGCGTGCCGGCCGGGAACGGATGGCGCTGTGGTAGAGCTTGGGACCCAACGCCCGCAGACACGTCTGAATGTCGCGCAGGCTCTCCCGGTAGGTCAGTTGAGCAAAGGCCATGATGAGGAACTGCTCGTAGTAGGGCATCGAGCGCACATGAAAATCTCCCCGGTAGCGCTTGACGCACTTGGCCAACTCGTACTTCGGCAACCCGTCCATAACCTGAGCGAACACCGTCAGGCCCTCGTGCATGATGCGCAGCCCTCCTCCCGTGAATGCCCAGGAGGCTGCAAAAGCCGGTGCGCAAAAAGAAATCGAAA
>CAYRFV010000501.1:0-2537 GCA_964423545.1 uncultured Anaerolineales bacterium | reverse complement strand
TCTGCTGGGGCGTGAAAGCGACGCGAAGGTCCGGCTGGCGATGCTGACCAGCAAGATCGAGGATTCCTTTGCGACCGCCTTCCGCCAGATCAGCATGAACCGCTTCGAGGACGCAGCGCACACCGCCCGGCGGAGCGAGGGGGAGCTGAGCACTCAGCGCATCTCAGAGCTGTGGATGGGATCGCAGCGCCCGATGTTCGGTGACAGCGTCACACTGACCGACAACTATGCGATCTGGTGGAGCTATATCCCGCACTTCATCTCCACGCCTGGTTATGTCTATGCCTACGCGTTCGGCGAACTGCTCGTGCTGGCGCTCTACGCACGATACCAGCAGGCGCCTGCCGGGTTCGCTGATGCCTACGTCGAGATGCTGACGGCGGGCGGATCGAACTGGCCGCATGAGATCGTGAAGCCGCTCGGCGTCGACCTGACCGACCCGGGATTCTGGCAGAACGGGCTGGGCATCCTGTCCGAGATGGTCGCACAAGCCGAGGCGTTGTCGCAATGAACGCTGACGCTGCGCGCGCGAGGGCTCCCCGCAAGGTTTTGATCATCGGCGGCAGCGGGTTTCTGAGCGGCACGCTGGCGCGCGTGGCCGTGGCAATGGGGCACCAGGTATGGACCGTCACGCGCGGCCTGCGCAGCCAGGCGCCGGGAGTCACTGCGTTGATTGCGGATCGCCGCGACGATGCGGCATTTGCCACCGCGATCGCTTCTGCGGGCGTGGTCTGGGACCTGGCGGTGGATTGCATCGCGTTTGGTCCGGAGGACATCCGCCAGGACGTGGCTGTCCTGGCGGCTCGCGTGCAGCAACTGATTTTCGTGTCGACCGATTTCGTCTATGATCCCGGCCGCAGGCGCCTGCCCCAGGCAGAGGAGAGTGATTTCTACCTGGCCAGCGGGTACGGCGGACTGAAACGGCAGGCCGAAGTGGCGCTGGAGCAAGCAGAGACGGGCGAGATCGCCTGGACCATCCTCCGGCCGTGTCACATCTATGGACCGGGCTCACAGCTCGGCTGTTTGCCGCTTCACGGCCGCGATCCGAAGCTGATCGAGCGGATTCGGAGCGGCGAGCCGCTGCGTCTGGTCGGCGGAGGCCACTTCCTCCAACAGCCGGTCATGGCGGGCGACCTCGCCCGAATATGCCTGGATGCCTGCGGCAACGACAACGTGATCGGCCAGACCTTCTGTGTCGCTGGCCCCGATATCGTGGAATCGCGGGAGTACTATCGAATCGTCGCCGAGATTCTGGGTGCAGAACTGAAGATCGAGGAGGTTCCGGTGGATGCCTATCGCAGCGAAAACCCGCAGGCAGCGCCTTTCCTGTGCCATCGGATCTATGATCTGCAGAAACTACGCCGGGCCGGGATCACACCCCCGCACACTGCATTGCGCGAGGGCTTACGAGCGCATGTCCTCAGCATGATTTGACAGAATCGCGGCGTTCGGGTATTCTTGCAATTGTAGACGTGGGAAGTTGGTTCCGGATGACGAAAGTGCACCGCCGAGACGTACCTGGTCTGGGCGGTGTTTTTCGTTCTTGAGGAATCAGGCTCGCGTCGGCAGCATACGTTCCAAGCAGGAGGGTTTCAAATCCATGTCCACCCGTGAGATCGGTACCGTCAAGTGGTTCAGCAACCAGAAGGGCTACGGCTTCATCGCCCGGCAGTCCGGTGACGATGTCTTCGTACATTTCTCGGCAATTCAGTCCGAGGGGTACAAGAGCTTGAGCGAAGGCGATCGTGTTGAGTTCACGGTCGAGCAGGGCAAGAAGGGGTTGGCTGCGGCGGACGTCCGTCGCGTCGACGCGGCTGCCTGATCGGACGAGTCGCTGAGGATGCCTCACCGACCGAATCGCAGATCATGACCAAGACTGCCGGCGCCTTCCTGGCGCCGGCAGATTCTTTTCCGATCCGCATCACAGCTTGCGCTCGCAGGTTGGCGCCTGAGGGAACCATGCACAGCCCGTGCGGCAATCGTTCGGTCTCCTACCGTTGCGCCGTGCTCTGAGTAGACTCACCGATGTGGCCACCGCCCTCTCTGCAACGTCCGATTGGCCTCATACTCGCGCTGGTCTTGGGCCTATTGGTCTTCGCCTGGAGCTCCGGCGCCGCGGCGATCAGCCCGTCGCAATCCACCGTCTACACGCCGGCGCCCGCGCGGCCGTCCGGTCAGGGCACGCCTGTTCCCACCGTCCAACCCGGCGCGCCGGTCATCGTCGACGGCAAGGTCGTCTTTCGTGTGCGCGAGCGGGCGGGTTCGTTTGCGCCTTCTGAGCGTGCCGAGGCGATCTCAGAACGGATCGGCGAACTGGCCACCAACCCGTTCCTGGAGCAGATCCTGATTGAGGTGGTCGACTCAGAGCAGGGCACCGATGTCGTGGCCGACGGTGAGGTGCTGCTGACTGTCACAGATGCCGATGCACGCGCTTCAGGCAAGCCGCGTTACCTGTTGGCGGAAGACGCCGCCGTCGTGATCCAGCGCGCCATCGACGAAGCACGCGAAGCGCGGCAGCCGCAGAACCTGATCACGAG
>CAYRFV010000500.1:0-2567 GCA_964423545.1 uncultured Anaerolineales bacterium | reverse complement strand
GGTCGCGCTCCTCGTAACACATCTTCATGGCGTCGGCCAGACCCACCATGAACTCGTAAAGGGTCTGGAAGATGGCCGCGTACAGCAGCATCACGCCGATGCCTGTGCCTTTCGTCGCTTGCTTGTACTCGCGGATGTACTGCAAGCGGTCGGCGATGTCATCGTCGCCGGGAGGGATCAGCGCTTCCCAGGCGGCGCGGCTTTTGACGCTGCGGTCCATGGCCGGGACCACCTTTCCATCCTGCAGCCGTTTCTTGAATGGCGTCCACAGCGCCTCGATCACCAGTACGTCCTGCCCGACCAACTGCGCGAATTCCACGAAATCCCTGGCATGCATCGGCCGGCCCGTGGCCTCGCTGGCGCCCTTGGCCGGGTCACCGCCAATGGCCAGCGTGTTGCCGGCGTAGCGGCCCAGCAATTTGGTCACGTGCTGGTCGTCGACCAGGTTCTCGAAATTCGGAACCCGATCCACCTTGTCGCCCCGCAGGACGGCCTTGAAGCGCCCGAAATCAGAGCCGCCGATGAAAGGCTCCAGCCTGACCTCGTGCACAGCCCTGCTCAGCACCTCGGCAATTTGGGGTTTTTTGAATGCGTGCACCTGCCCGTCCGCCCGCTCGGCCAGTCGCTCGTTCACCAGCCGTGCTGCTGTGCCAGCGTCAGCGGCGTAGATGTCGGCGCCCCATTCGTCGGCGTTGCGCTGTGACATCGGCGCGCCGCCTACTGCCAGCAGCCGTCCTTGGCGCAGGCCGGCGTCTTGCAACGCCTGGATCGTCCTGGGAACCTGCACCATGGTGGTGCTCAGGAGGGCCGAGAAGCCGACAACTGCCGGGTCGTGCTCGCGCACGGCCTCGATGAAGCGGCCGGGCGGCACATCCACGCCCAAATCGATCACCTTGTAGCCGCTGCCTTCCAGGGTGGCCACGACCAGATTCTTGCCGATATCGTGCACGTCGCCTTGCACCGTGCCGATGACCACCGTCTCGGCGCGGGAGACGGCCTCGCCCTCGCTCAGCAGCGGCCGTAGCGTGGTGATCGCCGTCTTCATCGCCTCGGCCGAAAGGATCAGGTCGGGCAGGAAGAAGTCGCCGGCCGCAAACAGGCGGCCAACCTCATCCATGGCCGGCCGCAGGGTATCCTGGATAATGACGGACGGCTGGGCGCCGGAAGCCAGCGTCGAGCGCAGCAGCGTTTCGATTTGGGTGCGTTTGCCGTTCAAAACGACTTCATAAAGTTCAGGAGATGGGCTCATGATGAATCACTCCGAGTTCGAGTACTTTGCCATCCTCCTCAAGAGGATAGTGCTCATCGATGTTTTCTTTGGTGATGACTGTATGTTGGACAAAGCTTGCCGGGGGAACAGCTTCGCCGCGCAGGATCTTGAGCGCCAGCGCCAGCAATTGCTCGCCGTACTTTTCCGGCGCGTAGCTCGTCGAGCCGATGAACGGAAAATTGGGGCGCCGCAACGCTGCCCGGCCTAATCGATCCGCATTCTGGCCCACGGCCGCCACCTGGTGCAGCCTGTCTGACCGTTCGAACGCGGCCAGCGCCCCCAGCACTGCCTCGTCGTTGATGCCGGCGATGGCGATGCGTGCGTCTGCCGGCAGGTCAGGCAGGATCTGCGAGATCAGTGGCGTGGATTCGTCCACCAGCACCGGGCTATCGATGTCGATGACCTGCTCTGGATCCAATGGGCCGATCACCGCCTCCAACCCTTCCTGCACACCCTGCACACGCGCCCCAGGCCCTGGCCCCACCCGGAATGCCTCCAGCTTGATCAGCTTGTCGATCTTGCCGGCCCAGTTCGCTTTCACCCAGTTCCCCAGCTCCTGCCCGGCCATCCACCCGGCCCGGTAGTTGTCGGCGCCAAAGAAGGCGGCGCCCGGCAGTGGAATGTCCACGGCGATCACCGGGATCCCTGCCCGATTCAATCTGTCCATGATCACATTGCCGGCCTGGGCATCGATCTGATACTCGATGAGTAGATCTACCTCTTGCGCTACGAACCATTCGGCGTTCTCCAGCGCCGTTTGGCGGTCGAGCGCGTTGTCGCGCAGGAGTAGCTCCACCGCGCCCTCGCGGGCGACCGCTCGCTCGAGGCTACGGCGCACCTGCTGTGCAAACAGCATCTTCTCGCTCAGATTGCCAAAGCCGATGCGATACCTCCGCTGCTTCTGCCGCGAGTGCCGAGGGGGGAGCGTCTGCGCTCCCGCTCGTCCCACCACCGTGATCGGGAACTCGCCCAGCTCCCGCAGCGCCCCCAGATGCTCAGCCGCCATCGCCTCGTCCACCACAAGATGGTGGATCTGGTTGAGTTCGGCAAAACGATACGTATCGATCCTGCCGAACTTAGAATGGTCGATCAGCGTGATCACCTCACGGGCCAACCGGATCATGTGCGACTTCGGCACGGCCTCATCCACATAGAGCTCGGTCAGTCCCTGGTCCAGCGAAAAACCCGAACAGGAGATGAAACACTTGGAGGCGTAGAAATGGTTGAGGATGTCGGGGTTGAGCCGTCCCACGCCCTGGTTCGGCCAGCCGTCGATTCTCGGGAACTCGAGCTCGCC
>CAYRFV010000499.1:0-2578 GCA_964423545.1 uncultured Anaerolineales bacterium | reverse complement strand
TGGACCAGCATACAACCCATCCAGCCGCTGACTGTCCGAATCCAGGTCTGAATCCTCGCTATTATAAGCATATTCCGGCTCACCCGCAAATCGCAGTCTGACCTGACCAGGATTCCCAACTAGGAAATCGGGCACAATCGACTTATCACAACCAGCCGAGCATCACTGCGTCCAACAACTCACTCGTGGGACATCCCTTGAGCAGAAAGGCGTCGGCTCCGGCCGCCAGGGCAGGCGTGCGATCCATGGCATACATCGTCAGCACCACGATCCGGATGGCCGGCCATCTACTCTTGATGATCCCGATCGCCGCCCAGCCATCCGACCGCGGCTCAGGGGCGGACGCGGCGTGCGGGTGCAGATCCATCACCACGACATCCGGCTGGAGCGCCCACGCCTGCTCTACGGCCTGCTGGCCATTCGCTGCTTCGCCGACGATCTCCACAGGAAAGAAGGCGGCATGTGCGGGCTGCCCGGTGTCGCTGGGAGTGCTCCAACGCATGGCCGTGAGCAGGGCTTTCAGACTGCGCCGAGCTCTCGGCTGGTCGTCGGCGATGAGCACTCGTATGCACACTAGATTCGCTCCTCCGGCGTCGATCATGTGGTCATCGTGTCGCGGGAAAGGCAACACAGAGGTGGTCCAACGTTCTCCCATCACCCGCCGCCATCGATACGCGCCATCTGACGGTAGCAAGACTGGTGCTACGATGCTCGCCACGGTCATGGGTGCGTTCCTTCTCGGTGTCACCCGTCAGCTTGCCACCTTGTCAGGTGCAGCGTCGGCTGCTGGAGCATCCTGGTGGTCATGCATCCAGCGGTTGCTCTGTGCTTCGGCATGCTCCCTGGTGTAACCGTATCTCTCTTGCAACGCGTCTGCAAGGCGTTCCGCCTTGCCACCGATCTTTTCCAAATCGTCATCGGTGAGCTTGCCCCACCATTTTCGCGTCTGACCACGCACCTGCCGCCATCGGATCTCCGGCATGTCGTTGTTCACTGCGCAGCCTCCAAACCTCCCACGATGCACCCCGCATGGCGCGGTTAGCTGCCGGCGATGCCGGGCTTGCGAGCCGCCTGCTTCAGCCGAACACAGAATCCACCGCAACGGATGGAGTCTGTGTCGTCTGACGAGCCCGTACCCGTTGTGCTAACTGCCCATCAGCAGTTTGGTGCACGCATAGGCCACATCATTGTCCGGCGTCTGCTCGCCGGGCATCGTCGCCCAACCCTGCTTTTTGACATAGTCCGGCCGCTCCCAGGAACTCGTGATGGCCTTCAATTCCACGAGCTTCGAGGCTTGCTGGGGATCGGCGTTGAACTGAGCGACGCAGATCGGCGCCAGTCGCAGCACGACAGCATCTTCCGCTCCCGAGGTCACCCTCTGCTGAGAAGCACCGCCGGTGACCCAACCGCCATAGTTGAACCCGACAAACATCGTAAACACGGCCGTTGCCACCATCAAAGCAGCCACGATCTTCTTCGATGGTCGGGCTTCACGCAGCTTCTCGCTGAAGCTCACCTTCTTTGGCACGGTTGGACCCCTCACCGCTGCCACCGGTATCCTCTCCCGGTTGTCATTCGACGCCCGGGGGTCATCTCGCATTGTCTGCTCCGGTTTCTGATCCATTGGTTTCCTCCTCGACAACTGGTTGCACTCAGGAGACTTCCTCGGCCGCGATCAGCCCCTTTCCAGTGCTGCCGATGTAGCCACAGCATAGCACCTCCATGCGGCGCTGTCATCAGCGCAACCGATGGGGTTTTGCTCAACAAAACAGCCGCCTCGGATGGCGGTCGTGCTGTTTGTTGTACGGCATTTGGCGGGTGAGTGGCTGCCATATGAGGCATGGTCCCGTGTGGGCATCGCGAGACAGACACATTCTACTGGCCATTAGGGTGTCAGGCGCCTCGGTGCGCAGTCCACGCGCCCACCTTTGTCCAAAGGGTCTGCGCGGCTTGCCTCGGTTGCTTGCCGTGCGGCAGCATAACGCCGATCTCAGCTCAAGGGGGCCGGCGGGTTCCCGACCTCTGCCATCACTGCTGGCTGCATCACCGCGGCGTTGGCGACCACGATCACATCTTCGCCGATAGTGAGTACTTTGTCGCCGGAGATCATCAGCGTGTGGCCTGCAAAATCCGTGCTTGGGGGGATCGACAGGGAGGTCAGGGCGAAGGTATCCGGGTTGAATTCGTAATCACGCACTTCGCCCATGCGCTCCCCGCTCTCGGTCATCACTTCGTTACCGATGATCCCACGCCTGGCTTTGACCAGAGCCAGGGCTTCAGGCGCGTCGGCGGGCGCTCGCGCGTCGGCTTCGGCATTGATCGTCACGGCATGTTCACCCACGCCATGCACCGCCTCGGTCGACACCCACAGTCGCGCACCACCCAACATTCCGCCGCTGTGCAGACGTAGCCAACCCACCGCCTTGCGCTCAGGGTCGATGATCAGGTCGTCAACCTTGCCGATTTGCTTGCCCTCCGCCATCGTGATGACGGGCAACCCCTTCACGAATTCGTAGCTTGCCATATTGTCACTCCTTACCTCAGTTCATCTGGGACCTGGAAGAAGCCCTTCCTGGCT
>CAYRFV010000498.1:0-2581 GCA_964423545.1 uncultured Anaerolineales bacterium | reverse complement strand
GGCGCCGGTGGCAGCAGGTGGTCCGGCGCCGGTGGCAGCAGGTGGTCCGGCGCCGCTGCCACAGCAATCAGGCCCGCTTCTACGGCGCGCCTGGCGATCAGCTCCGGCGTGAACTCGCCGATGGCCGGAAAGACCGCCTTGCCCACGATGCGCACGGCCGGCAGGTCGGGCAGGCCGCGAATCTGCTCCTCCAGGAAAGGATCGAGCTCCTCGATGATGACCAGCGTCTCCACCTGGCGGGCGAAGTCGACGATCAGCCGGCGGGGCAGCGGGTAGGCCATCCCGAGCTTGAGGAACGAGGCGTTCCGGAAGACCTCGCGCGCGTAGACGTACGCGATGCTGCCCGTGACGATGCCGAGGCGGCGATCGCCCCAGATCGTGAAGTTGAGCGGCGTGGTCTCGACGTACTGCTGGAGCCTCGCCAACCGCTCTTCCATCACCAGCCGGCGCTGTCTGGCGTTCGCCGGCAGCATCACGTACTTGGCGGGGTTTCGGTTGAAGAGCCGCGGCTCGCCGGGGGACGCGCGCGCGCCGGCGGCGGACCCCGCGGCCGGACTGCGGCGAATCTGCGCCGCGTCCACCTCCACCAGCGACTGCGCATGCGAGACGCGCGTGGTCGTGCGCAGCAGCACCGGCGTGTCGAACTGCTCGCTGATCTCGAGGCCGCCGCGCATCATGTCCGCGCACTCCTGGCTGTCTGCCGGTTCGAGCAGGGGCACCTTGGCGAACTTGGCATAGTTGCGGTTGTCCTGCTCGCCCTGCGAGGAGTGCATGCCCGGATCATCCGCCGAGATGACGACGAGCCCCGCCTCCGTCCCGGTATAGGCGACCGCGAAGAAGGGGTCCGCGGCCACGTTGAGGCCGACGTGCTTCATCGTGACGATGGTGCGCGCGCCCGCCATCGCCGCGCCGATGCCCACCTCCAGCGCCACCTTCTCGTTGGAGGACCACTCGGCGTAGACGCCGGGGTAGTTGGCGAAGGTTTCCAGGATCTCGGTGCTCGGCGTGCCGGGGTAGCCGGTGGCGACCGATGCGCCGGCCATGTATGCGGCGAGCGCCAGCGCCTCGTTGCCCAGGAGCATCCGCTTCATGCGCGCTCCCTCGGGCTGGGGCGCATCTCCGGCAGGATGCCGGAGCGCACGACCTCGCGACGGCGGCGGGCCGACACCTCGGCGGGGGTGGAGAGGGAGAGCGCGCCGTGCACGCAGATCTCGACGCAGCGCGGCCGGTCCTCCCGATCCTCGCACAGGTTGCACATCGACACGATGCGCTCGCCGTGATTGATCGTCACCGCGCCGAACTCGCACGCCTCCACGCACCAGCCGCAGCCGTTGCACACGTCTCGGTCCACCAGCATGATGCCGCTGGTCTGGCTGACGCTGATGCACTGCCGGGGGCAGGCGGCCATGCAGGTCGGCTCGTCGCACAGCCGGCAGGCGATCGACATGATGTGCGCCGGCTGAATCCGAACCAGCCGGATGTGGGAGGCCAGCGGATTGTAGCCGCCGTGGCGCGCCGAACAGGCGAATTCGCACATCTGGCAGCCGGTGCATTTTTCCGGGTCACAGACGATGAATGGGTTCTGCATCGCGTCTCCTATGGGACAATCGGGGGCTCCACCCCGATTGCGTCCGCCATCTCTCCCAATCCCAGCGCGATGAGCTGGCGCCTGGGGATCTGGCCGTCCGCGGTCCAGCCGCGTGCGGCGTAGTACCCCGAGATCATCGCAGCCAGTTCCGTCTCTTGCACGACCAGCGGCTCCCGGTTCGGCCCGGCGGGGACCGCATCGCGCAGGGCGCGCGGGGGCAGGCAATCGTCCGCCGCGACCCACCCTTCCCGGAGGTTGAACGCCTTCTTCAGGGTGCAGATGCGCGGGCCGCTGGCTTGCAGCATGTCGGGCGTCATCTCCAGGCCGGTCACGGCCCGGTAGAGCCGTGCGGCTTCGTCGTAGAAGTCGCCGAACACCGCGCGGATGAACTTGCACATGCCCAACGAATCGAAGAGCGCAGCTTTGTCCTCCAGATCGACCAGCGCCGCGCCGTGGTCCGGTCCCCCCTCGAAGCGGTTGGCGCGGCCCTGGATGTCCGCGCTGTAGCCGGGGGAGCGATTGTGGCAGGCCCCGCGCGTGCCCACGGCATAGCCCAGCGCCATGGTCTTCAGCCCGCGCGGATCGTAGCCGGCCAGCTCCATCCCCTTGACGTGCATGGCGAAGTCGGCGCTGCCCTGGCCGATCTGCGCGGCGGCGCGCTTGACGCCCTCCGCCAGCAGATCGCCGATCCCCTCGCGGCGGGCGATCCGCTCCAGCAGCGCCAGGCCCGCGGTCGCGTTGCCGAAGCGCGGCTCCAGGCCGTCGAAGTCGCTGGCTGACAGGATCCCGCGCTCGTAGCACTCCATCGCCCAGGCGACCACCGTGCCGGCGCTGATAGCGTCCATCCCGGCCTGGCCGGCAATCTCGATCGCGCGGATCGCAGCCGGCAGGTCGTCGACCCCCCACAGCGCGGACATGGCATAGAGCGGCTCGTACTCGATGCGGGAGCGGGCGCCGGCCAGCGGCCCCTCGCGCACCACGGCCAGGTGCTCG
>CAYRFV010000497.1:0-2636 GCA_964423545.1 uncultured Anaerolineales bacterium | reverse complement strand
GCGGAACATGCCCAGGAACGGCCGGCGGGCCAGGGGGATGGTGATCTCCTCCGGCGCCTGGTAGCCGGGAATGGGGTTGCCGCCGATGAGCTGGAAGTCGGTGGGGTGCGCCATCGCCCACACCCGGTAGGCCAGGCAGAGGGCCAGGATCTTGGCGAAGGCGCGCTCCTCCGGCTCCTCCGCTTCCGCCGCCTCCATCGCCTCGGCCAGGTTGGTGAAGGCATCGACGATCAGGGCGGTGATCAGGTCTTCCAGACGGGGGAAGTAGTGGTAGATGGCCGGGGCGGTGATGCCCAGCGTGCGGGCGATGCCGCGCAACGAGAGGCCGGCCGTGCCGTGCTCGGCCATCTGCTGGCGTGCGACCGCTTTGATCTGGGCGGTCATATCGGCGCGTTCGTGGGCGTGGGCGCGTATGGGCCTGGGTGACATGGGTTTGCTCCGTAGATAAACGCTGTAAACTTACGTTGTAAATTTACAGCGTTTATCTTGGAATGTCAAATTCGACACACCCTCCCATGAAACGGCGCCAGGCCAGATCAGGAAGCGTCGCTGACGATCGAGGAGTCGCACAGCAGGGTGATCGAGAACGCGCTGCCGCGGCCTGTCCCCGCGCTTTCGGCCGTCACCCGACCGCCGTGCGCCTCGACAATCGCCTTGACGATCGCCAGCCCCAGCCCTGCGCCGCCGGAATCGCGGCTGCGGCTTTTGTCCCCGCGATAGAAGCGGTCGAAAACGGCCGCAAGTTGCTCCGGCGTCAGCCCTTCACCCGTGTCCTGCACCGTCAGGCGCACCTGGTCGGCCTGGCCCTCCCCACTCACAATCACCTGGCCGCCGGTGGGCGTGTGGCGCAGCGCGTTGGTGAGAAGGTTGAAAAGCACCTGGCGCAAGCGGATCGGATCGGCGTCCACTGACGGCAGTTCGTCAGTGCGGTTGAGCAGCCTCACGCCCTTTTCCGCGGCCAGGGGTTCCAGCGCCTGTACGGTCTCGACGACCAACGCATGGAGATCGGTCGGTTGGCGCTCCAGGGGCAGCTCGTGGCTTTCTGCCAGCGCCAACTCCCGCAGATCGTTCACCAGCCGGGTGAGGTGGCGAGTCTGGCTGTAGAGGTTGGCAATCTCAGCCTCATCCAGCGCATACACGTGATCCAACGCGGCGCGCAGGTTGCCCTCCAGCACGGTGAGGGGGGTGCGCAGCTCGTGCGAGACGTCGGCCATCAGGTTGTTGCGCAGCATCTCCCCGCGCTGCAAGTCGGTCGCCATCTGATTGAAGCTGAGCGCCAACTCCACCATCTCCTGGCTCCCGCGCGGCCTGACGCGGGCTGCCAGATCGCCCCTGCCGACGCGCTGCGCCGCTCGCACCAGGTCGCTGATCGGCGCACTGACGACGCGGGCGATGACGATCCCCCCCACCAAACCGACGACCAGCGATAACAACATGAAATCCATCAGCCGCCGTGCGATCTCGGCGCGATCGGCCGCCAGCGGCCCGCCATCGTCAGGCTGGTCGAGCGCGCCGGCAGGCTCAACCAGCCCCGGCGGCCCGTTGAAATCGGACGAGCGCATGATCTGGAGGAACTGCAGGAAGAAAACGAAGAAGAGGACGCCGGCGATCATCAGACTGAGGCGCACCCATAGCCGGCTCATCGTTTCTCTCCGATCAGGCGATAGCCGACGCCGTACACCGTCTGGATGTAGGTCGGCAGGTCGGGATCAGGCTCGATCTTGCGCCGCAGGTTGCGGATGTGCGTATCGAGCGCCCGGCCCAGACCTTCGTAGGCGTAGCCCATTGCCTTCTCCAACAGGTCGTCGCGGGTAAGGGTGTAGTCGGGGTTCTCCATGAAAGCCGTCAACAGGCTGAACTCGGTGCGCGTCAGTTCCACGGGCCGGCCGTCCACGGACAAGGTGTGCTTATCCAGGTCCAGCCGCAGCCCGCCGAGGACTAGCACATGGGGCGATGCGCTCGCCAACTGGTCAAGGCGGGTGCGTCGCAGCAGGGCGTTGACCCGCGCGAGCACCTCGCGGGCGTTGAACGGTTTGGTGATGTAGTCGTCGGCGCCCAGTTCCAGGCCGACGATCTTGTCGGTGTCTTCCACGCGGGCGGTGAGCATGATGATCGGGGTAGCCGCCAGCGTTTTGTCGGCCCGCACGATGCGCGTCACCTCCCAGCCATCGCGCCGGGGCATCAGCAGATCGAGTATCACCAGGTCGGGCCGCTCGCAACGCAGCGTATGCAGCGCAGTTTCGCCGTCGGCGGCGGTCAACACCTGGTAGCCCGCCTGCTCCAGGTAGCCGCGCACGACTTTGATGATGGATTTGTCGTCATCGACGACCAGGATGCGTTGGGGCAAGGGTGACTCCTTCTGCGAGCGCAAGGCGCCTACTGTGTTGATGGAATGTATCGTACCACGAGATTCTCAAGAGAATCTCAGCAAGGTCTCACAATATTGCAAATATGCGTCCCCCACTATCCCCTGTAGAATCTCTGCAGGCCAGATTGAGATTTCCTTCAGATTCCGGTGACATACTCTGGGTTGTGCGAGGCGCAAGGCCTTGCACGATCACAGTCAATCAATCAATCACGCTTAGCCTGTTTTTCGCACCTTGAGAATCGCATAAAGAGACAGAGATGACGAAGAT
>CAYRFV010000496.1:0-2636 GCA_964423545.1 uncultured Anaerolineales bacterium | reverse complement strand
TCGGCGGCAAGGTCTAGCTCGGCTGAGCCTTGCTTTGCAAGGCGGACCAGCAGGGCCTGCATGGGTGGTCCCAGGTCGACGAAAACCCGGATGAAGCCGCCCGGCCGCGCGAGTTCCACCGCCTGCCGCAGTGCGGTGACTGCAGCATCGGCTTTCCCTTGCATCTCGAGCGCCAAGGCTCGCAACGCCAGGGCCTCGATCTGGGAGCGAATGCTGAAGGTGCGTCGAGCAAACTCGTACAGCGCATCCAGGATATCAAGCGCCGACCGCACATCCGCGTCCGTGCCTCGCGCCAGAAGGATCTGCGCCTTCGCCAGGTGCGGGGCTTGCAGCCAGAGCAGCGACCGGCCCACGACCGGAGCTGTGTAAGCAACTGCCCAACGGTAGGCCGTTTCAGTGTCGCCCTGCAGATGCGCCAACTGCGCGCGCAGTGAACGCGCATCCTCGCCGTCCTGTCCCAGGCGACCCAAATCGAGCTGGCTGAGGAGCTCCATGACCGACCAGGCTGCGGCGATCTCTCCCTTGGCCATATGCACCCGCGTCAGGCCGAGCATGCCATTGCGTGCCGCCTGCGTATGGAAAGCGAAACGCTTGGCGACGAGCTCTCCAAAATGCTGCCCGGCGGCGTCCAATTCATTCCGGCAGTAGTACACCATACCGCGTACGTAGTGCGCGTGTCCCGTGGTGAGCGGCAGGCCGGCCGACTTCCCGTTGTCAAGCATGGCCTGAGCCAATCGCCCGGCTTGCTCGAGATCGCCGGATTCGATGGCGTTGAAGCACGCCCCATATAACACAAACTGGAAATACGCGTCAGGTTTCCCGTGAGAAGACTCGTATTCGTCGAAGAAGGTTCGCTGGGCAGTCTCGCCTCGGCCCATGGCTCGCGTGCTCATGCCCCAGTACAGGATGGCCGCGCCGCGCACTAGACGCCACTGCTTAGGCAGAAGCGCAAGCGCTTCCTCACAGTAGGCTGCGGCGCGGTCGGGCTGGTTGTTGCCGAACGCTTCCTGGGCCCGCAAGGAGATGATCATCCCGCGCAGCACCGGCAGATTGTACGGTTCCCCGGGGCCTGGCGCCCCCTCTGGCGGGTCCTCGTCCAGTAGCGCCTCGATGCGGTCCAGCACTTTCCCCATGGCGCCGAGCTGCCAAGACAACTGCAGTGAAATGGCCTGGATCATCAAGAGCCAGGGGTCACGCTGGATGAAATCCTCCGGAAGCAGGCGCAGCCAGCGATCCAAAGTAGCCCGATCCTCGCGATTTAGCACATCGCACAGTCCAGCTACCATCAGTTGAGCGGCCAAATCCAGGTCGTTGATGGCCAGAGCGTGGCGTAGGGCTTCGTCGGTCAAACCCTGGCCCGCGAACCAGGCTGCGGCCCTGCGGTGGTGTTCGGCCACCCGAGCCGGGCCAACTTCGCCTAGCAGTCTGCGCTGAAGCAGTTCCTGGAACAGGTGGTGATAACGATACCATTGCCTCTCGCTGTCCAGGAGAATCACAAATAGATTATTGTTTTCCAGCCACTGAATGCAGGACCGAACGTCGCACGGAGGCCCGTCGCTGCCAGCGACGCTGCCGAGGACGTATTCGCACAACGCGGCGCAGAACCGGTCCAGGATGGAGGTCGCCAGCAGGAATCTCAGGATGGCAGGCGTCTGACAGGACACAACTTCGCTTACCAGATAGTCGGCAAGCTCGACATGGGTGCCCGACAGGCTGGCCAGCTCGCTTTCCGCGTTGACTCGACCGCGCAATGTCAGGGTCACCAGGCGCAGACCCGCGATCCAGCGCTCCAGGCGCTGATCGAGCAAGGCCAGCGCGGATGGGCTGAGCGGCGCCGCCAACACCTTGTCCAAGAACGCCGCCGCTTCTTCCGGCGTGAAACGTAAATCGCGCGTTCGGATCTCCGCGACCTGGCCATTGGCGCGCAGGGCCGCCAGCGGCCAGGGTGGATTGCTCCGCGAAATCAGCACCAGGTGCAGCCTTTGGGGCCAGTGGCGCATCAGTTCGCTCAGAAAATCGTGTACGGCTTCGCCACGAATGGCATAGTAGTCATCGAGCGCCAGGACCATGCGCGCAGGCAATCGCTCAAGCTCATTGCCGAGCGTGACCATGAGCGGCGCCTGAGCTGACGGGTTCGGCGCGCGGAGCAGCGCGAGGGTTTCGGCGCACGATTTGGGGAACACCGTACGGATCGCGGCAACGAAGTAACGTAGAAAAACCACCAGGTCGCTGTCGCTTTCATCCAGCGAGAGCCACGCGGAGGGCAGGGGCGGGGTCACCCCGCCCCTGCCCGCGATCAGGCCCTCGATCCACGAGCTGACAAGCGTGGTTTTGCCGAAGCCGGCTGAGGCGCAGACCAGGGTCAATGGACCCTGCTGCAGGCTGCGGTTCAGTTGCTCGATCAAGCGCGGGCGATCGACCCAATCACGCGGTACTGGCGGCCGGTTGAGCTTGGTGGACAACAGGGGTGAAGCTTGGTCAGGCATACAACCCGCATTCTAGCACAATCCGACTCACTGGCAAGTATCAGTCTGACCTAACTCGGACGAGTCCGAACCCATCACGAGGTGCGCGGCCATCCAAAGCGCCTCGGATGTCCGCTTGCCGAAGTAGACCAGACGCTCCTTCTGCCCCTT
>CAYRFV010000495.1:0-2637 GCA_964423545.1 uncultured Anaerolineales bacterium | reverse complement strand
GGAGGCGGCGGTCGATTTGCAGTCTCTTCTTGTGCTTCTTCTAGCGTAACTTTTGCGCAATCAGCGCCCGAATCGTTGAAACGGATGTGATTTTGCACGGCCAGACCGAGGCAGGTACCCTCTCACGGGGAGGGATTGCCTGTGACAACACGTGCTTCGGAGTGGCCGACCGCGAACACCGATCACGGCCTGCTGGTCGCCTTCGGTGAGTTTCTGCAACAGCATGGGTTGATTGACCGCCTGATGCAAGTGCCGATTCGACAAAAGACGCGAACCTATGCGCCGCAGACCAAACTGGTGGAGTGGCTGGCGGGCATCATGAGCGGCATCGAATATCTGTCGGACCTGAATGATGGCCCGCACCCGCTGGCGAAAGATGCGGTAGTCGCGCGCGCCTGGGGTCAGCCGGGCTTTGCGCACTACAGCGGCGTCAGCCGCACGCTGGACGTCTGCGACGAGAACAGCATCGCAGCGGTGGAACGCGCCATCAACGACTTCAGCCGGCCGTTCATTGACCAGAGGGTTCAAGACCTGCTGCGTCGAGGCGAGCCAGTGATCTATGATCTGGACTTGACGGGTCAGGCAGTCAGTCCGACGAGTGAAACCTATCCCGGTGTTGCTTTCGGATGGATGAACGATGGCGTGAAACTCGGCTACCAACTGGCGCGGGTGTGTCTGTCGCCGCGTGACCGAGAGCGGGTGTGGCTGGCTGGCTTCCATCATCCGGGTGATACGGTCTCCGCCGCGTGTATGCAAGACCTGATCCGCGCCGCCGAAACGCAGACGCGCATCCGACCCCGCCGACGCCCGGAACTGGTGCAGCAACGTATCGCCGCACAACAGGACAGCCTCCGCCGGACGCAACGCTTGCTGGACCAGCAGCAGGCGCGGCTGACCCAGTTGCAGCAGACACAGCGTCACCTGATCGGAAAGATGTATCACGCCAACGAAGTCCTGAAAACGCCGATTTCGCCTGCAAAATCGGCCCGTTTGCAGGGGCAGGTGGCGGGCTGGCACAAGCGCCTGCCGCGTCTGGAACAGCAGATCGCCACCGCGACGCGCGTCCTCGCGCAACATCAGACGCGGCTGACTCAGCAGCGAGTCGCGCTGGCTGACCTGCAGGCCTGGCAGGCGCAACTGGAAGCCGACAACTGCACCAACCCCGACCCGCCGCCGTACTGTGAAGCGCGCATGGATGCGGGCTTTGTGTCGGGTGAGAACCTGACCTGGCTGATCGAGATGGGTTACTCTCCCAACACCAAGGCCCCCAACGACCAGACCACACGCGCCTTGCGGACAGGCCTCAAACCCGGCAGGCGCTGGGTGCGCGTCGGTGACAACGCCGAGATGATCGCGTGGGGCGAGTATGTCCTGCACGGTTGTCCCTATCCGCTCACGGTTGCCCTAGAGCGCTTCAAAGTCGGACGCCAATACAAGTACGCGACGCTGATTCATTACCGCGATGACGGCTGGTCCCCCACTTTACCCGCCTGGTTCCAACACTACAATGAACGACAGACGATCGAGGCCGGCAACAAAGAGATGAAGGGCACTTTCCACGTCCAACACTTGATGAGTCGTTCCCTGGTGGGCATTCGTCTGCAAGTGCTCTTCACCGGTCTGGCCGCCAACGTCGTACGCTGGTGCGTACCCTGGTTGCAGCACTGTGCCGCAACGTCCACCATCAAGTTCACGCGAGTGCTGGACAGTCCCAAGCATCTGGTGCGTATGGCGGCAAACACAGATGCCCTGGTCCAGCACACGCCTTTCGGAACAGCTTTGCAGTTTGCGCCACAGAGTCCCTTGTCCGGCATCACGCTGTTTTTGCGAGGCGTTCCAGCCTTTCAACTGGCGCTGGGCTTCAACCAGCCGTGCGAGATTTCATCCGGATGAACGATTTGCCCTCGGGTTGCGCAAAAGTTACGCTAGCGAACGGCGCGCGAAAAAAAGACGGCGATGTCGCGGTTGGGATAGTGCCGGTCGTTGAAGCCGCAAAAGGCGAAGCCGAGCTGGTTGAGCAGCGAGATGGCCGGGTGGTTCTTGGTCTGCGTCTCGACGACCAGCTGGCGCAGCCCGCGCTCACGCGCCCAGCGCAGCGCCGCACGGATCAACGCCGAGCCGACGCCCGCGCGCCGGTGCGTGCGGCGCACCACCAGGTCGCCGACCTGGGCCACGTCCTGCGCCGGCAGCGCGCTGATCGACACGTAGCCCAGCCGCGCGCCGTCGCGCTCCGCCACCAGGATCGCATCGCGCAGCCGCCAGTCGGCCGACAGCGCTTCGGCGTCGCGCGGATACGTCACCCGCATCGAGCGCGGCAAACGCGCGTTGCGGAACGTCACGCTGATCTCGCCGTTGGCCGCGCGCGACTCCATCTGCCAGACGTAATCGGTCGAATAGGACGCGTCGAAGGACAGGCACTCCTGCAGATCGCCCATCAGGGCGGGACGAATCTTCAAATCGGGCATCGCAGCGATTCTACCATCCCGATCTTGAACGCGCAACCACCTACTTCTTCCTGGCGGCGACCGGCGGGCGATGGTTGAGCAGCCAGGCCTGGCTGTCCACCGGCGCGTGCTTAGCACCGGGCTTGCGCCGTTCGTACGCGCCGTCGGGCAGCAGCGCGCGCGCCTTGACGTT
>CAYRFV010000494.1:0-2644 GCA_964423545.1 uncultured Anaerolineales bacterium | reverse complement strand
AGACAGGCTGCGACGCGGCGGGGCATGGCCCGGGATTACTGCGCTGCAACGACGCGCAGGTTATTGGCCTGGAGCGCCGTCACGCCGCTGATGCTGCACGACCACTGCGGTGCAGTGGCCACGGAGCAGCCGAACCACGAACCGCCTGTGACGAGCTGCACCTTCACAGTCACGGGAGCCGATGCGCCTGCGGTCGGCTCGATGTCGAACTTGACCGTGTCGATATTTGCCGGGTTGGACGAGTTCAGCACATACGTCACATCGGTGACCGTGTAGCCGCTGATCGTCTCCTCCCCGTCCCCGGCGCCGCTCTCAGGAACCACGTTGGCGGCTGCAAAGGCGTAGGCGCTGGCAGCCACGGTCAGCAGCAGCAGGGCAATGGTCAGATAGCGCACCCTCAGAATCCTCGATAGGGCCATGGAGTTGTCCTCCTTGTTATGTGGATAGGTTGTTGTTGACTTCTTCTTTCTCGCTGCTGCACATTGTAGCCGAAATCCGCCGCGGATTCCCTCAGAGCTCTCTTGGTGTTTCCTTAAAAGTCCCCAAGAGCGCATGAGTGGCGCTGCAGGCCGTGCGGCCCTACTTCACTTTCGCGTGCCCTGCCCTGATGTCGCCACAACTCGATCAGACGATGCTGAACCGGCAGACAGGCGAGCCGGTGCGCCGCAGCCAACAGGTGTCCGCAGCCAACGGGGATGAGCTGGGTCATAGCGCGGCCGCCGCAGACGTGCTACGGTATGCTGGTCTTGATTCACATTTCATCCAGGAGCAACCTCATGACCAAACCGATTGCACTGCAGCTCTATTCGTTGCGCGACGCCGCGGCCAAAGACTACGAAGCGGTCGTCCGCCGGGTGGCGGCGATGGGTTACGACGGTGTGGAGACCGCCGGCTTTCCGGGCACGACGCCGCAAGCTGCGGGCAGGCTCTTCAAAGAGCTTGGGTTGAAGACGCCCGCCGCGCACATCTTCCCGCCGCCCACCGGCGCAAAGCTGGATGAGGCGCTTGACACCCTGGCGGCCATCGGCTGCCAGCGCATCGTCTCCGGCTTCGGGAAGGACAACTTCAAGACGCTCGACGACACCCGGCGCAGCATCGCCGTCTTCAACCAGGCCTATGCCGAGGCGAAGGCACGCGGCATCGCCTTCGCCGTGCACAACCACTGGTGGGAGTACCTGATGGTCGAGGGCCAGTATCCGTACCAGCTCATGCTGCGCGAGCTTGAACCGGGCATTCAGTTGGAGATCGACACCTACTGGGTGCAGACGGGCGGCGTCGATCCCGTGAAGGCGATCCGGGAGTCGGGCAGCCGCGCCACCTTACTGCATATCAAGGACGGCCCGGCGAACACCACCGATCCGATGCAGGCGTTGGGCACGGGCGTCATCGACATCCCGGCGATCCTGAAGGCCGCCACCCACGCCGAGTGGCTGATCGTGGAGCTCGACCGCGTCGCGGGCGACATGGCCGAGGCGGTGGAGAAGAGCGCGAAGTATTTGAAGGCGATGGCGTAGGGCGAGGGCGAGCAAGGCGGGGCGACCTCGATCCGGGTCGCGCGCCGGCCTGGAGAGAGCGCGATGGCCGCGCACGGTTCCTGGCAAGCAAGGTCTGCTCCCCCGCCTGTGGTTTCTGTCTCGATCAAGCGGTGAGGCGGCCGACCGCCCTGCATCGTCCGCCTCACCGCACCCGCATTTGACGCCGCTCCGGCTCACGCGCCTCGCTGACAGGGGCGCTCCCCATGCAGTCCCCATCTGTCGCGACAGCCGGGTTGAGAACTCGCGGAGGCTCCCAGATGGTTTCCTTAGCGAGCGACAGATGACAGCGCGTAATCCCCTGACACCGAGTATGTGCCGGCGGGACCCAGCATCTTCCCTTCAACGAAGATCATGCCGGTCAGACCAGCCAACCCGCCCGTGCCTGAGCCGGGAACGATGTGGTGACCGCTCCCAATGATAGGCTGTGGACTCTGCGGTTATCGCAGGTCACCTGTTCCCACGATGACACCCTGGTTGTCCAGGACGAGAGCCGGGTCAGGACAGGGGGGATCTCCGGGGCCCGGATAGCCGTCGGGCAGCCGCAGGGCACTGAACTTGATGCGCAAGCCCTCCAGCAGTCCGGTGCCGTAACCTCGGTGGATGACAGGGGCGAAGTGCCCCCAACCACTCTCGCCAGGAGCTACCCAGCTGCTGCCGGGATAGTCGGTCGGATAGATGGTCACTTTGACCCAGTATTTGCGCGTATCGGT
This sequence comes from uncultured Anaerolineales bacterium, assembly GCA_964423545.1. Taxonomy (GTDB): domain Bacteria; phylum Chloroflexota; class Anaerolineae; order CG2-30-64-16; family CG2-30-64-16; genus JALOOE01. The sequence continues at coordinate 399 of CAYRFV010000494.1, read as the reverse complement.
CTTTGTGTTGAGGTCGGCATCCAGCTCCACATCGTTCCGTCCCGCGACCAGCCGGTTGTCGGACTCAATGAAGCCCGTCGACTTCAACCCACGGATGCGCAGAATGCCATCCTCACCCAGTGTCACCGTGCCTGGGTCCACCACTGCGCAGTCCACGGCGATGGCCCGGAAGCTGGCAGGCTCACCTCCTTTGTCGGCGGCGACTGGCCCGGCAATCAGCAGCAGCATGGCGACCAGAAGCAGGCCCGCGGCGATCCTCTGAGGTCTCATTTCCACACCCTCCCTTGTGCGAATGTGGCCGCGACCAGCCGGCGCGACCATTTTGATCATACGACAGCATACCTATACAATACGTGCGTAGCAGAATCGTAGGCAACTGGCGTATCACAGAGCCCAATG
>CAYRFV010000493.1:0-2654 GCA_964423545.1 uncultured Anaerolineales bacterium | reverse complement strand
CAACGTGATCGGCACGCTGCTTTCGTGTACACTGGTGGCCTATGCATTTGCCCGCATTCGCTTTCCGGGCCGCGACGCGTTGTTTGTTGTGTTGATCGCGACAATCATGCTGCCGCAAGCCGTCCGCCTGATACCTACCTACTTGATGTTCGACTGGCTCGGCTGGCTCAACACCTATCTGCCGCTGACCGTACCGGCGTTCTTCGGCAGCCCATTCTACATATTCCTGCTGCGCCAGTACTTCCGCACCTTCCCCGAAGACCTGGCTGATGCGGCCAGGGTTGATGGCGCTAGCGAGATGGGCATCCTCATGCGCATCTTCCTGCCGATGGCCGGTCCGGTGTTGGCAGTGGTGGCTATCTTCTCCTTCCAGGCGCATTGGAATGATTTCTTCGGGCCACTCATCTATCTGAATAAGGAGGACATGCGCACTCTGGCCCTCGGCCTCTACTATTTCAAGGCGTATCAAGACACCACCAACTGGGGACATATGATGGCGGCAGCCTGTACCATGACGATACCGGTGCTAGTCCTGTTTGCGCTCTTTCAGCGCCACTTCATCCAGGGTGTGGCTTTGACTGGCATCAAGGGCTAACGCCGATGCGGCCAATGACCCCGTTAGCGCGTCTGCTGACTGCCTTCCGCTGCGGACAGCCCGATCGCGTCCCCGTCATCGTGCGCGGGGTGAACCCGTATTCGCGCCACATGAACTGGCGCGGCGAGGCCGACTCAAGCTATCGCCCGTTGATCGAGCGCGTGCGCGAAGCTTGCGAGGTCGAGCACATCCTGAGCATGGGCCGCGGTTTCGCGCTCAACGGGGCCGCTCAAGTCCAGACCCGTGTGCAGATCCAAGGTGAATGGCGGGTGACTACGCGTTCGGTGGAGACCCCGCTCGGCACCCTCACTTCCATCCACCGCGATGGCGCCGACTCCTACGCTCACGCCGAGGTCAAGCAGTGGATCACAGACGAAGCGGATGTTGAGAGTTTCCTCTCCTTGCCCTACGTTCCAGTTGAGCCCGACCTGGATTCCTACTTCGAGGCAAGGAAGCAACTGGGCGAGGCGGGTTACGTGTTGGCATATCTCGATGATGCCATCGGCCACGCGCACGCGCTGCTGGGCTCCGAGCTTCTCGCAATCTGGAGTGTGGAGGCGCCGCATCTCATCCGCGGGCTGTTGGACGTGATGGGTCAGCGGTGCCTCGATTTCGCACGACGGCTGCTGGAGGGCGGGGTCGCGCCTGTCCTGGGCCTTCAGGGTCAGGAAGTCGTCGTTCCGCCCCTCATGTCGCCCCGGCGCTTCGATGAGCTTGTCGTGTGCTACGATCGGCCCATTGTCGAGCTGGCGCACGCCCACGGCTGCCTGTTGTACGTCCACTGCCACGGCTTCCTGAACGGGGTGCTGGATCGCTTCAGCGACATGGGTGTGGACATCCTGCACCCAATCGAGGCGCCGCCGATGGGCGACATCTCATTGGCTGAAGCAAAGCGCCGCGTGGGGGATCGTGTCTGCCTCGCAGGCAACATTCAGATCGGTGACGTGATGGACCTGGAGCGTGAGCAGATCGTGGCCCAGACCCGTCAGGCCATTCAGGATGCTGCACCGGGCGGCGGCTTCGTACTGACCCTGACCGCCACCCCGTTCGAGCGCGTCCTGTCGCGGAAGACGCTGAACAATCTGCTGGCGATGATCGATACGGCCTTGGCCTACGGGAGATATGACTGAATCTGCGCGGAGTGTGAGCCATGAATGGTGCAGGCAGAGGATTTGACGAGGTGTATTCGGGGATAGACGTATTGGTGTGCGGCGGCGGATGCGCCGGAATCGGCGCAGCGCTGGCAGCCGCGCGGGGCGGGGCGCGCACGCTGCTGGTCGAGCGCGCGGGCTTTGCGGGCGGCATCATGACGACGGTCGGGCTGCCCTTCTTCGACGGGATTGCCGACATCCGCGACAACCGGATCGTCAACCGCGGCATCGGCTTCGAGCTGTTCGTGAAGATGGGCGGCTGCTTGCCCACTGCCACGCACGTCGAGCGCCACAATCCGACCTTCGACAACGTGGAACGGTTCAAGCTCCTCCTCGACCGGTTGTTGATCGCGGAAGGCGAGCGGCTGGGGGTGCTCTATCACACCATGGCCGCAGGGGTCGAGACCCGCGGAGACCGGATCGAGTCGGTCATCCTGGCGAACAAGGCGGGCCTGACCCGCGTGCGACCTCAACTGGTGATCGACTGCACCGGCGACGCCGACATCGCCTACTGGGCCGGCGCGCCGACCGAGAAGCGCGCCGAGCTCCAGCCACTGACGCTGCACTTCCGCATCGGCCACGTGCAACGCAGACCGGATACCACCCAGCTCTGCCGCGAGGCGCTGATCCGTGCGCACGCGGCCGGCGCGTTGCCAATGTACTACGGGCCAGGCGTCAACTTCATGTTTGCCAATGACGAGGTGTATATCCATGCTGTGCGCGTGCGCGCGGATGCCACCGACCCGGAGCAGTTGACGCGTGCCGAGATGCAGGGCCGCGCCGATGCATGGACGATGTTTGAGTCCTGGAAGCGCGAGGTGCCAGGCTTCGAGAATGCGTACTTCATCATGAGTGGGCCTTACATCGGCGTGCGAGAGACGCGACGCATCGTCGGCCAGTACGTGCTG
>CAYRFV010000492.1:0-2681 GCA_964423545.1 uncultured Anaerolineales bacterium | reverse complement strand
TGGAAACGATCGGCATCCACACCATCGCGCTGCGGGCGACCGACGCCGCTGGCGCGAGCAGCGTCATCACGCGTACGCTGGTCCTTAGCGACGACGTCATGATCCCCGCGGCCAGGCTCGTAGTGGCGCCGACGGCCACCAACTTCGTCGCCGTCGTCGGCAGCAGCGAGGTGCAGACGCAAACGGTCAGCCTGCGCAATCCGGAGGCAAGTCCCCTTGCCTGGCAGGCTTCCAGCGACGCCGCCTGGCTCTCCCTCGGCGCGGCGAGCGGCGCCACACCGGCCGATCTGGAGCTGCGCGTCGCCCCGGCCGGGCTGGCGGTCGGCGACTACCTCGGCGTGGTAACGATCAACGGCGATGGCTCCGCGGAACCCCAACGGGTACGGGTGACGCTGACCGTCGTCGGGCCGTCGCATCGGAAGCTGTATCTTCCCCTGATCCAGCAAAATAGGCCGTAGATGTATCGTTAGTCTCGTTGAAAGGAGGAAATACGATCATGGACAACCCCTCTCAACTAACCTGAAAATGGCCGTCACGTGCCAGGCATCTTGCAGAGTGCCTGGCACGTGAGCGGCGCTCATTTGCATCGCGCGTTGTGCGCCGACCGGCGCGTGGATAACGGGGCAACCTGCCGGTGGGCGAATAGGATACGATCCGGGTGCGACTCCATGTGGCCGCGATTCCGCGAATAGTGAACCGTGATGCTGGACAGTCCCATTGCACGGTGATCCCCGGCTGGTTCTAGAAGAACTGACCGGGGATCACCGTGCTTTTTTCATCATCCGATCAGTCTCCGATCGGCCAACGTGTAGTTGAGCAAAAAGTGAGCAGTTTTCGGCCTGGCAGGTGAGCAACCGGCCGCGGTACATTCGGTCTGTCTGAGACATCAATCATGCAACCGACAGGAGAACTGATCATGAACGACCCTCTACAAACCGTGCGTGACATCTACGCGGCCTTTGGCCGGGGCGACATCCCCGCCATCCTCGACTGCCTGGCCAATGACGTGCGCTGGGAGGAATGGGCTGACAACACTGCCCAGCGGGCCGGCGTTCCGTGGCTGCAGGCCCGGCAGGGCAAGGCCGGCGTCTTGGAGTTCTTCCAGGTGATGGGCACGTTGCAAGTACACGACTTCCGCGTGCTATCGCTGCTGGCGGGCGGGAACCAGGTGGCTGCAGAGGTCACCACCGATTTCGCAGCGCCCGCAAGCGGACGCCGCTGCCGCGACGAGGAGCTGCACCTGTGGACGTTCGACGACGCCGGCAAGGTGACCCGCCTGCGCCACTACAACGACACCGCCAAGCACATCGCGACGGCGCAAGGCTGATTGGCTTAATACCCCAACTAGCGAAAGGACTATCGCTCATGTCTATCGAACACAACAAGGCTATCGCCCGCCAGTTCTTCATGGAGCAAGACCAGCGCAAAGGCCCGCTGGCGCCTGAGATCGTCGCTCCAGACTACGTGGCGCGCATCGGCAGCAACCCGCCCATGGACAGGCAAGGCCATTCCGGCTTCGGGGCCATGTTCTACCAGGGCTTTCCCGATCTGTACCATACCATCGAGGAGGTGATTGCCGAAGGAGACAAGGCGGTGGTACGCTTCACGCTGCGCGGCGCTCAGACCGCCGACTTCATGGGCATCCCAGCCACAGACAAGCCAATCGAGGTGCAGGCCATCGCGATCTTACGCTTCGAAGACGGCAAGGTCGCTCAACTGACGGCGGAGTTCGATCAGTTGGGCATGATGCAGCAGTTGGGCGTCATTCCAAGGTGAGGTTAACCATGACGACAACTTCCTTCGACTTCCTTCGACCGCGGCGCCGGCTTGGCGGCCATGCTGGCGGCGCAACGGTAAGCGATGTAGCGCAAGATGCCATCTTGCGCTACGGTTCAAGTGTCCTGCAGAACGCGCTCCTCTACTCGCTCTGCCTGATGCTGGGCGGGCTGCTGTCGCTGGTCGCCCTCCTCGAGCGGCTGGGCGAGGTCGACGCCCAGGTCGCCATGCTGGGCCTGATGCTAGGCGCGGTAGCCGCGCTCGGCGCGACCATCCACGGCGGCTATGACCTGGCCGTTGTCCTTAACTCGCCGGGCGACGTGCCAGCAGGCGTGGCTGCGCTGCCCAGCCAGGTTGATCCGCGCGGCTTGCTCACCTTCGGCGTGGCCGGCCTGGCGGTGCTCCTGTCCGGCCTGCTGATGCGCCGCCACCCCGCCTTCAGCCGTGGCCTCACCGCGCTGACCTTCGTGCTGGGCGCGTTGCTGATCGTGGTTTACCTGGGCCGGCTGATCGTGCTGACGCCGACCAGTCCGCTGGTGCTGCTGCCGGCCGCGCTGACCGGCTTCGTCGTCAACCCGCTGTGGTATGGGCTGCTGGGCCTGAACCTGCGTCGCAGTGAAATGACCGTCGCTGAGGGGAATGCGCCGGTGGCGGCGTAAATGGCCCAGTTCGGCCTGCCAACCTGTTGTGGAGGAAAGACATCCCTATGGTCCAGAATCTGATCGCCATCGAAGGATACGGCCTGCCGGTCTATGCCAGCCCGGGGACCGAAGGCCGCGCGCAGGCCATCGCGGCACGCTGCGCCAACGCACAGCGCTTCCTGCAGGCCGCCTTGGGCGCCGACGTGGCAACCCGTGTGCTCGTCCTGAGCTCGCAGCACTGGCAGCGTTTCACCGGCTCGCCCA
>CAYRFV010000491.1:0-2684 GCA_964423545.1 uncultured Anaerolineales bacterium | reverse complement strand
CTCGTGCGGGAAGCCGGTGCAAAGCGCATCATCGTGATGGACCGTTCCACCCTCTGGACCACGGCGGAGGCGCTGCAGATCAGCGGGCTGGGCAGGGTCGTGGATGAGCTGGGCGTGGAGAAGCTCTTCCCCGAAGGCTACCTGGCGCCGGCGCAGATCTGCGCGATGGTCGACTTCCCGAAAGCTAAGGTGGTCGATTTCCGCAAGATGCCGATCCTGAAAGCTGCGGTTGAAGCCGATGTGCGGATCAATATGGCCGTGGCGAAGAGCCATCTCATCACCAAGTTCACCATGTGTCTCAAGCACATGATGGGCTTCATGCAGCAGCCCAACGCGCTGCACGTCCAGCTCGAACAAGGGATCGCCGATCTGAACACCGAATCCGCAGTGCAGGCCCATCTGCACATCCTCGAGGCGATTCGCGTCCGGTTGCCGGTGGGCGCGGCGCGCCAGGCGGGCGGCGATGATACCGAACTCACCAACCCGCGGCGCGTGAAGCGCTTCAACCAGATTGTGGCCGGTGTCGATCCGGTGCTCATCGACGCCTACGGCTGCATCCACTATTTCGCGGTCAAGCCGCAGGAGCTGGCGCACGTCAAGTTCGCGGCCGAGGCCGGGGTCGGGGAAATAGACGTCGAGAAGGCCATAGCGGCGGGCCGGTTGCGGACATTCGTGCTGGGCCAGCCCACCGCCACGCCGACGATGGTCCTGACGCCAACGACGACCGCAACGCCTACGGTGATCGCAACGCCAACCGGCGCGCCGATTGCCTCCGCGACGCCCACACCGACGGCCGGCCCTTCGCCCACACCGACCCGCTTGCCCACCAACACGCCACTGCCTACGCCGGAGCCAGTGGCGACGCATGCCCCGGCGGCCCGCATCGTCGGTCGCAGCGATGCTACCGGGGGTCCGGAGAGCGCGGCGCCGTTCCTCGGCGGCGCACTGATCCCGGCTGCGGCGGTGGTCATCGGCGCCGGCGTCGCGGTGCAGCAACGGCTGCGTCATGCAGCGCCGGCCTTGGAGACGCCGGACGCGCACGAGGAGGACGGGCATGCCGCCGAATCACCCGACCAGTGACGTCCAGCATCGCCGTCGCATCGATCGGACGGCCCGCCGGGCCGTCCAGGCCGGCTTCCTGCTGCTTTTTCTCTACCCGTTGTTCCTGGCGATCTACCAGCGCGTCACGGCGCAAGTCGCGCCGAACCTGGCATCGTGGCTGCTGCCCTGGGATCCGCTTCTGTTGGTCGGGCGCCTGGCGCACCGCGATTGGGCCAGCCTGGCGGGTGGCGCCCTGCTGTGGATTGGCCTCCCGCTGCTGCTCGTTGCGCTGACGCTGGCGCTCGGACGCGTCTTCTGCGGTTGGATCTGCCCGTTGGGCGCGGTGCTCGATCTGGTGCGGCCGCTGGCGATCTGGCAGCGGAGGCGCGGGCCGGCGCGCACGGCGCGGCTGTTCCCGGCGAATGCGAACAGCCGCGCGCGCTATTACCTGCTGGCAGCGGTGGCGCTCGGCGGCCTTTTCTCGTTGCAGGCGCTTGCATTGCTCGACCCATTGGTGATCTTCCATCGCACTTCGACGGCGCTTGCCGGCAATTTCCTCGCGCTCAGGCAGCCGCCGCTGCGCATCTTCCTGTCGGTGATCTCAGTGATTTTTCTGGCGATCCTGCTGCTGGAACTGTGGCAGCCCCGTTTCTGGTGCCGCAATCTGTGTCCGCTCGGCGCGCTGATCAGCATCTTCTCGCGTTTCAGCCTGCTCAACCGGCGCGTCAGCAGTGCGTGCACCCTGTGCGGCGACTGCCGCCGCACTTGCGTCATGAATGCGATCCCGCGCAAGGAGCCACACGACACCCGCTATGCCGACTGCACCTTCTGTCTGGAGTGCGAGAGCGCCTGCCCGAAGGCGGGAATCTCGTTCGGGTTCGGCGCACTGGCGTGGCAGCAGTGGCAGCGCGGCCCACAGAAGCTCCAGGGCCGCTATCGTCCAAGATCCGGCAGATTGGGGGTTACGCTGACAAGGCGTGAGGCCCTCAGCGGGATGGCCGCCGGCGCAGCAGGACTGGCGCTGGCGCCATTGATCCATGGTCGCCGGCAGAACGGTGCGCTGCGGCCGCCGGGTGCACTGCCCGAGGAGGCATTCGTGCGCACGTGTATCCTGTGTCAGGAGTGCGTGCGGGTGTGCCCGACCGGGGGGCTGAAGCCAGTGACCTTCGAGGCCGGGCTGGCGGCGCTGGGCACGCCGCAGCTCGTTCCACTGGCAGGCGCATGCACCCGCAACCCGAGCTGCCCCGGCCTGTGCGCCGACGTCTGCCCTGTGGGCGCCATCCTGCCGATTGCGCCGGAGCAAGTGAAGATCGGCCGCGCTGTGGTGGATCACCCCCTGTGTCTGGCATGGGATCAGCAGGTGAAGTGTTTGGTCTGCGTCGAAGCCTGTCTGGTTGAGGCGGCGCAGATGTACAACGGTCGGATCGTCGTCGATCCCCAGCGCTGCACCGGCTGCGGCCGCTGCGAGAACGCCTGTCCCGTGGCGGGCAGCGCAATCCATGTGCGACCGTTCTCGACGCTCGGATAACGCGTTCTGACGCGCTAGCGCGTCAGGTCATCGACTCGCACCCCGATCACTGCTCCATCCTGTCCCAGCAGAAGCATCATCCGGTCCGCGAGGAGCGGACCGGCCGCCAGCCAGT
>CAYRFV010000490.1:0-2688 GCA_964423545.1 uncultured Anaerolineales bacterium | reverse complement strand
GGCCGAGGGCATTACGCCGGAGATGATCGAGCGACAGCGATCTCGAGGCAGACTCATCGAGACGTTCCTGCAGGCCAAAGACGAGGATACACTGCGGTCGCTGGTCAAGGAGCACGATGCCGAACTGGACTACGAGTTCTTCCAGGTATTGACCGCATCGGCGCAGTCGGCACAGTCCGATGGTCGGCCGGAGCTCGCGAGGGCGCTCATGGGCCTGCGTGCCCTGCTTGCTGAGATGAGCGCAACGGCGCGCGCTGCGGTGGCCGAGGTGAATGCGGCGCTCGGCCTGGGTGAGCCGATCACACGGGAGGAACTGCTCAGCCGGCTGCAGTCAGCCGAAAGTGATGAGGAGTGGGATGCGCTGGTTGCAGCAGCACGTCCGCTCCTCGACTACGCTTTCTTCCAGAACTTGACGGCTCAAATCGAGGCCGCACCGGACAGTGACGCAGCAGCTCGCCTGCGGGCACTGCGTTCTCGCATCCTGGACACGACCGCCAGGCAGGACGACGAAGCCCGTGCTGCGATGCAGGAGGCAGCTGATCTCCTGAAGACGGTGCTGCAGTCCGACAATCCGGAGGCCGTGCTGCGTGATCACGTCGAGGAGATCGACGATCTGTTCTTCGCCGTCGTGTCGGCAAACCTCCAGCAGGCACAAGCTGATAAGCGCTCCGACTGGGCTGAGCGCCTGCGACACATCGGCAATGTCGCATCGGCCATCCTGGAGGAGCGGCTGCCGCCTGAGATACGCCTGCTCCAGCGGCTACTCAGGGCTGCCACGCCGGAGGAGGCGATGCAGCTGCTGGCGTCCAATAAAGAGAACGTTACTGCTGAGTTCACGGAGGCGTTAGCTGGACTCATCCAGCAGATGGAGACTGCTCGCCAGCCGCAAGCAGTCGAACGCCTCAAGCCGATACTGGAACAGGCGCGCGCCATGCTCCAGGGCGCTGTCTTGCGGTAGTACTCGCCCGGCGCGGTCAGGGCGCTGCGTATTGCAGCCGATAGCCGTGGCCGCGCACGGTGATCACGTACTGATGTGCGGGGTCGACCTCGGCAATGCGTTCGCGCAGACGCCTGGCCAGGGCATCGATCGCCTGTTCCGAGACGCCCTCGGCCTCTTCCTCTGCCCACACGGCGTGGACCACGTCATCGCGGCTGACAACCTGACCGGCTCGCTCATAGAGCAAGACCAGCAGCCGGTACTGCGCCAGTGACAGGGGTGGCTCCAATTCCCTGCCGGCAACCCATACCTGCTTCGAGGCCGTGTCGACTCGCAGCTGCGGCGTGCGTTTGAACTCGAACACCAGGGGCGCCGTAGCGCCCGCATCAACAAATGCCAGCCGTGCCGCCAGCGCGATGCCGATCTCGTCCCCGTCAGCCAGCAGGGTCGGCTCACGCAATGTCTGGCCGTTCAGGAACGTGCCGTTTTTGCTGTCGAGGTCCTCGACTATGTACCCCTGCTCGGTGCGGACAACGCGGGCATGGTGACGCGAGGCCTGCCGGTCGTCGACGATGACCTGACAATCTTCGTCGCGCCCGATCAAGTTCACTTCGCGTTCCAGAAGCCATTGCCGCTGGGGGCTCTTTCCTTCTCGCACTATCAGCATAGCAACGTATTCATCGCTCATTCGTGTGGCCCCGCAGTTCCCAGATTGCGTTTGACAGAATTGGCCGCTTCGGTTAACCTATGACGCATAGGAGACCGACGATACTGCCGTGATCGTCGGGGAGCAGAAGAGGGGGAATGTTCGAACCGCTCAGCCCGGGCGCCGTCCTGTGGTCTCGCTACCGCATTGTGCAGCTCGTGGGACGTGGGGGGATGGGGGCGATCTACCAGGCAGAAGATACGCGCCTGGAGGGTCGCCTGTGTGCCATCAAGGAGGTCATCCCCGAACCGGATGCTTCGCCCCAGCGCCACGAACAGATTCAGGCCCAATTCCACCGTGAGGCCACGGTCCTGGCGCGACTGGATCATCCCAATCTGCCCAAGGTGTCGGATTACTTCCTGGAAGGCGGGCGCGATTATCTGGTGATGGATTTCGTCTCCGGGCGAGATCTGCGCGAGCTGATCGATGAGGCGCGCGCAAAGGGGCGGTTCTTGCCCGAGGATCAGGTGCTCTTGTGGACGGCACAGCTGTTCGACGCGCTGGAGTATCTGCACAGTCAGGATCCGCCCCTCCTACACCGCGACATCAAGCCGGCCAACATCAAACTCACGCCCTCGGGGACGATCAAGCTCGTTGACTTTGGCCTGGTCAAGTTGTTGGCGCCGGAAGATGATCGCACCGTCACCATCCTGCAAGGGCGAGGTACCGTCCAGTATACGCCTCTGGAACAATACGGCGGTGAGACCGGGCACACCGATGTTCGGTCGGACATCTATTCTGCCGGCGCAACGTTGTATCATCTGCTGGCCGCCCAACCTCCGGCGGAAGCCAAACAACGCTTTCTGCTGCCGGATGCCATGCTTGCCCTGCGCGACATCAACCCCGACGTATCGGAACACGTCGAAGAGGCGATAATGCACGCGATGGCGATGCACCCGGACGATCGCCCGGCAACCATCGGCGAGTTGCGGGCCGAGCTGCTCGGTGATGTTGCAGTTCGTGTGCCACGCGCGCGCAGGCAGCCCAATTGGCCGTTCAGGACCCGATTCGTGGCCGGGGGCAGTTCGCCGGGTGATCTCGCCCT
>CAYRFV010000489.1:0-2693 GCA_964423545.1 uncultured Anaerolineales bacterium | reverse complement strand
TCCGATTCGACCAGCCGGTCGACGAGGTGACTGCCGACAAAGCCTGCCCCGCCCGTCACCAGCACTTTCTTGCCGCGAATATCCACTCTGCTAAGCTCTCATGTCAGATCGTCGCCTACGGCTGAAGACGCTCGCCGTCCAACTGGTAGATGGTCAGCATCAACTGCTTGCAGTCATAGACCTGGCGCACCTGCCCGCCCGGATGCGCCTGTTGCACGAAGGCCAACTCCTTCTCCCGATCGGGCGTAAAGAAGAAGATCCCACCCTCGCCCGGCTTCAAGAGGTTGGCCGGCGCCCGCAGCGGCTCCTTGATGTCGGTGATGGGAATGCGACCGCTCAGATAATCCACCGACGGATGGATGCCGTACCAGATGCGCGGATAGCCGAAGAGAAAGGCTCGATAGGAGGGGCCGGACCTGCCGAGCGCCTCGCCCATGTAGGACGCAAAGCGCGTGCCCCAATCCTCGTACCGGCAGGATGGCCCATAGTCGGCGAAGTACGCACGCACGTTGCTGGTCGACACCACCACGATGAATGCCGCCACCAGACCCGCCTGCAGGAGCCGGCGAGACGCTGCGCGGCTGGGCAGCGCGAACTCGATCAATCGGTCCAGCCCCAGGCCCACGAAGATGCACACCGCCGGGAAAATGATCAGGATGCGGTAGGCCGAGATTGCAGGCAGCACGACCAGCGCGCCGCCGACCACAACCCCCGACCAGAACCAGCCCTGAAGCAGCAGATGGCGGCGATCGAACACGTGGTAGAGCGAATACCCGATTCCCAACATGAAGATCGCGCCCGATAGAAAATCGAGCATCGGAAGCGGGGAGTTATAGAACCCCGTGGCCGGATAGTAATTCACCGTCAGAAACGCCTGGAGGAGCAGGTTCAGCAGAATGTGCTGCTGGGACTGGTTCAGCTTGATCGCCTCGGAGGCCAGCCAGCCCGACTGGAACACACCGACCTGGTTCGCGCGCGCCATGAAATCGGCGGGGTGCGCCAACGCCCACACGCCCATCGGTACGACCATGATCGCCAACATCACGGCGAAGGCCGCCAGGTTGAGGGCGTTCTCCTTCACGGTTTTCGGCTCGACTATCAAGAGGGCGAGGACGTACACGGGGACGAATAGGATCACCAGGCGCGCGCCCATATAGATGTAGACGTGGGATCCGATCACCAGGGCGCTGAGCACCAGCCTGAGCGCGCTGCGCTTCTCCAGGCCAGTCAGCAGGAAGTAGAACGCCATCGTGGCGAACAGCGCGTCCTGGATGCCCCCTGCCACCACGATGCGGCTGAAGTGCAGGTGGAGGTGAGAAACGGTGAGGAGGGCGGCCGCGACCAGGGCAGTACGGACATTGAACATGCGACGCGCAAGCAGATAGACTGCGGGAACGGTGAGGGCTCCGGCGATGGCCGATGTCAGGCGCAGGCCATGAGGGCCGATGTCCGACAGCCGCATCAGGGCGCCGATGATGAGGAGATACAATGTGCTGTGGCCGAAGGTCGTGGCGAGCATGTTGTTGATCTCGCCATCGATCGCGGAGAGACTCAACAACCCGATTCGCCCCTCGTCGCCGCTCACGATGTTCGGCACCCGGCCGAGTTCCACGAAGCGCAACACAGCGGCGGCGGCCGTGAGCGCGATCACCGCCAGCAGCTCCCAGCGATACGCTCGCCACCACGCGGCCAGGTCGATGCGCGGGCGATGGACGAACGCCGCGACAAAGCAGGCGGCGGCCGCCACCCAGACATAGAAGATGTCCCAGTAGCTGCGGGGAGGCGGCTGCGCTTTCAGCAAGCGGAAGACCGTAAAGGTTAGCACGAAGCTGAAGACGATCAGCGCCACACGGATCGGTTCGCTGCGCACCCGAGCCGCGATTCGCGCCCACACATCGGTGGCCGATCCTCCGGTCCGTGCGCCGCGCTCGCGACTGCTCGCCAGGATGATGAACAGAACGATGGCGGCGCCGAAAAAGACAAAGCCATCGAGGATCGAGCGCAGGTTCTTGAAGTAGAACTGCCCGATGAGCGCCAGGGCCAGCGCCGCCAGCGCCATCGCCCGATCGATCCGGCTCGCGGACGGCCCAGGCTCGCGAGCGTCGATCGCCGCCTCGGGAGTCCGGTCCGCTGCCTGGTCAGCCATGATAGAGCCCGGCACGGGGTCCATTCCTGCAAGCTCCTGGAAGGTGCGCTACGGTTTCCGGCACCGCACGAACTGATAGGCGCCGGCTTCCGGCAGCGGCTCCTCATAGAAGGGGCGCAGCCACCGCTCGAACAGCCTCATCTGTCCATCGAACAGGACCCAACGGCCGAACAGGCGCTTCGTGATCAGGTTGGGCACGCCCAGGTAGTGGCTCAGATCGAAGCGCCGGTGCGCGGCCGCCGAGAAGTAGTACACCTGCTCCTGCACCTCGAATCCGGCCGAGGTCAACCGCTCGCGCCAGACCTGGGGGGAGCAGACATGATAGTGGTTGGAGATGCGATTGAAGAAACGGCCATAGGCGCGGCTCAGGGCCGGCAGCCGAACCGCGCGAAACGCGGACGCGCCCAACAGATAGTCGGGGAAGTGCTCGCTCGGCAGCGTGGTCGCGAACGCACCGCCCGGCCGCAAGACGCGGTGGATTTCGCGCAGCACGGCGACATTGTCCGGGATGTGCTCGATGACGCAGTTGCTAATTACCGTGCCGAAT
>CAYRFV010000488.1:0-2705 GCA_964423545.1 uncultured Anaerolineales bacterium | reverse complement strand
CCTGACATTGGCCGAGGCGAATCGCTTGGGTCGCGAGATTGACCGGCGCATCGCGCTGTTGGCCCGCGCGGCCGCGGCGCTGGACGGCGAGCGTGTCCCGGGCCCAGAGGCAGGCCTCCAAGATGCGTACAGCCAGGGGTTGGCGCTCTTCGATGCCGCCGGCGCGACCCTGGCGTCAGCATCGACCCCAGCCGGCGCATGGGCTGGCTGGCCGGCCGCGCGCGCGTTGGCCGCACTTACCGCAGGGACGGGCCAGCCCCAGTTCGAGCTGGATTTCACCGCCGACGGTGGCGTCGTGCTGCTGGCCGGCGTTCCGGCCGCCGCCGGCCGCGTCCTGGTCGGCGCTGTTCCGGTCGAGACGCTCGATCTCGTGGGCAGCAGCGCCTTCGTGGAAGGCGAAACCCACGGCGCCGTCTTCGTTCTGGACGCGACCGGCCGGCCCGTGCATCACTACAACCCGAACCACCCGGGCCTCGATGACGATCTGCTCGCCGCGCTGCCACTTCCCTCCGATGCCGAAGTGAGCGCCGCGCTGCTGCGGCAGGGCGGCCTCGATCTGCTGATCACTTCGGCGCGCGTGGATCCGCCGGGCTGGACGCTGGTCACGGTCGAGGATATGCGCGCCATGGCCGGCATGGGACTCAGCGTGGTCGAGGTGCTGCCGCTGGTGCTCCTGTTCGTCGCCGTGGTGGCGCTCCTCGCCGTTTCGTTCGGCGTCGTGAATATTGTGCGCCCGCTTCAGGAGCTGGATCGACGGGCAGCCCGCGTTGCCTGGGGCGACTTCGATGCCGTTCGGCAGCCGGTGGGCGGCGTGCAGGAGATGGATGATCTGCGCGCCACCCTGGCCCAGATGGCGGCGCGCATCCGCGCCTACCAGACCGGCATGCGCGACTACCTCAGCGCGGTGACACAGGCCCAGGAAGCCGAGCGTGCTCGTCTGGCCCATGAGCTGCACGACGACACGGTGCAGGCGCTCATTGCGCTCAAGCAGCGCGCCCAGATGGCGCGCAAAGCACTCGGCGCGCACCCTGAGCGCGCCGCGGGACGGCTGGACGAGCTCGAAGGCCTGATCGATCAGGAGCTGATCTCGTTGCGCCGGTTGATCGGCGACCTGCGGCCGATCTACCTGGAGGACCTGGGCTTCGTGCCGGCGCTCGAAACGCTGGCGAAGCAGATGCGGGAGCGGCACGCACTGGATGTGCGCCTGGAGGTGCGGGGCGAGACGATGCGCCTGGCGCCCGACCTGGAGCTGGCGGCGTTCCGCATCGTGCAGCAGGCCCTCGCGAACGTCGCCGCGCACGCCCAGGCGCAACAGGCGACCGTGTGCGTGGAATTCGCCCACGACGGGCTGACGCTGAGGGTCCGCGACGACGGTCGCGGTTTCACGCCGCCCGACCAACCGGCCGACCTTGTCGCCCAGGGGCATTTCGGCCTGATGGGGATGCGCGAGCGCGCCATGCTGTACGGCGGGCGTCTGGCCATCGACTCGGCGCCCGGCAGAGGCGCGACCATCACGGCCTGGATGCCGGCGTATTGATGGCGGTGGCCAGGGCGCGCCGATCCGGGCCAGGCCCCCCGCCCCTCACTCGTAACGCAGCGCTCTGATGATCTCCATGCTTGCCGCCTGGCGTGCGGGCAGGAGCGCGGCGAGCACCCCGAAGATCAGCCCGGCAGCAATCGCCGACAGCACGCCGGTCATCGGGAAGGTGTAAGCCATCCTCATGTAGCCGGCCGCGTTCAACCCTTGCACGAACACGTAGCTGAGATAGAGCCCGGCCAGGATGCCGAACGCCGTGCCCAGCGCAGCCAGCAGCAGTGCTTCGGCGACAATCGTGCGCCACACCTGGCGCCGCGTGGCGCCGATCGCGCGCAGCATGCCGATCTCGCGCGTGCGCTCGATGACGCCGATTGCCAGCGTGTTCAGAATGGCGATCAACGATGGAAACGCCAGCATGGCAAGCAGCAGATAGAAGCCGAAGATGATCGATTCGTACTGCGTCATGAATTCCGCCGCGTACGCGCGTCCCGCCACCAGGCGAAACTGCGGATAGTTGGCGACGATCTGACTGAGCCACTGCTCCGCAGCCCCCGCGTCGGCGCCCTTCGCCAGGTTGACCTGGTAGAGCACATCCTCGCTCTTGTTGAAGTCCAGCTTCATGTTCGTCTGCGAGATGTACGCGGTGTTGATCTTCATGCTCAAAATGTCGCTGCCGATCGCCACGATGCGATAATTCTGCTGCCCGGAGGGGGTCGCCAGCGGGATGACATCGCCGACCTTAAGGCCCAGAGGCGTGGCCAGAATCCCGTTGACAATGACATTGCGCTCATTGCTGGCCAGCGCTTTGAAAGCCTCTTGCGGGCTCCCGCTGGTGAAATCCATTCCCGATAGCTTCGGGTACTGGATCGGGTCGATGCCCAACACCGAGATCGTTGCCTCACCGGCGCCAGTTTTCAGGGAGACGGACGGGACCGACGATTGGGCGTAGCGCAGCGAATTGACTGCATCGACCCCCGGAATGGCGCTCAGCTTGCCTTTGAGCGTTTCGCTGGCGCCGACATCTCCTTTCCACACGGCGATCGACGGCGGAATCAACAGGTAATCGCTGCCCAACGTCTTGCTGAACATCTCCTGCGCCGTGCCGACGAGGCTGAACACCATCCCGCCCGCGCCCACGACGATCGCCAGGCCGATCATCGTGGCGCTC
>CAYRFV010000487.1:0-2712 GCA_964423545.1 uncultured Anaerolineales bacterium | reverse complement strand
CGGGTTAGAGTTGCCCACCACCGTCGCTGAGTGCACTGCCAGCAGCCCACCCCCGCCCCGCACCCACCGAATCAACCCACCCACCTGCGCATCGGTGAGTAGTTCGGGCGAGGTATCGTTCATGCCTTCGCGATGCTTCGAGAGGCTGGTGTAGCTGAGCACCAGGTCGGTGTCGCTTTCTGGCAGGCGGGTCAGGCTTTCGAGGTCGTAGGCGCTCTCTACGGCATACCCTGCTGGCTCGAAGAGCGCCTTCATGGCCGCAGCGAAGCCCTCGAAGGGATGCCACAAGCCGCCGAGGGGGATCAAGATGCGCTTGGGAGTCATGCGAGTCTTCTCCGACGTTGCTGCTGGAAAAAAAGTCCTGGCGATGGTTGTGCGCTTTGTCCTCCATCTGTTGGCGGACTGAATCCGTGACGAGCGCATTACCTCCAATGAATCGCTGAGAGTTATCGTTGCGCTAGCCCCTCGGCTCCTCGGCAGGAGCCAGGACGATGCGTTGCTGGTTGCCCACGGCAGCGGTGCGCCGTTCGTGGACCGTGCGCGCCACGGTCTGCGGATAGCGTTCCGGCATCTGCGATACCTGGGTCAGCCGCTCACGCGCCTCATCAGTCAGCCGCCACTCGGCCGCGCCGAGATTGTCTGCCAGTTGCTCAAGCGAGCGCGCGCCAACAATCACCGAGCTGACCGCCGGCTGCTCCATCACCCAGCGGATCGCCACCTGGGATGGGCTGTGCTCAAGCGTATCGGCCACATCGAGGAGCGTCTCCAGGATCTCATCGGCGATATCATCGAGGAAACGCTCGGGAAAGACCCACTTCTCCTCCGAGCGGGTGCCTGGGATCATCCGCTGGCCGGGCAGATACTTGCCGGAGAGGAAGCCGCCCGCGAGCGGCCCCCATACCACCACACCCAGCCCCTTGTACAGGCTCAAAGGGATCAGCTCCAACTCGATATCGCGCACGATCAGGCTGTATTGCGGCTGGTAGCAGATGAAACTCGACCAACCGTTCGACTTGCTGACCCAAAGCGCCTCCATGGTGCGCCACGCTTCGTAGTTGCTCACGGCAATGTAGCGCACCTTGCCCTGGCGCACCAGATCGTCCAGCGCCCGCAGCGTCTCGTCGAGCGGAGTCTCCGTGTCAACGTGGTGCATGTAGTAGACGTCGACGTGATCCATCTGCAGGCGACGCAGGCTATCCTCTACGCTCCGCATGACGTGCACGCGCGACAGGCCTGAATCATTCGGTCCTGGGCCGGTCGGGTTGAAGAGCTTGGTGGCCACGACGGCATCGCGGCGTCGCTCCCGCAGCGCCCGGCCGAGCATGAGCTCGGATTGGCCGCCGCCGTAGGTATTGGCGGTATCGAAGAAGTTGATGCCTTTGTCAAATGCCAGATCCACCATCTGCCTGGCCGTCGCTTCGTCGGCGCCGTGCCCGAACGTCATCGTGCCCAGGCATAGCTCCGACACCTTGAGGCCGCTCTGGCCCAGTCTGCGATATTCCATGCGATCTTCCTCCCGGTGGCAACTCTCCACCCATAAGCGGATGGACGCTTGCCTCAGCTCCCATAGATCAAGGCGAGCCCAGGTGCACTCCGTTTCGGGCTAGTGGCGCCACTCGGCGCACCGCACCGGCACGCCGCGGCGCAGATCGGCGTGGCACTCGTCGCAGCACACGCACTGCACGATCTCGTCCGTTCGTCCCTCGCGCACCTTGTTCGGCCAGTTGGGATCGGCGATCAGGCCGCGCCCCACGGCGACCAGGCTGGCGCGACCATGCTCTAGCACTTCCAGCGCGCGCGGGAGCTGGCTGAGCTCGTTGACCGCGATCACGGGCACGCCGAGCCTGGTGAACGGAGCGGCGCGGTCGCCGGGCGCCAGGCCGCTCGCGGGCGAGATATCCAGAATGTCCACGCCGGCGTGCACCAACGCCTCGGCCAGCACCAGGCTTTCCCGGATATCGTATCCGAAGTCGGCGCGCAGCGGCGTGTGGCGGTAGAGCACCAGCATCCCGACGCTATCGGCGACCGGGCGGACCGCCTCTACGATCTCGAGCGCCAGCCGCATGCGGCCCGCCATCGAACCGCCATACGCGTCAGTCCGCTGGTTGCGGACCGGAGAAAAAAACTGGTTTAGCAGGAAGCCGTGCGCACCGTGCGGCTCGATGCCGTCGAAGCCCGCATCCGCGCAAATCCGCGCGGCCACACGATACTGCGCCACCATCTGATCGATATCGGTCTGCGAAAGGTCCATCGGCGTGGTCGTCTGTCCGCGGCGGCCCGGAAAGAGCTGGATCGCAGCCAGCGCACCGCCTTCATGGATGGCATCCACCAGCGGGCGCAGATTCTCAGCCGTGAACTCCGAGCCGAAGCGAATGATGTCGCTCGCCTCCACGATGGCTAAGCTGACGCCGCCGGCAGCGCGCTCCCCGTACCAGCGACAGGCTTCCGGTGTCGTCAGTCCGCGATTGACCACCATCGGCGGCAGGACGATTCGGTTGCGCAAGGTCCGGTGCTTGACCTGGAGCGGGGAGAACAGGGGTGCGATGTGATTTGTCATGGCCGTTCCTCCCATTCGCACTGGATCGCAGGAGACCGCAACCCATTGCGGGACAACTCGGGGGCGTTTCCGCTATCGAACGCCGCTCACCACCATGCCTCTGTGGTCGGTTCGTGCGCGCAACAACCAACCCTCGATGGTGGTCACGTAGAGCG
>CAYRFV010000486.1:0-2734 GCA_964423545.1 uncultured Anaerolineales bacterium | reverse complement strand
CCCCATCGCGCTGATCGATGAGCACATGCCGGTTGTCGCCCTCGGTCCTCAGGACGGGGTGTACGACAAGATGGTGAGCCAGATCGAGCAGGTGAAGGCGCGCGGCGGCATTGTCATCGCCGTGGCGACCGAGGGGGATGCCTACATCCACTCCAAGGCCGACCATGTGCTTTATATCCCGCGTGCATCTGCGCTGCTGACGCCTGTGCTGGCTGTGATCCCCTTGCAGCTGCTGGCGTACCACGTCGCTGTCCGCCGCGGCGCCGATGTGGATCAGCCGAGGAATCTGGCAAAGAGCGTGACCGTCGAATGAGCCGCCCCCGACGGCGGCCTGCATCATGGTGGAGGATTCATGATAGTCAACGCAGTCAAGCAGCGTCTACGGGCCGGTCAGTTTGTGGTCGGCATCAACGCAGCCCTGGGCTCGGCCGAGGCGGCCGGCTTCCTGGCGCGCGCCGGGTTCGATCTCGTGCTCGTCGACAATCAGCACGGCAACTGGGATGACACAACCTCGCTGCAGGCGTTCCAGCGCATCACGCTCGAAGGGTGCGTCCCTTTCACGCGCGTCCGCAAGAACGACTTCTACGCCATCGGACGCATGCTTGACCGCGGTGCTCTGGGTGTGGTGGTGCCGTTCGTGAACGCGGTCGAGGATGCGCAGGCCGCCGCGTTCGCCATGCGCTACCCGCCGCGCGGGGGGCGTTCGTACGGCTTCACGCTGGCCGAATACCACGGGGCGGGCTACGGCGATTGGATCGACGACCAGGTCTATCTCGGCGTCCAGATCGAGTCGGCAGAGGCAGTGGCCCGCGCTGGAGACATCCTGGCGGTTGAGGGGGTCGATGGCTGCTGGATCGGGCCGACCGACCTGGCTGCCTCCTTGGGCACGCAGCGCGGCTCCGAGGCGCACACGGCCGCCATCCTCAGCGTCCTGGCCGCCTGTCGCAAGGCAGGCAAGACGCCGGGCATACACACTTACGGTGTCGCCGATGCGCAGCGCTGGCTGGACGCCGGGTTCAAGTTCGTCACGGTGGCTGCGGAGATCGGGCTTCTGCTCGAAGGCAGCAGGCAGGCGCTGAAGGCGTTGGGGCGGCTCTAGGTGCCCGCTCGACGGACGGGCCGCGCTTCGAGCCGGCCCGTTGTCGATCCGGGGTGTGGGCGTGCAGCGATGAAGTGGACGTCGTCGTGCGGGATTCGGGATCGTTCATGGACCCCCGGTCGAGACAGGATTGGTGGCAGGATCAGCCTGAGCCGTAGCGCCTTCTCGACCGGGCTCCATCGCAGGCAAGACGTCAGCGCCTGCGGGCCGCCCACCGTTCCAGTCTCCTGAGCAGATCTTCCGCCGCTTCGCGCGAGGGCACGCCTCCCACGATCATGAACACGCCGTGCGGGTCGAGGGTCTCCATGATCAGATCGACTTCCTCGAACTTCGGATTCACCTGCAAGCCCTTGCCTGCGGCCTGGATGCGGCGATAGACCGGGATCCAGCGCGAGACCTCCTCCCGACCCGCGCCCGGCACCCACTGAACAGCATGCAGCTCCGGGATGCCGAGGATCAGGTCGAGGTGGCGGAGTGCGCCGGGCCCGTCCAAATGGTAGATCGACCGCTCCAGGAACCGGCACTCGTTGATGATTCCCGGCAGAAACACCTCCTCGAACATGCGCGTGCTGATCATGGCCGAGAAATCGTTGGACGGCACGTAGTATTTGCCCTCAAAGACCAACGGGAGCCAGGTGGTGATCGGCTGGCCGGCCGCGCGTAACTTGTCATAAAAGAGAGTGTAGACGGCGAAGTAGTCCGCCTCCAGGCGGGGCAGGAGCGCCTTGATCTGCTCCAGATGCTCCACCATGTCGACCGCCAACGTCTGTGGGTCTCGGAAGGCGGCCAGGCAGTCGCCGCCGGGGTGCCAGTCCGGCATGCCGACGATGAACCTGCCCCGTCCGGCCTCGAGCAGGGCATCCGTCATTTCGAGCAGCTTGGCGAGGTAGGGGCTATGCCAGTCGAGTCGGAGCTGGTCAACCTGGCGCCAGTCGTGGAGACTCGGCAGCGTCCAGCTCGTGCCGTAGTCGCCGAACTCGATGGGGCAGCCGTAGAATGCGCTGAAGACCTCGGGCCCCAGGTTCGGATAGGCGATGGGCATCGCATCGCCCAGGAACTCGCGATTGGAGAGCCGCGCCAGCGCCGCCTCGGTCTGGAACTCAGTGTCGAGCCAGCGCGCTGCGGGTGTGCTGTGGCGAGATTCCGGCTCGGGCACGCGCTGGTCCGGCGGCTTCGCCAGGGTGATCTGGGCAAGGGGCCGGTCGATGATCTCGCGATGCCAGAACGCATTCATGCGCTGCAACGATGTCTCGTAGTCGGGTTTGAAAGCGAACACAGTGCGAGCCTCCGAAGTTGATGATGTCGAACGGGAGTTGCATGGAAGGGGTGATGCCGCTATACTAACCGGGCGAGGCGTCGATGTACGACAAGATTCTAGTCCCCCTGGATGGCTCAAAACGTGCCGAAGCGGTGCTGCGCCACGTGGCGGACCTGGCGCTTCGCTATCATGCCAGGGTCATCTTCCTGCAGGTCATCGACCCCGGCGCCGTGGTTTCCGGCATGGGCGGCAGCTACACGGTGGCCGATGCCAAACTGATCCAGCGTCTCGTCTCCGACGCTGACCGTTATCTGACGGCGCGCTGCGGGGAGTTCCGCAGTGAAGGCATCACCGCCGAGTTTCGCATTGGCCACGGC
>CAYRFV010000485.1:0-2750 GCA_964423545.1 uncultured Anaerolineales bacterium | reverse complement strand
TGTACACCTTTGACGCGTCGTCTGTGGCAGCGACGCCCAGTCTGCTGCGCATGGCATCGGGGATGCGTCATTCAGGGCCGGGTGAGAAGAAAGGATAGGACATGGCGCGGTTCCGTATCACGAAAGGGAAATTCGCTGGCATCAACGCTTGCGCTGATGGCCGCGGCGTGATTGCTGCGCTCGCCATGGATCAGCGCGGGTCGCTGGAAAAGATGATTGCCAGGGCGAGCCTGGGGGGCAGCGCGCCGTCGGCCGACAGCCTGACGCGCTTCAAGACCGCGGTCACGCGCGTGCTCAGTCCGCATGCCAGTGCGATCCTGCTCGATCCCGAATACGGCTTACCTGCGCTCCCACACAAGGCTCCTGAAACCGGTCTCTTGCTGGCTTATGAGAAAAGCGGCTATGACGCCACGGCCCGCGGCCGTCTACCCGACCTGCTGCCGGCGTGGAGTGTTCGCCGGCTTCGCGAGGCGGGCGCAGATGCCGTCAAGCTGCTCGTTCACTACAGCCCTGATGACGCGTCGCGCGTCAACACGATAAAGCAGGCGCTCATCGAACGGGTGGGTGACGAATGCGCCTCGGTCGATCTTCCGCTGTTTCTGGAGATCGTCTGCTACGACGACAACCTCGACGAGAAGGGCGCTGAGTTCGCCAGGCGCAAACCGGAGCTGGTGGCTCGCTATATGGCGGAGTTTTCCAAGCCACGCTACGGGGTGGATGTGCTGAAGGTCGAGTCTCCTGTCACGCTGAGGTTTGTGGCGGGGACGCGTGCATACGGCGGAACGCCAGCCTACTCCCGAGCCGAGGCCCTGACGCATTTTCGCAACGCAGCCAGCGCAACCACCAAACCGTTCATCTATCTGAGTGCCGGTGTCAGCGATGAGGTGTTTCGCGAGACGCTAGAGCTGGCGATCGAGGCGGGAGCGACATTTTCCGGCGTGCTGTGCGGCCGAGCGACGTGGCAAGACGGTGTTGCGGCTTTTGCCAATCAAGGGTATGATGCGTTGGAAGCGTGGCTGGCCGGCCGCGGCGTACAGAATATCGCTGCTCTCAATCAGATCCTCGCACAAGGCGCTACGCCGTGGTGGTCGGTCTATGGCGGTCGCGAGCAGATCGAGGTGGTCTGAAGCAGCCGAAGTCGAGCTCCCGTCCGGCGCGCCGCTTGCCAGGCGGGACTGGCGATACCCCAATTCTTCGCGGAGGAGGAATTCATGGTCGCACAATCGAAATCGGGAGCGCAGCCGCCGAAGGTTCGGCAGCGCGAGGTCACGGTGTACGGGTTTGGCCGTCGTTTGGGGGCGGCCCTCATCGATGCCGTGATCGTGATCTTCTTGGCGTGGGTGTTCGCCATTCTGGCCTCGGTGGTCGGCTGGTTGTTCACGGCGTTCAATTCGAGCAACCCGCCTCCCGTGGACACCCTCATCATTCTGTCGGCGCTGGTTGTGAGTGTTTTCTACTTCATCGCGGCTTGGGCGCGGGAGGGCGCCACGATCGGCCAGAGCCTCCTCGGCATGAAAGTGGTGCGTCCCGACGGCGCGAAGCTTAACCTCACCGGCGCTATCTTGCGCTACGTCGGCTACATCGTCAGCGGCTTGCTCCTGTCGCTGGGATTTCTGTGGATCAACTTCGATGCCCGGCGCCAGGGATGGCATGACAAGATCGCACGCACCATCGTCATTAACAGCGACGACGACTATAGGGTGGGCGACACGCTCAAGTTACTTCCGAACGACGCAGATCGTCCGCGCCGCTATCTGTGGGTCGTGCTGTGGTTTGTCTTGCTCGTCGTCGCGCCCGGTGCGCTCTTCTCGAGCCTGATCGTGTTGGGCCCGGTCATCAGCCGGTGGGCGCAGGGGATCCTGCAAGGGATTGTGGCGCGCTGACGCTCTGGTCATTCCTTCACTTGGATTTGCATAATGTTGTGATGCAGCCCGGCCAGGTGGGTCAGATCTTTGGCTGGGCTGTGTCTTGGTGCGCCGCGCGGAGGTGGTCGTGGACAAGGGGAAGAAGGTATTTGCCGTTGTCATCATTGCTCTGAGCATCCTTGGTATCGTTCTGTGCGTCGGCGGCATCCTCGGCACGTGGATCGTCGAGGATCGTCTGTCGCGTGCCGTGGTCAACCTGCTGTCGAGCGCCGAAGAGGTGCTCCAGGTGACGGCCAATGGCCTGAATCGCATCAACACCGACATCCAGGATGTTCGGGATGGCGTCGCCAATATCGACCGCATCGCCAAGGGAATCGGCGACAAGGCCAGGGACACCAACCTGATCCTGGTCGCTCTGGAAAAAGCAGTGGGCGGGCGGGAGTTTCCCAGGATCCAGCGGGCGCTTGCGACCGTGCAAGGGTTGACGGAATCTGTTGTTGCCTTCAACAGGACGCTTGAGGCGGTAAACAGTATTCCCGGCATCGAAGTGCCCACGATGTCGAATACGTTGCGCAACGTCAGCGACCGGATAGACGCGGCGGTGCAGGCGCTGCAGGATCTGTCCGACGGGATCACTCAGATGAAGACCGGCGTCGTGGATGCGACGGTGGATTTCTTCACCACCTATACGGCCAAGATCGAGACCGTGCTGAGAACGGTACAGGCCGACGTGCAGAGCTACCTGGCGCAGGTGCAGAGGATCCAGGCCGCTGTGACGGCGGTGAAGGCGCGCGTGCCGGTCTACTTTGCAGTCACTGCGCGGGCGATCACACTGGCGCTCCTCCTGTTCCTGTGGGGACAGGCGCGGCTTTTGATCTACGGGCT
>CAYRFV010000484.1:0-2759 GCA_964423545.1 uncultured Anaerolineales bacterium | reverse complement strand
ATGCCGAGTTGATGGCCGCAGCAGAAGTGGCCAACGCCGACGAGTTTATCCGCCGGCTGCCCAACGGTTACGATACCCTGCTCGGCGAGCGCGGCAGCGGCTTGAGCCAGGGCCAACGCCAGCTGATCTCGATTGCACGTGCCGCCCTGACCAACCCCCGCATCCTGATCCTGGACGAGGCGACGTCGAGCGTGGACACCCGCACCGAGCGGCAGATCCAGAAAGCGCTCGACGAGCTGCTGCGGGGGCGCACCTCGTTCGTCATCGCCCATCGCCTCAGCACGATCCGCAACGCAGATCAAGTTCTGGTCCTGGTGGATGGAGAGATCGTGGAACGCGGCAAGCATGACGAGCTGTTGAGTCGTCGCGGCGCTTACTACGAGCTTTACATGAAACAGTTTCGTCGCGACGAACAAGACAGTCTCGCGTCGCCTAACGATGGGCGAAGACCGGCCCAGGCTCCGACGCCGGCGCCTGCCTGAAAATGGCGCGGTTCCGAGAGCCGGCTCTCGGAACCGCGCGAAACGCGCTCGCCCGTGACACGAACCCTGACCGCGTTCGGCAGGATCATCGTGCTGTTCCGGCAGACCTGCCTTGCGTTTATCGCCGATGATGCCGGGTTCCTCGGCGCCGCCATGGTCTACGACGCGCGGCTGTCCCGCGGCCAACTCCTGCGGGCGGCATGGGGACTGGCGGTCACCATGTTCGCAGTGGCGAGCACGTTGGGGCTGGTGGGCACAGTGCCTGTATTGACGATTCGGGTCTATGCCACGTGTCAGGTCGTGTTTCTCGGAGCCGAGTTCTGCCAGGTGTGGGCGCGCAGAAAGGCCCCGGCCTCCCAGGGTGCGCGACCCTGGGAGGCCCTATCGCTCGCGAATGGAGCTGTGCGGTACGGGCTAGGTCAGGCTGCCCGGAACCATCGACGCCGACCCGGACGGATCCGGGGGGAGGTCCATGTTCTCCGGCTTGGCGGCGTACGTCATGTGCGCTTGTCGGTTGGCCATGGCCTCGGCCGACAGATCGGTCGCCTCCGGCACGGCGGTGATCTCAATGCCGTCGAGGGAGTACGCGCAGACCGCCGTACTGCCCAGCGCGCTCAGCTCCGCTTGGGCGTTCTGAACGTCCCCCGGTGGGACCATGAACACCAACCCCGATGTGCCGGGCTGGAACGCCTTGCCGAATTCCTTGAGCTGCTTGTCGGGAATCCCGCCATCCTTGAGCTTGGCGCTTAGCCCGCCTACCAACGCGCCCGCAGCGCCCAGGGCGAGCGCAGAGGGGGGGAACAGCAGGCTGGCGGCTGCAGCAGCCGTGCCGCCGGCTACGGCGCCCTTCGCGAACCCGGCGTCGCCGGTTTCCGAGATCCGCACTTTGCCCTGCGCATCACACAGGATCAGCCCAACGCTCTTGGACTGGACAAAAGCCCGCGATTGGGCCTGCTTCAGGAAATCCAGATGCTCTTGTGCCTTCTCGACACCCTCAAAGGCGCCCAATACGAGCATGTACGTTTCTGCCTCAGCCATGTTGTTCTCCTCTCGAATGTCTCAGACTAGGGTTAGCGCTCTCCAGGTGCATCACGCCTTCTGCTGCGCCTCACTCCACCAGCTTGGGATAGACGATGTAGATCACGACGATCACCGGCATGAAGCTACCCAGCGCCAGCCAGAGACTACCGGACAACATCGTGACAAGGATTCCGGTTGCGATGCCTGTCGCCAGGTAGAGATAGCCGCTCCACCGCTTCCAGAACCACATCCCCAGACCGGCAGCCACAGAGGCAAGGGACGAGGCGATCAGCAGCCCGAAAAGAACGGGATAGCGATCAACCTGAGCCCGGTAGGTGGCGAAGGTGGCGGCCGTCCAAAAGAGACCGTGCAGTATCACATAGGCCACGGCGATGATGTACGCGATGCTGCGCTTCTCTCGCCGCGGTTGCTGCGCCTGTGCCCGGGCCGGCTGCGACTGCGTCTGGCTGGACGTCGCCTTTGATGAAGGAGAGGACGATGCCTGCTGCGAAGAAGAGGGCCGCGCAGCGGATGAGCTGTGTGCTGCCGACCGTCGTTTCTTGGTCATACGAGATTCCCTTCAGTGACACAGGTTTCCGTGGGAGACCATAGAGCCAAATCTTACCCCGATTGCGATCAGGCTCCAAATCTGAACGCCCTGCACGAGGGTGGGCTACGTCCGGGTGGCGCCTGCGGCGATCGGGTCGAAATCAAGCGACCAATAGGTCGAAGCATCATACCTCGCCCCATGCAAGTCCGCACCGCTTAAGTCCGCAGCAACGAGGTTGGCTCCGAGCAGGTTTGCCTCGCTGAGATTCGCCCCGTTCAGATCGGCGCCCGACAGATCTGCTTGGAACAGGTAGGCGCGGCGCAGATCGGCGCGCGGCAGCCTGGCGCCGCGGAACACCGTCCCCAAGAGCTCGGCGCCGCTGAGATCGGCCTCGGCCAGGTCCGCGCCCACGAAATCGGTGCGCGCAAGGCTGGTTCCGCTGAGATTTACGCCCCGCATATCGATCCCGGCGAGCATAAGATACGAGAGATCGTGCCCGCTCAGATCGGGGCGTTCACCCCGGCTGCGCGCCAGGCTGATCGCCTCGCGCACCATCGCTGCATCGTACTTCATCAGGATTCCTCGTCCACGGTCGCTGCACCGGCAGAGGCAGGCAGTTGCGGAGGCGTATCTCCAGACGCCGGCAGCGCCGCCGACATCCTGGCAGTCTGCCACACCGCCAGCCCGAAGATCAAAAGCCGCGCCTG
>CAYRFV010000483.1:0-2765 GCA_964423545.1 uncultured Anaerolineales bacterium | reverse complement strand
AGCGCTCGCCACAAGCCGCTCTCATCGGGACCGGCGCTAACCACAGGCCGAATCGGCGTCGAGAGATCGTTCAGACGTGCGTTTTCCTGGGTTGCCCGCACGGCGATGGGATCGATATCGAATGCGTCGACAGACTGCGCGCCCAGCCTTGCCGCAGCAATGCTCAGGATTCCGGAACCGCAGCCGGCATCAAGCACGCGTTGGCCCGGCTGCACCACCTTCTCCAGCGCGGCCAGGCAGAGCTGGGTGCTGGGATGCAGACCGGTGCCGAACGCCATACCGGGGTCGAGAATAATCCTGAGGGCGTCCCGCGATTCAGGAAGACCAGGCGCCTCTTCCGGCGTTTCATCCGCCAGCCAGGCCGGAATGACGTGGAAACGCCGTCCGATGCGCAAAGGATGGTAGCTCTGCTTCCATGCGTTAGCCCAATCTTCCTCGGCGAGGCGCCGCACCTGCGGCTCGCCCAAAGGATGGATGCGACCCAGAAACCAAAGCGCCTCCTCGATCCGTCGCTGGCGTTCGTCGGCGTCGGGTTCGCCCGCGGGCAGGTAGGTCTTGACGGTGACGACTGGATGATGTTCCTCGCCAATCGGATCGAAACCGCTTACCTCGGTGACCGCGCCGCCCTGACCGTCGGGCCTGCCGTTCACGCGATTGAACAGCTCGCTGACCGCCTCCGCCGCCTCGTCGTCCGCACGGACACTGATCTCAATCCAGTCCACAGCAAGCACCCTCGAACACTCCCCAACCTAGCTCCGCGGCCGCGGCCCAATCTGCAACGCGCCCTCCCGCGATCACCCGAACACGTTGCCCACCGCATCCAGGAATTTCTCGAAAATGTTCCGGGTGTCCTTCTCCATGCAGTCCAATCCCATCGTCTCGCCCAGCTCCTCCAGTAGCTTGCGCTGCTTCTCGTTGAGCCTGTCCGGGACGACGAGCCGCACAGAGACCAGCTGATCGCCGCGGCGATTGCTCCGCAGGATCGGAACTCCTTTGCCGCGGAGGCGAAAGACCGCGCCATGCTGCGTGCCCGGTGGGATGGTCAACTTGGTCTTGCCATCGAGCGTGGGCACATCAGCTTCGCAGCCCAAGGTTGCCTGTATGATATTGATGGGATACTCCAGCAGGATATCGTTCTCCTGGCGTTGGAACAGGGGATGCGGCTTAACGTGCAGGAACACGTACAGGCTGCCGGCTGGACCGTTGCGATCTCCCGGCTCACCCTCACCGGCCAGGCGAATGCGCATGCCATCATCCACGCCGGCCGGGATCGAGACGGCCAGTCGCCGGGTCACGCGCACGCGCTTCTGGCCGCGACAATTCGCACAGGGAGTCGGGGCGATCTCGCGTTCGCCGTTGCAGCGCGGGCAGGTGGTGACACTGACGAACTGGCCGAGGATCGTTTGCTGGGCGCGACGCACCTCGCCCGATCCGTTACACTGCGGACAGCGAATCGGCTTGGTGCCCGGCTCAGCTCCACTGCCCTGGCACACCGGACACGTTTCGAGCCGCGGAATCTCGATTTCCTTCTCGGCCCCGAAGACTGCTTCCTGGAAGCTGATCTCCATATCGAAACGCAGGTCGTCCCCGCGCGTCGGGCCGCGCGGCGCGCCACGCATTCCGCCAAACCCACCGAAGAATTCCTCGAAGATGTCGCCGAAGCCGCCCATACCTGCGCCCTGCCCACCCGCTCCGAAGCCGCCCTGCGTCGCAGCGTGACCGAAGCGATCATACGCCTGACGTTTTTCGGTGTCGCTCAGCACCTCGTAGGCCTCGTTGACCTCTTTGAAGCGTTCTTCGGCATCGGGCGCCTTGTTCACGTCCGGGTGATACTGGCGCGCCAGCTTGCGATAGGCGCTCTTGATTGCAGTCTCGTCGGCATCGCGGCCGACGCCGAGCACCTCATAATAATCACGTTTGCTCATCACTCACGACTCATCATTCGTTGCGCGACGTGTGAGGCGGCTGCCTCGACTCATCGCCATCATCTTCCCAACTGATAATCCAGACGCACAATCCCGCCAGGATGATCGTTGCAGCGATCAGCGCGGCCCACTGCGTGGGTTTGAAACCCACATCGCGCGCTGCGATTACCACAATGACCACCATGCCGAGGCCGAGCGCCAGCCACGAGAGCAGGTTGGGGTGGGCACGCCACATGTTTCGTAGTTGCGTCATCTGCACCCTCCTCGAAACGCAGACCGAAGAATTGGCTTGAGACAGAATCTGAGATTCCCCGGTCTGTCGCTATTCGTCCCCGGTCAACTGATCCAGGAACAACTCCTGCAGCAACTCATCCACGTACCGGCC
This sequence comes from uncultured Anaerolineales bacterium, assembly GCA_964423545.1. Classification (GTDB taxonomy): domain Bacteria; phylum Chloroflexota; class Anaerolineae; order CG2-30-64-16; family CG2-30-64-16; genus JALOOE01. Next base: position 455 of record CAYRFV010000483.1, on the reverse strand, counting down.
CTCCACGAACGCCTGGCGGGCCAGCCGGCCGCACAGGCGGAAGCCCAACGACGCGTAGAATGCCTGCGCGCCCGGGTTGTCCGCCCTGACGCTGATGACGAGCTTGCTGTAGCCCAACTCGCCAGCGGCGCGGAAGCTGGTGGCGCTCATTGCCCTGCCGAGGCCGCGGCCTCGCAGCGCGGCAATCACGTAGCTGCCCATCGTGGCGACATGATCCATCGCGCCGGTGTACTGGGCATACGGCTCCACGAACTGTAAGCCGACAACCACGCTGCCTATCAGGGCCAACGTCTGTCGCGACCGCGGGGGCAACTTGCGCAGGAACGCACGCTGTTGGGCGGCGGTCATTATCCGATCCAGGATCGTCAGCCCACCCTCGCGCACGACCGAGTTCATCACGGTCGCCATCCCGTCAGCATCCGGCGACACCGCGAGCACCGTGCGCCAGCGCGGGT
>CAYRFV010000482.1:1017-2772 GCA_964423545.1 uncultured Anaerolineales bacterium | reverse complement strand
GAGCGCGAGCCGTTTGACCGGGCCATGCTCGACCGCCTGCTCGACCTGGCAGCCGGTGGAATCGGAGATCTGCTGCGACTGCAAGGCCAGGCGCTGGCGTGAGCTTCGTGCCTGTCACTGTGAAGCTGCTGCCTGGGCTGCCGCGATTGTAGTTGATGACAAGATCGGCTGCCGGCCTTTGTGGGGAGATGAGCGTGGCAAAGTGGACACCGTCCGGCTGAACGCGCATCACTGCTCGCCTGGCCGGCTTGCGCCCGCCGTCGGATCGAATCTGAGCGCTGTGCATTCAGATCTGGACCCGCATCGGAGTGGCGTGAAGCAGCTCTGCGCCCTCTGTCGTGATGGCGTAGCCGCTCTCGACTCGTAGCCCGCCCCAGGGCGTATTGAACATGGGGATGTCGATCGAGATCACCATGCCGTCCTTCAGGACCGAGGGACTGCTTGGCCCGAAGATGGGCGGCTCAAACTCGATGACGCCCACACTGTGTAGACCCGAGTAGAGGAAGTGCTGTCCTAAGCCCTCATTGGCCACAATCTGCCTGCCGATCGCTTCGACCGCGCGGCCTTCGATGCCCGGACGCAGCGCGGCGCCACACGCCTCTTGGGCGCGGATCGCCACCTCCAGCGCGCGGCGGACTTCCGCGCCGGGGTCCCCCACCAGGACGACGCGGCCGATCGCAGCGTGATACCCCTCATAGCGCGGCGCGATCGTCAGCAGCACGAGATCGTCCGTGTTGATGGCACGGAAGGTGGTTCGCGCCAGGATCGGCCTCGTATTGGGGCCGGAGGCCACGATGGTGTCGATTCCCACCCCCTCAGCGCCTGCCCGGCGCATGGCGGCTTCGATCTCTGCCGCAACCGCGCGCTCCGTCACGCCTGGCCGGATCACAGCCACAGCGGCCTCGAACCCTGCTTCAGCGATCTTGTAGGCCTGGCGAATCACTGCGATCTCCGCCGGCGACTTCTGCGCCCGCAGATCGCACAGAGCATCTTCCACATCGATCCAGGCCACATCGGGCAACGCAGCCCGCAGCGCCGCCATCAGATCGGCGCCGATCAAGCCGCGACCGCCCAAGCCGACCCGCCGAGCAGAACGCGCCCCCTGACCGAGCTCCGCCATGATCTCGGCCAGCGGCTGGATCCTGGCGTACGGGTAGTCCTCGTTCGGATGGGTGAATTCTCGGAGGACCCGCACATCGGCGATCTGACCGACCAGCCGCGCATACTCGTCGCTCTCGGGGCCGACCAGCATCACCGGCGTCCCCCGGCTCGGCATGAGGACGCAGGCCGGTTCGAAATGAACAGGAAAGTCCGCCAGCCAGCGAGCATGCGCTGGCCCGAAGGTGGCGCGATCATCGGCGTAGGCGACCAGGAAATCGAGGTCATGCCTGGACATCATCGTCTGGACCTTCTGCCATCGTGCAGGGTATTCTGAAGTGGGAATGGTCGGTCGTGCGGCTTCCTGTGACATATCCAGCTCCTTGCCGAACAGCATCACGCAGACAGCTTCTTCACGAGATCGCCGACTCCTACAACACCCGGCTGTATGCCCCTGACGATGATGCCGCGCGGATTCAGTTGTCGTCCTACGGGCGAGTTGGCGCAACGCAGGCATTCAGCGGGTGGCTGAGACCGTCACAGGCCCCAGCCCCACCTGAACATCCCTTTGACCGTCCGGCAGGTTGACCGGAAGGACGGTAGGGGGCTCATCTTCTGGCAGCTCAAGCACTGAGAAGCTCACCTGGCGCACGCCGG
>CAYRFV010000482.1:0-1007 GCA_964423545.1 uncultured Anaerolineales bacterium | reverse complement strand
CCCCACTGACATCAGTATTCACCTCAAAGTGTTAGCCAGCGCTTTGCGGCGTCGGCCTTCCGGCAGTGCACATCATGGCCAAGACACCTACCAGGTCCCCCCGACCGCGATACCTTGGGACGATGCCGGTGCAGGGGCCGGCTCGCCTGGCGCACGCTGGCTCTTCAAGCGACACTACATCAGCCTGATGGGGCGCCATGTGAGCGTGGTCGCGATGCGCTGCCCGATCGCTCCGTTCGTCTCTCTACTCCTGTCTGCTGTTTGGCTCGCGGTGAAGTTGACTCTTATGCGACTCGTGCGGTATATTCTCCCAGAGTAGGGTTTTCTGGGAGCCGACTCTGTATTTTCAAGACCGCACTGCGTTGCAGTAAGTGAGTTTAGCATCATGGCTTTCCTTGTGTCAAGCAACACGAAACCCGGTGGGGACGCGGCCGCTCGACCGGCCGCTCGTCGGTGACAGGCCGGCATGCGTCGAACAGCGATCTCCATCCGCCGCGCACTCCTCATCGCGGCCTTAGCGCTCCTGCTCGTTGCAGGCGTCCTGACCGCCGTTTGGGGTTGGATCCAGTGGCGCTATGACCGCCTGGTGTTCACCGATGTGGCGGTTGCGCCGAAGCAGCCGGTGGCTATCGTCTTTGGCGCTGGCATCCGGGCCGATGGCAGCCTCAGTCCCATGCTCGCCGACCGCATGGAGGCTGCCATTGCACTGTACAAAGCCGGCAAGGTGCGCAAGCTGCTGGTCAGCGGTGATAACCGGTTCGCCAGTTACAACGAGCCGGGTCGCATGTACGACTATGCCGTGCGCCGAGGGGTTCCGGCGCGGGACGTGGTGCGAGACTTTGCCGGCCGTCGCACCTATGACACCTGCTATCGGGCCGGTGCGGTCTTCGGCATCAAAGAGGCGGTGCTGGTCACGCAGCGGTTCCACCTGCCGCGCGCCATCTTCACTTGCCGCAATCTGGGCGTCGAAAGCATTGGCTTCTCAGCCGACCGCCGCGCGTATCTCA
>CAYRFV010000481.1:432-2788 GCA_964423545.1 uncultured Anaerolineales bacterium | reverse complement strand
GCTCTGCAAGACAAGAAGATTAGTGATTCACCCTGAGGAGGATTCCCATGGCCAACCAGTCTGATACGCGGCTACGTGCGCAGCTCCCTATCCCCGACGTGTCGAGGCCGGGTCTGACCACCTATGACGCCAAGGACCCGGACACGACGTACCCGCCGATTGAGCCGTTGCTACCGCCGAGAACCGCGCCGAACGTACTGATCGTCTTGCTCGACGATGTCGGGTTCGGCGCTTCCAGCGCCTTCGGCGGCCCCTGTCATACGCCGACCGCAGAGCGGCTGGCGGCGGGAGGTCTCCGCTACAGCCGGTTTCACACGACCGCCCTCTGCGCCCCTACGCGGCAGGCGCTCTTGACCGGTCGCAACCACCACTCGGTCGGCATGGGCTCAATCACCGAGACGGCGACGTCGGCGCCGGGCTACAACTCGCTGCGCCCCAACACCAAGGCTCCGCTTCCCCTCACGCTCAAGCTCAACGGCTATTCCACCGCGCAGTTCGGGAAATGCCATGAGGTGCCCCCCTGGCAGACTTCTCCCATGGGTCCCTTCGACGCCTGGCCATCAGGCGGGGGCGGGTTCGAGTACTTCTACGGCTTCATCGGCGGTGAGAACAATCAGTGGGAACCGGCGCTCTACGAGGGAACCGTTCCCATCGAGCCGCCTGCCGGCCCAGAAGAAGGCTATCACCTGACCGAGGACCTGGCCGACCGCGCAATCAACTGGGTGCGCCAGCAGAAGGCGTTGATGCCCGACCGGCCTTTCTTCATCTACTTCGCGCCGGGCGCCACGCACGCGCCGCACCACGTGCCCAAGGCATGGGCCGACAAGTACAAGGGCCGGTTCAGCCATGGCTGGGACCGCCAGCGCGAGCTCACGCTGGCGAAGCAGAAGGAGCTGGGGGTCGTTCCGCCCGATGCCGCACTCACCCCGCGCCACGCCGAGATCCCGGCCTGGAACGACATGCCGGAGACGCTCAAACCCGTGCTCGAACGCGAGATGGAGGTGTATGCAGGGTTCCTCGAACACACGGATCATCATGTCGGCCGCCTGATCGACGCGATCGAAGACCTGGGCGTGCTGGAAAACACACTGGTCTACTACATCATCGGCGACAACGGTGCGTCGGCTGAGGGCACTTTCAACGGTGCGTTCAACGAGATGGCGAACTTCAACGGCATGGCTGCGCTGGAGACGCCGGAGTTCATGCGGTCCAAAATGGACGAGTTCGGCTCTCCCTCGTCCTATAACCACTATGCGGTCGGCTGGGCCTGGGCCATGAACACCCCCTATCAGTGGACCAAGCAGATTGCCTCGCATTGGGGCGGGACGCGCAACGGCGCCATCGTGCACTGGCCCAGAGGCATCCAGGAGCAGGGCGGGCTGCGCAGCCAGTTCTGCCACGTCATCGACGTTGCGCCCACCATCCTGGAGGCAGCCGGCCTGCCTGAACCGCTGTCGGTCAACGGCGTGCAACAATCGCCGATGGAAGGCGCCAGCATGCTGTACAGCTTCAACGACGCCCGGGCGCCGGAGCGGCACGATCTGCAGTACTTCGAGATGTTCGGCAACCGAGGCATCTACTACAAAGGCTGGAGCGCGGTCACCAAGCACCGAACGCCATGGCTGATGGTGGAAAAGGCGCCGCCTTTCGACAGCGATGTATGGGAGCTCTACGACGGCAATAAGGATTGGAGCCAGGCGCACAACCTCGCCAAAGAGCTCCCCGATATGCTGCAAGCGTTGCAGCGCCTGTGGTTGATCGAAGCAGCCAAGTACAACGTCCTTCCGATGGACGATCGCACCGCTGAGCGTCTCGTGCCCGACATCGCGGGCCGGCCAACGCTCGTGCGCGGCAAGTCCCAGTTGTTCTTCCCCGGCATGGGGCGCCTCTCAGAGAACAGCGTCATCAACATCAAAAACAAATCCTTCTCCGTGACGGCGGAAGTCGAGGTCGGCAGCCGGCCCGCCAACGGCGTCATCGTTGCGCAGGGAGGCAGGTTCGGCGGCTGGAGCGTCTATGCTCAAGCCGGTCGGCTCAAGTTCACCTACAACGTGCTGGGCATCCACGAATACCCGATCGAAGCGACCGAGTCCATTCCACAAGGCCGGCGCCAGTTTCGCATGGAGTTCAAGTACGACGGCGGCGGCCTGGGCAAGGGCGGCGATGTCGCGCTCTACTGCGATGGCAGGGAGGTCGGGAGAGGTCGCGTGGCCGCCACGCAGCCGATGATTTTCTCGGCGGATGAGACCACCGACATCGGCTACGAGTCGGGCACACCCGTCAGCGCCGACTACACGGCCAAGGACAGCAAGTTCACGGGCAAGATCCACTGGGTGCAACTGGACGTGGGCATCGA
>CAYRFV010000481.1:0-422 GCA_964423545.1 uncultured Anaerolineales bacterium | reverse complement strand
CATCTATGACCACGACCACTTCATTGATCTGGAGGAGCGCTTGCGCGTGGCGATGGCGCGGCAGTAGCGCTGCGCGGTGCAGCCATCGCACGACCTGATCGATGCCGCGCTGAGCAAGAGCCCGTCCGGTCGTGTGCCGATCCGCCGCCCCCACAGATCAGGCGAGCCGCGCTGTGCTCCGCCTGATCCGTGGGGCGGCGGTTTCCTGTGGTATGATTGCCAGCAGCGTCGAGATCGGATCGGCCAGACGATCGGATAGACGCGCAAGGGATGGTCATTCACGGGAAAACCCACCCATCCAGGTAGAAGGAGCGCTTCCCATGAAAACGACGAATCGCATGCTCTCCGCAGTGATCGCGACGGCCGTGATCAGCATCGTGGTCTTGCTGGCGCTTGGCGTCGCCGGACCGGCTTTCTCCACC
>CAYRFV010000480.1:0-2802 GCA_964423545.1 uncultured Anaerolineales bacterium | reverse complement strand
CACCGCCAACAAAGCGCTGACCAGCGCGATCGTGCCCCGTGACATGAAGTTGTCGAACCGATAACGCAGCCGATTGCCGAGAGATGCCTTTCTCATGAGGTCCTCTGCCTGGATTTGGATTGAGTTCAGCGCCGGCCAGGAGGCGCTCCGCCAGCTGCAACTAATCGGCGCATTTATTGGTGCCGGACGCGCCGCCTGGTCTGGCGCGCCATCGGTGGCCCCCGGGAGACATGGCCGCACGGGCTTCACCCCTGCCGCGCGTGCCCGCCGTCAAAGGCCGCCGCACAAGCGCTGACTGCCCCGTCGACAGTCGGGAAGATATGGCCGGCGTCGAGCACCTCTGACAGCCCGCTCCTGCGACCAAACGCGATCACCGGTTCGTGCACCTCGGCGGCCTATACCGCCAGTCCTTTGTCCGGAGCTCCTTGATCAGCCCCTTGAGCACGTCTGAGCTGGTGATGTCGAGCGAATCCTGAGCGGCGGCATCGAAGATGACCGCCCGTAGCGGCGCACCTGCCCGCTCCACCAGCGATTTCACCTGATCCCTCACCGTGAGAGCGTTGGCGTAATAGAGCTGTGAGTTTCTCAAGCGTATTGCCCTCGCCCTTCGGCACGCCAAAGAGCTTGTTGAGTTGGCCGACGGCGACAAAGATCGCCAGGCCGGTGGCAAACCCATCCATGACGGGTTTTGAGAGAACTGCGTGATGAAGCCGAGGCGTGCGATTGCAGCAACCAGGAACACGAGGCCGACCCTCAGTACGAATGCGGACGCGTAGGCCTGGATGGTGGCGGCATCGGGGACCGCACCGGCTTCAACCAGCCCCACGGCAACCAAGACACCTGCCACTGAGGAGGCCAATAGGGCGGCGGTGGCCGACGTGGCCCGCATCACCAGGTGGCGCAACGACCCGAACAGCGCGCAGACGAGGAGGCTGGCAAGCAGCGTGTAGCGCCGCATTTGGGGCGGTAGCCCGGCCACCCCCGCGTAGGCCATCGCTTCGGCTACGACCAGTCCCCATAACGTCAGTCCCGCGATGATATCCGCAGCCAGCCAGGCGCGATGGTAAGTGGGCAGCCAGGTCAGGATCGGGATGTATCGCCTAAGCCTGCCACTGGTGGATTCGTTCGCACCGGTCGACACGATGCCATCCTCTTTGCTGGACCCGTGAGCCTCTGCGCGGACCGCCAGATGGTCTCAGCATGCCTGGGCTCATCTCTCCGCCTGGGGGCTCCCGGACCGCGCCAGGTGTATCTCGCGCTGTGGGAACGGGATCGTGATTCCTTCGGTGTCAAAGCGCAGCTTGACGCGCTCCGGGATGTCCCACTGCAGCGTCCAGTAGTCGTCGGGCCTGACCCAGGGTCGCGCGGCCACGCTGACGCCGCTGTCGTCCAGCGACTGCACGAAGATCACCGGCGCCGGCTCGGCAAGCACCCGCGTGTCGGCGACCAAGACCTCGCGCAGCACCTCTTTGACTCGGCGGAGGTCATCGGCATAGCTCACGCTGAACACGAAGTCGACGCGCAGCCGGCCCAGGCGCGTATAGTTGGTCAGCGTGTTGCCCTGAGTTTTGGCGTTGGGGATGGTGAGCTCTTTGTTGTCGCCCGTAGTCAATACCGTGCTGAAGAGCTGAATCTCGCTCACCGTGCCCAATACGCCGTTGGCCTCGATCAGCTCTCCGAGGCGAAACGGCTGGAATAGCATGAAGATAATAGTTGCCGCCAGGTTGGTGATCGACTGTTGCAGCGCGAGGCCAAGAACGACGATGATCAGCAATGAGGCCGTCAGCAGCGCCGTGAGCGGGACGCCGATCAGCGCCAGCGCCGTGATGGCTGCGATGAGCAAGATGCCGTAATAGGCGGCCAGCAGCAACAGGCGCGCCATGGACGGCGCCAGGGTGGTCTTGGCCAACGCCGCGCCCAGCGCCACCCGGGCGCGGCGCGCCAGCCAACGGCCCAATACAAACACCCCCAGAGCGATGCCGATCCTGAGCACGATCTGTATCACGGCGTATTGATCGAGCGTCATGGCATCCTCTGCTCAGAGCCACGTCTGTGGCCACAGGAGTCCAGCGTAGCGGATTCCCGCGCGCGAGAGGCTGCGCATCGCTTCCGCGGTCAGGGCCGCGCCGGTTCGCGGCCCCGGCCTCGGGGGCTCTGTGGCGATGCCTAGCGCGAGATCGGCTTGTTGCAGGCGGCAGGCAAGTCGATACGCGTATTGGTGTTGACGCCGGTCAGCTCGATCTCCACAGTGAAGTCTCCTTCGAACTTGAGCGGTTCGAAGGAGCCGCCGTAGCTGCCGCGAAAAGCGACCGGGTAGCCGCCCTTGGCGTCGACCCACAGGTCGGCATCCTCGGCCGACCAGAGCGCGTCGCCGAAAGCCTTCAGCTTCGGATCGGAGCTGTTCTGCGCGGCGACCAGGAAGGTGTCGCCATCCAGAACGTAGTGCCTGACGGCGACTCCGTTTAGCGTTTCGTCGCCCGCGAACGTGCCGCGCGCTACGTCACTGCCGGTCAGCATGTTGAGCATGCTGGAGGGGCTGAGCTCGTCCAATGCCTCGGTGGCTTCTGCGGCATCTGGCTTGACGCAGACCGGGATCAGGCCGTTGATCACCACATAGGCGCCGTCGGGCGTCTTGTACAGGTCAACTTTGGAGGGGGTGAAGAGGCCGACCAGCGATCCGCCGACCTGGGCGACGATGTCGCCCAACAGGCTGCCTGAAACGGTGACCCGGCTCTTGCCCTGGTCATTCGTCGACAACAGAGCAGTCAGCTCCCCCTGCGCGCGCTTGCCGTTGATGAGACC
>CAYRFV010000479.1:927-2809 GCA_964423545.1 uncultured Anaerolineales bacterium | reverse complement strand
CAGGAGGCCGACGTTCAGGCCAAGCTGGGTGTGGACCGCCCGGCGCTCAACAACCAACCCGTCATCGCCGGGACCGGCCCCGCTTCGTTGAGCGCAAAGGTGTACAACCTGACGGCTGCGGCACTGGAGAACGTGCGGGTGGAATTCTGGGCCACTATGGGCTCTCAGCAGGTGAAGATCGCCGAGACCACGCTCGCCTCCCTGCCGCCTGGCGCGCCCACGGTCGCCACCGCCGTCTGGCAGACGCCCATCCCAGGCAAGTTCGATATCACCGCCAAAGCATTCGTGGAGGGCGGTTCGGCCAGCGCCCCCGGGATCGCACGTGTGTTCGCCCGCCCGGCCAGCGTCTTGATCGTTGACGATGATGATGGCTACACCGCCGAGCAGGCTTTCGAAGGCGCCCTGACCTCGCTGGGCGTGCCATATGTGTTGGTGGAAAAGACCGCCCCTCTGGCCTTGCTCCAGCAGTACGAGCTGGTGATCTGGTCTGCCGGACAGGCGGGCCGGCTGGAAGGCCAGTTGACCAAGACCGAGATCGCCGACCTGAAAGCCTATCTGAATGCAGGAGGCAAAGTCTGGTTCAGCAGCCCGCGCCTGGCAGGCGCCCTGGCAGCCAGCACCCCTGGCCCGGTGGACACGGCCTTCCTGCGTGATTACCTGGGCGCCACCTATCCGATGTCGAACCAGGCAGGCGGCGGTACGATCTATGGCACCGGCCAGTACATTGGCGGCACCGGCTCGTATCAGCTTCGCGCCTTCCCTGGTCGCGCGATTGAAGACTTCTTGGATCCCGCAGTCAGCACGATCGGCACAGTTGTTCCGCTGTTCACCTGGTCCTATGGTCACCATCTGGGCATGGAAGTAATCGGCGACGCCGAGCACAACAACTTCCACGTGGTCTTCTTCGGCTTCAACCTGTCGCAGGTCATCTCCGGCGCCGACCGGCTGACGCTGACGCAGCAGGTGCTCGACCAAATGGGCATCGCCACAGTTTACTTCGATAAGGCCACTTACCTGACCCAGGAGTCCGGCGCAGTCAAGATCACAGTGCGCGACGCGGATGCCACTTCAGCCCAGGTTCTCGTCAGCAGCGACGCTCAACCCGCCGGCGTGGTCGTCTCCCTGACGCCGACCGATGTCCCAGGAACCTTCACCGGCGTTCTGAACATCCAGAAGACCGGCTCCAAGGGCGGCGGCATCAAGGTCAACAGCAGAGACACTCTGAGGGCGGTGTACCAGGACGCTCCAGGCCATGCCGTGTGGGCGACCGCTGCCGTCTTGCTCAAGGTGGATAAAGACCTACCGGCGAACATCTACCACGACCTGATCGACAACGCCACCGACTCCAGAGATCTGCCGGTGGTGGCCGTGGTGACCGATGACATCCGTGTCCAGCAAGTCCAGCTTTACTATCGAGTCGCCGGCACAAGCGCTTACTTCTTCCAACCATTGGAGCAAACCGCCCACCAGGCGTACACGACGATCATCCCGGCGTGGGCAGTATCCCGCTTGGGCGTGGAATACTATCTGGTCGCCAGGGATTCCAAGGGCAACCTGACCTGGGTCGGTTCGGCGGCGAACCCAATCTTCATCGCCGTCCAACCGCGGACCTTGGTTTCGCCTTAAGGTCGATTAGCTGGCTCTGAGCCGAGCCGAATAATCAAATCTGAAAGACTCGTCCCTCGCCAGGCTGTAGCAGGCGAGGGACGAGTTTCGCATTTTGCCCTATTGACTTTTCCTCGATTCTGTTGTAATATGTAGTCAGACGACATATTGTTATTCTACCTATCACGGGGTGCTTTATGAGCGAATCAGCCGAAGTGCAAAATGGTCAGCCGATGACCGAAACCACCTACTTCATCTTGCTCAGCCTGGCGCCAGG
>CAYRFV010000479.1:0-860 GCA_964423545.1 uncultured Anaerolineales bacterium | reverse complement strand
CACTCCAACCCCCCATCCGGATAGCCCGCCCGAAAGCTGGCCCGGCGTGGCGGCGGGCCTGGCGCTCTTTCTGATCGCCGGCTGGGAGCTCATCCTCAACGAGCTGCCGTACGAGCTACACCAACAACTCTTCAAGCCGAGCTATTGGTTCTTTTTCCTGTCGCCTGCAGTGGGCTTTGCCGCGGCCTGGGTGTTGAGGTTCCCGCGCTGGAGCTATCCTTACATCCCAATAGCTTTCTTGCTTCCCCTTTACCTGTCCAACGCTTCGACGCCGGGTTTGACTTTGCTCGGCTTTCCCACCTTTGGCCGGGAGCTGTGGGGCTGGCGGGCCTTTATTCCAGTGCTCGTGGGGGGAGCAATTGCCTGGCTGATCACGCACTCTCTTGACCCCTGGGGAAAGTTTTTCTCTCAAATTGGACAGGATTGGACGCTGGGATCTTATGCCCTCAGCGGCACGCTACCGCTGGTGATTTTCATCGCCTACGATGAGATGGACCGGGTTTATTCGCTGCGGGATGTCTCCCTGCTCAGCGCCATCCTGATTGCGATGGCGGTGATCTATCTGCGCAGCCGCACCTTTCACCGCCGCCGCCTGACAGTCATCGCGGGCATCCTGGCGATCCTGGGCTACGCGGCGGTGTCAGTGACCGTGTACTGGTTCAGCCTGGGACCCGATAACGTGTATATCCCTGGGATGATCCTCTGGACGATCATCCTGGTTGTTTTTTACCTGTACCCCGGGATTCATGCGGCCGCTATCCAGCGCGCCGACAAGGCCAAACTCTGATCGCAAGATGGACGCCTCGACCTTTGTCCGCCTGTATGCCTTCTTGCTCTCCCTCCTCCCGCCTCGCTTCCGG
>CAYRFV010000478.1:0-2817 GCA_964423545.1 uncultured Anaerolineales bacterium | reverse complement strand
TTTAATGGTAAAACATCTGACTCTGGATCAGAAATTTGGGGTTCAAATCCCTGTCCCCGAGCCACTTCAGGAGCCGGCGCCGTGACCATCGATCACGGCGCCGGTTTGCATCTGCCGTGCCTGCACGCCTCATGGTGGAGGAACTCGTTCATGAGAAAAGTGATTGTGCTCGAACATATCTCCCTCGATGGAGTCATCCAGGCCCCAGGCGGGCCGGACGAAGATACGAGCGGCGGCTTCGCGCAGGGCGGCTGGATCGCGCCCTACTCCGACCCGATTCTGGGCGCGGCCCTGAGAGAGCGGATGAACATGCCGTTCGACCTGCTGCTGGGGCGCAAGACCTTCGAGATCTGGGCGCCGTACTGGCCGCAACACGCGGACGCCTGGCCTGGCGTCCACGCAGCGACCAAGTACGTCGCCTCGAACACCCTGACCTCGCACGCATGGCAGCCGTCCGTGTTCCTGAACGGGGATGTTGTGGGAAGGATCGCGGAGATCAAGCAGCAAGCGGGGCCGGATTTGAACGTCTGGGGCAGCGGCAACCTCGTTCAGACGCTGCTCAGGCATGACCTGGTCGATCTGTTCTGGTTGATGATCTATCCGATCACGTTGGGCGCGGGAAAGCGGTTGTTTGCCGACGGCACGATCCCGATGGCGTTCAAGGTGACGGCGAGCCGAGTCAGCTCCAAAGGGGTCATTGTCGCGGCCTACGAGCGTGCAGCCGCGGTTCCGACCGGAAGATGAAGAATGGTCGCACCGCGGCGGGCCTCTGGAGGCAGGGCCGGGGCGCAGCGCTCCGTTTTAGGTGACAGATGGACGCGCGAGCATCGACTTGCGGTCGCGCCCTGATAGGCGGCACTTGTCGTGTCTGCGCGGAGCCGAAAGGCGCGACAGCGAGCACGCACGGCCAGAGCGCGCGGCCTGCGGCTATCGCAACTGGCTCGCGTGGACTCAACTGCGGACGACACCCACGGGTGATTCCGTCTGGGGACTGCATCCCATAGAGGAGGATCGATGACCTTGCGAGGGATCCTGCGCCTGTTGGTCGTTTTTTGTTGCCTGGCACTCAGTCCTGCATCGCTGGCACGAAACACAGTCGCCCAGGCTCACCCCCTGCCGGCTGAAAACGTGCCATCTGTCGCGGCATCTCTGGCCCGCTTGGAGTCGCGCCCCGCACTGCCGTCCGCTGCGGCGCGGCTGTCGGCCACAACAACCTACACCATTACGCACCTGGGTCGGGGCAGGGCGAGGGCAATCAACGATCTCGGCCAGGTTGCAGTTGAGTCCTTCGACTCGCTGGGGTTGAGGGCAGCAATCGTCTGGGACCAGGGCAGCGTAACGGTGCTTGGATCTAACGGCCTTCCCCTCGGCATCAATAACGCCGGACGGGTCGTTGGGTCTTCCCTTCGCGGCATAAATCCAGTCGCGGTGGTATGGACCGGTGGGGCCGAACAGGATTTGCCGCTCCCGTCCGACGCCTTTCAGAGTGGTGCGAGCGACATCAACGACCAGGCGCAGATCGTGGGTGTGGTAAGCCTGGGTACGGAAGACGGGGCTACGGCCATGGCGGTCATGTGGGATGCCGCCGGTATGCGTAGCCTGGGCTCGAACTGGCACCCTTACGCGATCAACGAGGCCGGCGTGGTCGTCGGGTATGATGCACAATGGGCGCCCATGAAGTGCGAGAACGGCGTTCATCAGCCGTTGCCGCTCCCGCCTGGCGCCAGTACAGGTGGCGCATTCGACCTCAACGACTCGGGGCAGATCGTAGGGCAGGCCGATGCAGCGGCTGTTTTGTGGGATGCGACCGGGGTGCATGGCCTGGGCTTCGACGGGATCGGCTGGGCCATCAACAACCAGGGCCAGGTCGTCGGTGAGTACGATTCGAGCCAGGGCCGGCGCGGGTTCCTGTGGCAGGACGGCGCCTTCACCGACCTCAATACGCTGCTCCCCCCTGGCTCGGGCTGGGTCATCGAGGTCGCGGAAGACATCAATGAGCGAGGACAGATCGTCGGATTCGGCATGTTTAGCGGCGCCGAGCACGCGTTTCTGCTGACCCCGGACCCGCAGCCCATCGTGTTCGTGCCCGGCATGGCCGGCAGCGTGCTGCGCGATGCTGACAATGGGAACCGCGAGGTCTGGCCCGCGCCCTTCTCCTTCCATGACCGGCTCAGCCTCTTCCCAGAAGATCAGCCCTCGCCGGGCATCTACGCGTCCGATGCCCTGCGTTCGGTGCGCATCGTGCTGCGCATCGTGCCCATCTATGGACCGCTGCTCAGCTTCCTGGCAGCCAACGGCTATCCCGAGTACCAGGTGGCTGACAACCCGAGCCGCCGCACGACTGCCGGCTGTGATCTGTCTCAGCAAAGCAGCAACCCGCGGCTCTTCGTTTTCGCCTATGACTGGCGCCGCTCCAACGTCGAATCGGCTGACAGACTCAAGGACTTTGTCGGCTGCGTTCAGCGCTTCTACCCTGACGCCAAGATCAACATCGTCGCCCATTCCAACGGCGGGCTCGTGGCGCGGCGTTACATCCTCGACAACCCGGCCGACCATCGGGTGAATCAGTTCATCAGCATCGGCAGTCCGTTCCTGGGCGCAGCCAAGTTTCCCTATGTCATGGAAACCGGCGACTTCGTTCCCTTCATCACTGGCGCCACCACCCGCCGCATCGTCGCCTCCTTCACCGGGGCGCACCAACTCGCACCCGGTCCGGCTTACTTCGCCATCGGCGGGCCGCGGCCGCTGGGCGAAGACGGTCGCGATGTGGACGGCGATGGCAGTGCCAGCGGCGACTACGACTACGCCACCTACAAG
>CAYRFV010000477.1:0-2823 GCA_964423545.1 uncultured Anaerolineales bacterium | reverse complement strand
AGTCCACTCGGTTTCAAAAATACCCGGCGCAAAGCCGGACAAGAATTGGATTGCGGCTGGCGCCATCGCAAACCAGGCAAAGGCTATGCCAACCAGGAAAAGCGTCAAGGCTGATGGTATGATGATGTACACATAGCGCTGTTCGTGCGGTTCCAGGCCCGGCGCAATAAAGCCCCACAATTGCAGCAAGATATAGGGCATTGCCAGAATGGCCCCGCTCATTAACGCCACGCGCAGATAAATCGAAACGCTTTCTGTCGGGCCAATGACCTTGAGGGGATGACCATAGGGGGCGATGATCAGTTTGAGCACATGCTCGGTAAAGATCAGGCTGACGAGCGTGGCCACGATCAAGGCGATGAAAATGCGCGCCAGCCGATTACGCAGCTCGTTCAGGTGATCGAGAAATGACATGCTGGCTTGGTCCGGTTGGGGAGGGTGAGGGCGTTTCTTTGCCGTCATGCTTTATCGGACATTTCTGGGGATGGCTCTTTCTTTTCCAAATCGTTTGGATCAATTGCAGTGAGCGTTTGCCCGGCCTGTTGCACGTCAGCCTGAAACGCTTGTAGTTCTTGCGTGACGTTCTGCAGTTCAGTCCGCAATGGCGTGACGATCTGGTCGGGCAAGTCGCGAAATTCTTTCTGGGCAGATTGGATATCGTGCATTGCCTCGTTCATCTCAGGCCCCAACTGGCGGGTGAGTTCGCTGGACATTTTGCGCAGTTGATAGGCCCACTTGCCCAATGCGCGGGCGACGGCGGGCAAGCGTTCGGGGCCAAGCACAATAAAGGCCACCAGAAAAATCAAGATAAGTTCGGCCGGGCCGACGCCAAAAATTTCCATAATGGCTAGGAATGTTTGTGAGCCTGAACAGGTTCGCGCTCGACCAGCGCGCCCAGGACGCCGTTGACAAAACGCGGGGAACTTTCAGAGCCGAACAGTTTGGACAGTTCGACGGCTTCGTTGATGGCAACCTTGACCGGCGTGCACGCCCCCGGCCCGAACTCGTAAATGGCGATGCGCAGGACGTTGCGATCAATCAAGGCCATCTGGTCCAGCGGCCATTCGGGCGCGTAACGTTGAATCATCTCATCCAAATAGGGCATGTGTTCAATGACGCCGCTGACGAGCTTTTGCGCAAACGCTTCGCCATTGGGGGGGAGTGGGTCTTCGCTCAGGCGATTGGCAAACACAACTCCTGGCAGGTGACCGGCGCAGTCAATTTCATATAATGTTTGTAAAGCAATAATGCGCGCGTGACGACGTACTTTCACTGGGGGGGCCTGCTTGCCTATTTTTTATGCTGGGGTGGGAAAATCTATATCCTCAATATGGATGTTGATGGCTGCAATGTCCATGCCGACCATGTCACGAATCGCGCGCGCTACTTCTGACTGGATGGCGCGCGCCACCTGGCGCAAGTTCTTGTCCGGCTCGACGGCAATGTACAGATCAACCCGGACGGTGTTGTTTTCCACCTCAATTTGCACGCCCTCAGACGAGGCGCGGCGCAGCAGATCGCGCATACCGCCGGGCGCCATGCGCGATACGCCAGGCACAGATAGCGTTGTCAACCTGGCAATCGTGACCAGCACATCGGGATCAATCGTTACACGGCCATGAGAGTCTATCATGGGTGCGCTCCTATTGCATCACCATGCCGCCATCAACCGACAACACCTGGCCTGTGATAAAGGCAGCGTCGTCAGAGACCAAAAAGGCCACAGCGCGCGCAATGTCTTCTGGCGCGCCCAGGCGGCCCAAGGGCGTCGCCTTGAGGGCGGCCTCTTTGAGCTCCTGAGGTAGCACATCGGTCAAGACGGTGGTGATAAAGCCAGGCGCGACGGCGTTGACGGTAATGTTGCGCGAGCCGAGTTCTTTGGCCAGCGTTTTGGTCAGGCCAATCAGTCCCGCTTTGGAAGAGGCATAGTTGGCTTGACCGGCGTTGCCCGCCAGCCCCACCACCGAGGTGATATTGACGATGCGCCCATACCGCTGCTTCATCATCGGGCGGGCGACCGCCTTGCAGCAGTTGAACGCCCCCTTGAGATTGACGTTGAGCACATCGTCCCAATCCTGGTCGCTGATGCGCGCGAGCAAATTGTCGCGCGTGATGCCGGCATTGTTTACCAGGATGTCTACCCGGCCCATCTGCGCGATGGCATAGTCAACAAACTCTTTGGCGCTCGCGCTGTCGGCGACATTAACCCGGCAGCCAATGACGCGCCGTCCGCTCGCGGCGGCCGCCTCAGCCGCAGCGGCTTGGGTGTGCTCTTCCAGCAAATCCCCAATGACGACGTCCGCGCCGCGTTGGGCCAACGTTTCCGCAATGGCGCGCCCGATGCCGCGCGCGCCGCCGGTCACCAGAGCGATTTTATTTTCTAATTGCATGGCATCTCCTTACGTGCTATTGGTTACAAGCCTGGAATGGTGCGGCGTAGCGCATTGTAATTTTCCATCGCCTTGCCTGCGCCTAACGCCACACAAGCCATCGGCGCATCCGCTACATAAGCCGGGACGCCCGTTTCCTTGGTGAGTAATTGGTCGAGCTTGCGCAACAGCGCGCCGCCTCCCAGCATGACCATCCCTCGATCAATGATATCCGAAGATAGCTCAGGGGGAGTTTTTTCCAGCACCGACTTGACCACGCCAACAATGGCGGCCAGAGGTTCGGTGAGCGCCTCGGTCACTTCGTCTGAGCTGATGGTTATAGTGCGCGGCAAGCCGGTGACCTGGTCACGGCCCTGCACCTCCATGGTGAGTGGTTCTTCCAATGGCAGGGCGCTGCCGATCAGTCCACGCTCGGCCCCGAGCGCGGCGAGCG
>CAYRFV010000476.1:0-2851 GCA_964423545.1 uncultured Anaerolineales bacterium | reverse complement strand
GGCCACGGGCAGACCGCCCGCCAGCCGTCGTGGTAGATCGAGCGGTGGCCGAACATCTCGAAGTACTGGGTATGGTGGTTGCTGGGCGCGGCCGCCTGGTTGAAGGTGTGGGCGAAACTCACCCCGTCGATCGGCGCCTGGGTCACGCCGCGGATGCTCTCCGGCGCCTCCATGCCCAGCGCCTCCAAGACCGTCGGGACGAAGTCGATGATGTGCCCATACTGTGGCCGAATCTCCCCGCGCGCCTGGATGCCCTTGGGCCACGATACGATACACGGGTCGGTGGTGCCGCCCCGGTAGGTCTCGCGCTTCCAACGGCGGAAGGGCGTGTTGCCGGCATTGGTCCAGCCCCAAGCGTAGTGATTGAGGGTCTCGACGCCGCCCAGCTTGTCGATCATCGCGAGATTGTCTTCCAGCGACTCCTTCACATTGTTGAAGAAGAACATCTCATTGAGCGAGCCCACCGGCCCGCCCTCCGAGCTGGCGCCGTTGTCGGAGATAACGATGATCAATGTGTTGTCCAGCTCGCCGATCTCACGCAGGAAATCGAGGATGCGCCCAAAGTGGTGGTCGGTGAAGCTCATAAAGCCGGCATACACCTCCATCATGCGCGCATAGAGCCGCTTCTCATCAGCGGAGAGCGTGTCCCACACCGGCACGTCGGGATCGTGCGCGGACAGCTCGGTGCCGGGCGGGATGATGCCCATGTCGAGCTGGCGCTGGTGGACGATCTCGCGGTATTTGTCCCAGCCCATGTCGAACTTGCCCTTGTACTTGTCCGCCCACTCCTGGGGCACATGGTGCGGCGCATGGCCGGCGCCCGTGGCATAGTACAGGAAGAAGGGCTTGTCCGGCGCGTTGACCTGCGCATCCTGGATGAACTCGATGGCCTTGTCGGCCAGGTCGATGCTCAGGTGGTAGCCCTCCTCCGGCTGCTTGGGCTGCTGGACCTCGTGGTTGTCGTAGGTCAGCTCCGGATACCACTGGTGGGTTTCGCCGCCCAGGAAGCCGTAGTAGCGCTCGAACCCGCGGCCTAGCGGCCAGCGATCGTAGGGGCCGGCCGGCGTCGTGTGTTCCGGCGGCGTCAGGTGCCACTTGCCGATGGCGAAGGTATTGTAGCCCTTCTGCAGCAGCATCTCGCTGATCATGCCCCGGTCGAAGGGCAGCATCCCGTTGTAGCCGGGGTAGCCGGTGGAGGTCTCGGTGATCGACGCCAGGCCGATGGAGTGGTGGTTGCGCCCGGTCAGGATGCAGCCGCGCGAGGGCGAGCACAGGGCCGTGGTGTGCATGTTGGTGTAGCGCAGGCCGTTCTCAGCCAGGCTATCGATGACGGGCGTCTCGACCAGCCCGCCGAAGCAAGACAACTGGCCGTAGCCGACGTCGTCCAGCACGAAGAAGAGCACGTTGGGCGCGCCCTCCGGCGGGCGCGGCGGCTCCGGCCAGGCCGGGGAGGACTCTTCGGTGGTGCGGCCGATGACCCCAGTGAAGGGGGTCCCGTCTTTGTAGGTCTTGATTGCCATGAGGTTGTTCCTTTCCAGTTCGTATGCAGCGGTTGCCAGCTTCGTCGAATCTGCCTGCCGCTATCGCACCAATAACTGAGGAGAGCATCAGTGGTCGGCAAAACCTGATCATCGAGTATGACTTTCCCGGATTCTTGGAGAATCCGGGAAAGTTGAAGCTATATTACCACAATTACGGTCAATGCGGGCAGTTCACGCTGCGTGTGCGCCAGCACCCACAACCACTCAGGCCGAGGCCGGTTCTGCACTTTCGTCCTCGGCTGGCGCTTCAGCTTCTGCTACTGCGCCTTCTTCGGCTTCCGCCTCAGGCATCTCCGCGGCGGCTGTCTCGGCCTCTTGCGCGACTTCTTCCGACAGCTCGTGTGACTCTGTTGCGCCACCCAATTCGGTCAATTTGGCCGCGACGGCTGCCGCCTCGTCAGGAGCAGCGAGGATACATACCGCCGCCTTGCCGCCGTCGAGTTTGCCGCCGATAGAGGCCAATTCGTCCTTGGACAGCCCCAGCCCCTTGCGGAAGAAAGAGCCGACGATGCCGCCAAAGACCGCGCCGGCAAGCAGCGACGCCCCGCCGGTCAGCGCGGCGGCGAGTGCGAAGATGACGGCGCCTGTTCCGGTCTTGCGCTTGCCAAGTTTGTGGGTCTTGATCTTGCCTTTGTCGTCCTTGACCAGGATGCCGATGGCGCCAAGCTTGATCTCCTTGCTGGCCTTGTCCCACTGCTTGACGGCATCCACCGCTGCATCAGCAGCAGCTTCGTTTTCAAAGAATGCGAGCACCAGTTCTTTTCCCATTGTAAATTCTCCTGTAAGAAACCTTGAAAATCGGACGTTCACCCCTCGTCCTCGAGGCAGGCGAGGGGGCAAAAACCAATGAAGGGTTTGGGCGGTGCAGCGCGCCACCTACACCCATTCATGAGAAAATCGATCAGCTACCGAGCAACTGCCCCTTCTGCGCTGCGAACTCCTCTTCCGTCAGCAACCCCTGTGGATGAGCTATTCCAAGATCATGCACTCAGCGTCCTCCGTCTTCCATCGCGCCGCTGGCGATGGAACGGGTCCAGTTGCTTGGTTCAACGTCGATGCACACCACCGACAAAAGCGGCAGACCCAGATCATAGAGAAAGTTCAGCGCGCCGGCCAGTGCGGCCTGATCCTGGAATTCCCCGGTTACCACCGTGATCGAGGATCCGTCGGGCTGGCGTTCCACCCGAACGCTCACGCCGCCCAGATAGTCGGACCAGCTTGCGTCCAGACTGCCTTGAAGCCGTATCTCGTAGGTAGCGGCAGCATCGAGTGTAAGCCTGTGAGTGGCGGGCATTGGGAACCATTCCTTC
>CAYRFV010000475.1:0-2859 GCA_964423545.1 uncultured Anaerolineales bacterium | reverse complement strand
TGCGCGCCTGGTGGGACGTCAAGGTGGCGCGTCCCGAGCCGGTGCTTGGGCCGAAGGAAAACCTGGGCCTGTGAATCGTCGCTGGATAGCGACCGCCGATCGCTCGCCTTTGTGCCCACCCTTGCTATCATCGATCCATCACTCAAGCCACAGGAGCAATCATGCCGACGCCTACCCGAGACGAAGCCTGGGACCTGGTCTGTGAATGGATTCAGAGCGACAGCCTGCGTAAGCATGTGCTGGCCGTGGAGGCGGCGATGCGCGCCTATGCCCGCCGCTTCTCGGCGGACGAGACGTTGTGGGCTGTCACCGGCCTCGTCCATGATCTCGACTTCGAGCGCCACCCTGACATGGATGATCCGGTCAACGGTCATCCTCGCACCGCACTGCGTTTTTTCCGCGCGCAGGGATACGCGGCCGAGCTGATCCACGCCGTGGAAGGCCATGCGCCGTTTCTGGGTGTGCCGCGGACGACAAGCATGGACTACGCACTCTACGCGTCGGACGAGCTGACCGGACTCATCATGGCAGTGGCCTATGTGCGGCCGAGCAAGGATCTTCGTGATGTGGAGGTCAGCTCGGTGAAGAAGAAGTGGAAGGACAAGCTCTTCGCCGCGGCGGTCAGCCGGACCGACATTGAAGAGGGCGCCGCTGAGCTGGGCGTTGATACGTGGGAGCATGTGGCTGTCGTGCTGGAAGCGATGAAGGGGATCGCGGCCGAGTTGGGACTCGACGGCCGGCTGGCGCGCCCATAGGGCATCCTGCCCCGTCGTGCTGTATCGGCCGACCGGGCAGTCGCTGCACCAGCGATCACGAGTTTGCACGCTCGTCTTCGTTGTGCTAGAATTTGGGCGGCCATTTTCACAGTCATGGGACCTGCGCAGGGCGTCGAAGGCAGCATGAGCGCTCGTAGCTATGGTGTAGGTGCAGGTGCGATACGAATCAGTGGGCGCAGCAGTAGCACTGCTGATTCCTGAGGCCGATCGATTCGCGACTGCACGGAAGCCAGTGCAATCGTCGGGGATTCGATGGGCCCGGGGCCGGTATGCCCTCCAGGAGCGATCATGGATCTTCGTCAATACGCTCAGCTAGCCCGCAAGTGGGCGTGGTTGGTCATTCTATGTGGTGTGGCGGCTGGCGCCACCGCGTACGTCGTCAGCAGGAACAGCACGCCGATCTATCTGGCTTCGGCCAAGCTGCTCATCAATCAGGCCTCGTCGGCCAGCCAGGTGTCCCCTGGCTACACCGACATCCTCACAAGCCAGCAACTTGCGCGCACCTACGCGAATCTCCTTGCCGATGGGCCGGTTGTCGAGGGTATGGCGCAGCGTCTGGGTCTGTCCACCGACCAACGTGCGGTGGCCCAGCTTCAGCGAGGCATCACAGTGACGCCACTGCGCGACACGCAATTGCTGGAAGTCAAGGTCGAGGGTCCGGACCCCACGTTGATCGCTCTGATTGCGAACACTCTGCCTGAGGTGTTCATCGATCGTAATCAACAGATGCAGCTGGGGCGCGTTGGCGGACTGAAGTCCAGCCTGGAGAAGGAGATCGCCAGCGTCCAGGATGATATTGCCCGCGCCCAGAGCAGCCTGGCGGCGACTTCAGACGAGACGCAGCGCCAGCGTCTCGAAACCAGCCTGGCGCAGTACCGCACGACTCTTTCCAGCCTGGCCAACAACTACAACCAGATTCGCATCGCGGAGGCGCAGGCTACCAATAACGTCGTGATTGCGAAGCCTGCCAATGTGCCCCTGACGCCCATCCGGCCACGCACGATGACAAATGTGCTGCTGGCAGTCGTGGCTGGGGCGCTGCTCGCGATCGGCGCCGCGTTTCTGGTCGAGTATCTGGATGACACCGTGAAGTCGCCGGATGACGTAACGCGCCTGACCGGCCTGTCGACGCTGGGCGCCATTGCTCGCTTGAAAGATGCCGGCTCCCAACGCCAACTCATCGCCTGGCTTCAGACCAAAGCGCCGGAGACCGAAGCCTACCGGACTCTTCGCACGAATATCCAGTTCTCCAGCGTGGATAAGCCGATTCGCACCCTGCTGGTCACCAGCTCAGGGCCCAGCGAGGGCAAGAGCACGACTGCCGCCAACCTGGCCGTGGTGATGGCGCAGACCGGCCAGAAGGTGATCCTGGTCGACACCGACCTGCGCCGCCCCGTGATTCACAAGACCTTCAGTGTGCCCAACAACGTCGGCATTACGACAAGCTTGCTGGCTGGCGAGGATGCCGATCTTACAGCATATACCCAGCCGACCGAGATCGAGAATCTGTCGGTGCTGACCAGCGGGCCGATCCCGCCCAACCCCTCCGAGTTGCTCGGCTCGCGCCGGATGGCGCATGTCGTCGAGCAGCTTTCCAAGGCGGCCGATCTCGTTATCTTCGATACGCCCCCCGTGCTCGTCGTGACCGATGCATCGGTGTTGGGGCGGCAGGTCGACGGGGTTGTGCTGGTCGCCGATGCAGGAGGCACGCGAGAACAGGCGCTGGCGCAGACGGTGAATGAACTGCGAAAGACGGGCGCCAACTTGCTCGGCATCGCCCTGAATCGCCTGGACAGCCGCAGCCGGGGCTACTACTACTATTATTACTACTACTACTACACCGACGAAGGCGGGAACCGGCGGCGGCGCTCCGATTCGGGGAACGGCGGCGGTCTCAGGTGGCGGTTGCCCTGGCAGCAGAAAGCGGCATGATTTGCACGGCAGCGCGAAAGTCTGGTGACAGAGTCCGGAGATAGAGGTCGAGAGCGAAATCTCTTGTCTCTATCTCCAGATGCTCTCTTTGTCCCCAGTGGTCTGTCAGCCGTGATTTGACAGGGTGGTAGTGACGACTTCAGTCGTTTTC
>CAYRFV010000474.1:0-2863 GCA_964423545.1 uncultured Anaerolineales bacterium | reverse complement strand
CCAGGACTGGGGCATCGCTGCCATCATCTTAGCACCGTTGTTTGTGATAGGCAAATGAGGCCGCGGTTCTTCCTTTCGAGGGACCGCGGTTGTTTCTTTCTGTCGGAGTTTCCAGAGGGCAAGATAACGTGACTCACTCACATAGCGGCACAGCTTGGCGCGCTGAAGGCCTCTATCTGCCAACCAACGCCTCCAAAGCGGGGTTGCTGGACGAGACGCGCCAGTTCCTGATGATCTATGCCCGATTGCGCGATGTGGACGCGACGGCGCGCGAGCTCACCGACGGTGCATTACCACAGCGCTCGCGAGAGACGCGCCGAACGATCGTCAAGATCATCAAAACACGGTTGGCCCGCTGGAACCCACCTGCCTGGGTCTTGTCGGAGCTAGCAGCTTTTGCCGAGAGCCACGACACGGATACCCTGAAATCCGCTCTCTTACTGCACGCTGCGCGCCAGGATGCCCTGTTGTACGATGTGGTGCTCCAGGTCGTGGCTCCCCGGTGGGCCGAACACGTGCCGGAAGTCAGTCGCGCCGATGTGCAGCGCTACCTAGATGCGGCTGAACCATCACGCCCCGAGATTGCCGGCTGGAGCCGAGAGACCCGCGAGAAGCTGACGGGGAACCTGCTCACGATCTTACGCGACTATGGCCTGCTGGTCGGGACAGCAACCAAGCGCATCGTGGAGCCAATCGTGCCAACGGGGGTCGTCGCTCATCTGGCCCGACTGCTGCTGGCCGAAGGTCTCGCAGCGGAAGATCTTGCGTTGCACCCTGATTGGCGGCTGTGGCTTTGGGAGCCTGAGCGGGCGGCCCGAGCTCTGGCCAACCTGCCAGGCCCGCTGGAGATGCCGCATGCCTGACATCGAGGAACGCCTTCACTACCTGGTCGAACGCCTGCGGACGACCTACGACAGCATCGGGCACTCCAGCGGACGACCGTACATCTACTTCGTTTATCCGCCAGAACAAGAGCGCGTCCTGCGCCGGTTAGCCGATGAACACCTCAGATCGGGCGGTGGGATTTGCTACCACCACGTTGACCTGCTCAACGTGACAATCGAAGCCCTGGCCGATCAGGAGGTGCGCCGGCAGGATCTACTCAATGACCCAAATCGCGGCGCCGGTGCGGCCGAGTCGATCCTCCGTCTGTGGGCGCGGGCTGTCACACGTGTAATCGCAGATGCTCTCGCAGCTTGTGGGCCGACGGAACCGCCCACCATGGTGGGGAGCCGCCCCGTGGTCGTGCTGCGTGGCCTGGCAGCGCTGCACCCCCTGGGCAATCCGACCAGCCTGATGGAAGCCGTCGCCGAGCAGGAGCTCCGCGACCCAGGGAGCGGCCGCGCCATCCCGGTGGTCTTACTCGTTCCAGGCCTACGCCCGCCCGGATCAAGTCGCACGTACCTATTTCTGGGGCGCGAGGATCTGAGCCTTCAATTCTACCGGGGCGAAGAAGTGTAGCAAGTAGCCGAACGAGCGGATGACCCGCTGACACTGGCACCACACTGCGTCCCCGGCACCGCATCCGGAGCTTGCCGGGGCAGGTGTGGCGCAGTGCAGGTGTCCGACAAGGGGTAAGAGCCATGCAGATCCGTAGCACATTTGCGACGGCCATTCAGGAGCGCATCGAGCCGGTCGTCAAGGACGCCGACCGCCGGCCGGGGATCCTGTCCGGCGAGTTGTCCAACCTAGTCGTGACGCCGCAATGGGAGCGCTATCTCCGCCAGGTCCTCGACGCTTACACCGATGCGGCCGACCGCGAAGACGAACAGGGCATCGGCATCTGGATCAGCGGTTTCTTCGGGTCCGGCAAGTCGCTCTTGATGAAGGTGCTGGGCATACTGCTGGAAGGCCGCGAGATCGATGGCCGGCCGGCGAGCGCGGCCTTCCTCGACCGCATGCCGGCCGCCAGCCCCGAACGTGCCGACCTCACGCGCTTCCTGAACGTCTGCGCCCGCAAGATCAGCACAACGGCCGTGGGCGGCAACCTGCACGCCATGCTCTCCAGCCAGAACGATTCGCTGGCCTTGATCGCCTTCAAGCTGTTCGCCAACTATCGGCAGTACACTGCGAACTGGCCGCTGGCGTGGGCCGTGGAGTATCAGATCGATGCCCGCGGCCGCAATGACCTGTTCCGTGTGGCGGCTGCCAGGCTCGGCGAAGTGGAGTGGGAGGAGATCGCGGCGGATCCCGAGTTCTACCTCGAACACCTCTACCAGGCCGCTGTTGAGACCTTGCCCGAGCATTTCGCAGGGGTCGGCGCC
The DNA here is from genome assembly GCA_964423545.1 of uncultured Anaerolineales bacterium. Classification (GTDB taxonomy): domain Bacteria; phylum Chloroflexota; class Anaerolineae; order CG2-30-64-16; family CG2-30-64-16; genus JALOOE01. The sequence continues at coordinate 599 of CAYRFV010000474.1, read as the reverse complement.
GTTGAGCGGGCCGTGGCCGCGGTCACGGCGAACGGCATCACGCCACAGGCGTTGGTGGAGCGCTTAAGGCGTTGGTGCACTGCCCAGGACGCAAGCGGTCGCCGCCACAAGCTGCTGCTGCAGTTGGACGAGCTGGGCCAGTGGATCGCGGCTGGCAGCGTCGGTTCGGGCAGCGCCACCGATCGCATCATGCAGGTACAGGCGTTGGCCGAGACCGCTGCGATCGCCGGCGGCGGGCGCATCTGGATTGCCGTTACCGCGCATGGCGACATCCAGGCGCTGCAGCAAAACGTCCAGCAGGAGCACTACGCCAAGATCATCCAGCGCTTCCCCGTCGCGCTCCGCTGCAAGCTGAGCAACGAGGACATCAGCCAGGTAGTGGAGGAACGGCTGCTGCGCAAAACCCAGCCGGCGCGCATCGCCCTGGAGGAGCGTTTCAACGAGCGCAGCGGCGAACTGGCAGACCTGGGCAGCGTGCGCGGCGCACAGCGCGTGTATCCCGTACCCGATGCTTCCCGCTTCGCCCTGTTCTATCCCTACCTGCCGTGGGCCGTCGCGGCGATCCCGGACGTTGTAAAGGGGATTGCACTGGCGACCGG
>CAYRFV010000473.1:1988-2887 GCA_964423545.1 uncultured Anaerolineales bacterium | reverse complement strand
GTGGCCGAGGTGCTCTGCACCACCAGGTGCCGTGACGAGCCGAAGATGGCGTACACCAGCAGCGCCGCCACGAGCGTGTACAGGCCCGCTTGCGGTGGCAGGCCGGCGATGCCGGCGTAGGCCATGGCCTCCGGCACCACCAGCCCCCACAGGGTCAGGCCGGCGATCACGTCCAGACCCAGCCACGAGCGGTCGTACTTGGGCCACCAGCCCAACAAGGGAACGAAGGGCGTGATCTTCACCCGTAGACTCGGGCGGCTCGATTCCATGGTACCATCCTGATGACACGCGACGCCAAGCGTCCACGGCGCGCCGCGCAAGGCGAGTCAGATCCGCGCTGTGATCGGCCGCCTTGACATCCAGGCGGCCGATCACACCGACGCTTCAACCGCAAGTCCCGCTAGCGCAACAGCCCGACGCCGTTGCGGCGTCCGCGGCCGACGCCACCGACGGGGCCCGGCGGGTTCGGCCCGCGGCCGATGCCACCAACGGGTCCTGGGGGGTTCGGGCCACGGCCGATACCGCCGACCGGGCCAGGGGGATTGCCACGGCCGACGCCGCCAATGGGCCCTGGGGGATTCGGTCCTCTTCTACCGGGCATGATGTGATGCCTCCTCTCGGAAGGTGATAACAAACGACAGCCGCTTCATCGTCCCGCGCTACTCAGCGACGAGTGCCTGCCTGAACTCCTCGACCACTTCGGGCGCGATCTGCTTGCGCTCCACCAACCTGCCGCCGGCATCCGCGACGGCCTTGCGGAGATCGGCCACCCACAGGTTCTCCCAGAGGACGAGCATCGCGCCCGAACCGTTGGGCAGTCGGCTCGCCGCGATCTCCAGGTCGTCGGTCGTGAAGAGGCTCTCGACGTGCTCGCCAACCGGGACGAACATCTCGTAGGT
>CAYRFV010000473.1:0-1978 GCA_964423545.1 uncultured Anaerolineales bacterium | reverse complement strand
TCGGGTTCGAGGTCGTTGAGCTCGACGGTGCGCGTGCTGCCGTCGGCCTCCTTATGGATGAAGACGAGGTCCACGAAGCGCACGATGCCGCGCTGGGCCAGGTCCAGCAACTCGGGAACGATCTTGCCGGTAGGCTTGGCGCTCTCGAAGGTGATCAAGGCATATTCCAGGGGAAGGTCGAACATTGGCTGGCTCCTGTGGTTGGTGCTGGAGGGTCCTTCGCGAACCCGCCGGGTACGTGACGCTACTGCCGCGCCATGGCGACGGTCAGTCGCTCTTCCGGGCTGATCAAGTGATCGTAATCATCCGCCCCTTGATCAAGCTGAATCCAAAGAATGACGCCGTTGAACTTGCTCGTCTCGGTCGTATAGTCATCGCTGACGGATGACCCGGTCTCGTTACCCACATCGCACGTCTCATCTCCCGAGAAGATCATCGGTTGCGTGGCGGGCAGTTGCCCTTCACCTGCCTTCTGCCCATCGACGAATAGCGTGACGTCACCACCCTTGGCGAGGCCGCCGCCCGCGTACGCGAACTCCATGCGCACCTGATGCTTGCCCGCCGGCAGGGGCGCGGCGGCCTCGGTCTTGAACCGTTGCAGGCCGAACAGGTTGTAGCAGAACCTGAGCCGCCCGTCCAGGGCATAGAACGACCAACCGCCGAACGCGCCGCCCTGCGCGATGATGACGCCCTGGGCGTTGCTCTCGGGCAGCAGCACCTCGGCGGTAACAGACCAGGACTTGTTCTTCAGGTTGAGGACGACATTCTCGGTGAGCCGTCCCATCCCACTGAAGAGCATTTGCGATTTACCCTTGACGAGCGTCGGCCGGCCCGCCAGGTCGGCATCGAAGCGCTCGATGCGGCGGTCGTCCAATGGGAAGACGTCATACTTGACCCCTTCGATGAGGAACAGGCGCTGCAGTTCTTTGAGCATGGCGGGGTTGTCCGCGGCGATGTTTCGCGCTTGGGTCCAGTCGGTCGGCGCATACAGCTCCCACACATCGTCATCGTAGGCGGGCAGTTGCGCCATGACCCAGGGCGTGCTGTGACGCGTCACAGCCGTCCAACCCTTGTGGTAGATGCCGCGATTGACAAACATCTCGAAGTACTGCGTCTCGTGACGCTCCGCTGCTCCGGCTTCGTTGAAGCTGTACGCCATGCTGACCCCTTCGTACGGCTTCTGCTGAATGCCATGCACGAAGGTTGGCTCGGGGATGCCCGCTGCTTCCAGCACCGTCGGCGCCACGTCAATCACGTGATGGAATTGGGCGCGCGTCTCGCCCTTCGCGGCGATACCGTTCGGCCAGTGAATGATGGTGCCGTTGCGTGTGCCACCCCAGTGCGAAGCGACCTGCTTCGTCCACTGATACGGTGTGTCCAGGGCGTGCGCCCAACCCACCGCGAAGTGATTGTATGAGTCGGGACCGCCGAACAAGTCTATCTTCGAGGCCATGAACTCGACCGTTTCCAACGCGGAAGCGCCGTTCAACATCAGCATCTCATTGAAGGTACCGTTCAACGTCCCTTCGGCGCTGGCGCCGTTGTCGCCGACGATGACGTAGATCAGCGTGTCGTCCATCACGCCGAGGTCCTTCAGCGAATCCACCAGACGCCCGACGTGATGGTCGGTGTGCTCCATGAACCCGGCATACACCTCCATCTGCCGTGCCAGCACCGGTTTGAGGGCCGGGTCGACCTCGTCCCAGGCCGGAATCTCCGGCGGACGCACGGTCAGTTCGGCATCGGGCGGAATCACGCCCAGCGCCTTCTGCCGCGCGAACGTCTCCTCGCGCAACTTGTCCCAGCCCTGATCGAACTTGCCCTTGTACTTGTCGGCCCATTCCTTCGGGACGTGATGCGGCGCATGCGTCGCACCCGGCGCGTAGTAGACAAAGAAGGGCTTGTCGGGCATCAGGGCTTTTTGCTGCCGCACCCAGTTGATGGCCTTGTCGGTCATGTCCTCGGTGAAGTGATAGCC
>CAYRFV010000472.1:0-2903 GCA_964423545.1 uncultured Anaerolineales bacterium | reverse complement strand
CTCTCCTATTCGGAGAGGGGAAGGGGGATACAGGGGGTAGGGGTGAGGTGCGCGGCGTCAACTTGCGCCTTTCCTTCCTCGGCGCCAACCCCCACCCCCGCCTGGAGCCCTTCCATCGCCTGGAGACTGTGGTCTGCTACTTCATCGGCAACGACCCGGCCCAATGGCATGTGGCCGTGCCGGTGTGGGGTGGGGTACGCTACGTTGACTTGTATCCTGGCGTTGACCTGGTTGTAGGGGCAGGCCTTGCGCCTGCCCAGGGCCTTGCGCCTGCCCAGGGGCGACCGCAAGGGTCGCCCCTACAGTGGCGCCTGGAGGTGAGGAGGGCGCCGATCTGTCCGCCGTGCGCCTGCGGGTGGAGGGTGCGGACGCCGTAGCATTACTCCCCTTTCCATCTGGAAGAGGGGCCGGGGGTGAGGGCGTACTCCGCCTGGGAACTGCTGTGGGTGATTTCATTTTGCCGCTTCTTGAGGTGAAGGGCGAGGGTGAGGGGTCTGCCCTTGTGCAAGAGGTGGGTGCTCAGGCCTTTGAGGTCTCATGTTTTTGATACACTAAAAGGGAGCCAGTTGGCTGAGAAGTGATCACCGAAAACGGAGCCACCTGAGGCGTTCTCTGCTATCATGGGCAGGTAGATTGCATCCCATGGTAGCGGAGGAGGAGATGATTCAGGTGGACGAGCGGGAAAGAATTCGACGGGCGTACTTCCTCGAAGGGAAGAGCATCAGGGCGATTGCCAGGGAACTGGGTCATTCGCGGCGTACCGTAGAGAAGGCGATCGAGTCGGCAGAAACAGGCGAGTACACGCTGCAGCAGCCGCGCGCCGCGCCAGTATTGGGCTGCTGGATGAGCCGAATCGACGAGTTGCTGGCCGAGAATGAACGGTTGCCGCGTAAACAGCGGTACACCGGTCATACGATCTACCAACTTCTCCAGAAGGAGGGGTACGCGGGCAGTGAGTCTGGCGTGCGGCGCTACATCGGTCGCCGGCGGCAGGAACGGAAGAAGCGTGCGGTGTATATTCCGCTGGAGTTCGACCCGGGAGTGGATGCCCAAGTGGATTGGGCCGAGGCCCAGGCGGTCATCGCCGGTGAGCAGGTGACGGTCCACCTGTTTCTGCTGCGGCTGTGCTACTCGCGCAAGCTGTTCGTGCGGGCGTTTCCCAGGGAGAAGCAGGAAGCATTCTTCGAAGGGCACGTGCTGGGTTTCCAGCATATGGGGGGCATTCCCCACCGCATCAGCTACGACAACCTGAAGACTGCGGTTAAACGGGTTCTGGAAGGTAAGAATCGAGAGGAACAAGTAGCCTTCATCACTTTTCGTAGCCATTACTTGTTCGAGAGCCGCTTCTGCACGCCGGGACAGGGTCACGAGAAAGGGCGAGTGGAGGAGGGGGTGGGCTATGCACGGCGCAACTTCATGGTGCCGCTGCCTCGGGTGGATAGCTTCGAGGAACTCAACGCCCATCTGGTGGCTGCCTGCCTGGCCGATGACCAACGCCGTGTGGACCGCCAGCCGATGACCATCGGTGAGGCCTGGCAGAAGGAGAGGCCACATTTGCGGCCGCTTCTAGACCGCGACTTTGACTACAGCGTCAGCCACGCGGTGGTCCTCAACGGCTACAGCCAAGTGGAGTTCGACACCAATCGCTATTCTGTGCCGTCGGACACAGCCTATCCGAACCTGGTCCTGAAGGCCTATCCCTTTCGGGTCGAGATTCAACACGACAAAGAGGTGATCGCCATCCATCCGCGCTGTTATGGTCACAAGCAGGACCTGTTGGACCCCTTGCACTACTTGCCGATGCTGGAACAACGGCCGGGCGCATTTGAGCATGCGCTGCCGATCCGGCGCTGGCGCAAGACATGGCCAGCAGTCTACGAACGTTTCTTGGAGCGACTGCAAGCCCAAGGGCAGAACGGGCAGGGCATTCGACAGTTCATCCGGGTACTGAAGCTACATCGCGACTACCCTGCCGATCTGGTTGCTCGCGCCGTGGAGCAAGCCATGGAGTACGGCTGCGTCCATGCCGATGGGGTGGAGCTCTGCCTGCGCCAGTTGCTCCATCCGGAGGCCCCTCCCCCGCCTCTCGCCGTGGTAGGCGAGCCGCTGTGGGCCGCCGTGGCGGCTCAGCCGCCGGACCTCAGCTGCTACGACCGCTTGCTGGAAGGGGTGTGACCATGGAAAGTAACCTGCTCTTGGAGACCTACTTCAAACAGTTGCGGCTGCCTGCCTTTGCGCGCAACTACCGCAAGTTTGCTGAGGATGCGGCCCAGGCGAACCTCAGCTACGACCGCTATCTGTTGGCCCTCGCCGAGCAGGAGATCGCTCGGCGAGAGGCAGTCCGCCAAATGCAGCGCACCAAGGCGGCCCGTATCCCCGTGCTCAAAGAACTGGCCAACTTTGACTTCTCCTGCGTGCCCAGCCTGAACAAGCAGCGCGTGTTGGAACTGGCGCAGGGTAGCTACCTGGACAAGACAGAGTCGATCCTCCTGGTGGGCAACCCTGGCTTGGGAAAGACACACATCGCCACCGGTTTGGCCCTCGCCGCTTGCCGCCAAGGTCACCGCGTGCGCTTCTACAACGCCGCAGGCCTAGTCAACGACCTGATTCAGGCCCAGGAGGAACACCAACTGCCCAAGTTCCTGGCTGCTGCTCTCAAGCACCGTCTCATCGTCCTGGATGAGCTGGGTTTCATCCCCCTGTCGGCCACCGGCTCGCAGCTGATTTTCCAGTTCTGCGCCGCTCTCTACGAACGGGTGTCGATGATCGTGACGACCAACTTGCGCTTTGCCGACTGGACGCAGGTCTTCGGCGACGAGCGTCTGACGGCCGCTCTGTTGGACCGACTCACCCACCGAGCGCACATCCTGGAGTTCACCGGCGAGTCGTACCGCTTCCGGCAG
>CAYRFV010000471.1:0-2908 GCA_964423545.1 uncultured Anaerolineales bacterium | reverse complement strand
CGAGGCCGGCGACGCCCTGGAGATTCCCTACGTGAACGAGCCTGTGCCGGGTGCATCAGGGACGGATGCGTGGGCGATCCAGGTCACACGTGAAGGCATCCCCACCGGGCTGACCAGCATTCCCGTCCGCTACATGCATTCGCCGGTGGAGACCGTGGCGTTGGCAGATATTGACCGCACGGCTCGACTGCTCGCGACCTTCATCAGCCGGCTCGATGCGACGGTGCTGGCGAAGCTGCCGGAGGAGGTATGAGGATGTCCGAGCTGTGCCGAATCCTGGAGAAGCTTTCCAACGAAATCGGCCCATCGGGCTGCGAGAAGGCCGTCCGCGCAGCGATCAAGGCGGAGATCGAAGGCCTTGTCGACCGCATCGAGGTCGATGCCCTGGGCAATCTGTTGGCATTCAAGGCCGGCGTGGGGCCCGAGCCGCGCCTGAAGGTTATGGTTTCAGCCCATATGGATGAGATCGGGTTCATGATCGTGCAGGTTGAGAAGAGCGGCATGCTGCGGTTCGGTGCTGTCGGAGGTCTCAATCCCAGCATGCTGATCGCCAAACGCGTGCTGATCGGCGATGAACGACTCCCCGGCGTCATCGGCATGGCGCCGCCCCACCTGACCAGTGCAGAGCAACGCGAGCGCGTGCCCGACGTAGACGATCTCGCCATCGACATCGGTGCGGAGAGCGACAAAAGCGCTGAGAGCAAGGTGAAGGTCGGCGCTTACGGGGCGTTCGCCACGCGCTTCACGACCCTGAGCGACGATCCGGCGTGGCCGACCGTGCGCGGCAAGGCGTTCGACGACCGGGCGGGCTGCACTGCGCTGATCGGCTTGCTGGGAGCGCGCTACCCGGTGGACTTATACGCCGTGTTCACTGTCCAGGAAGAGGTGGGCCTGCGCGGGGCGCGTGTCGCGGCGTATCGAATTGCGCCGGACGCGGCCATCGCGCTGGAGGGCACCGTATGCGACGACACGCCAAAGGCCCCCGATGAGGATGTCAGTCCGGTCACCCGACTGGGCGCCGGCCCCGCAATCACGCTGATGGATCGCAGCATGATCACCCATCCTGGCATGCTGCAGCTCCTGCGCGATGCCGCCGAAGCTGAGCGGATCGGAGTTCAGTATAAGGAGCCTGCTCTGGGCGGGACCGATTCGGGCGCGATCCATCTGAGCCGCGGCGGCGTGCCCTCGGTCACGGTTGCCACGCCGTGTCGCTACATACACAGCCCGGCAAGCATCCTTAACCTGAACGATCTGGAGGCTACGGTGAAGCTGGTGGGTGCAGCATTGCGGCGAATCGACCGGAGTCACCTGGTGCGCGAGGCATGAGGAGTCGAACGGCGCGAAGGCGAGCCCTATCGCCGCCTGGTGTTGCGTGTTCAGCAGGATGAGGAGAATCAGCATGTTGGAGCTAGCCAAACGACTGACCGAGGCCTTCGGCATTTCAGGCTTCGAAGAAGAAATCCGGGCGGCCATCCGGGACGAAATCGCCGGCGCGGTCGATGAGCTGCGCGTGGATGTATTGGGCAATTTGGTGGCCTTTCGCCGCGGGACCGGTGGGGGCAGGCGTGTGATGCTCGCAGCCCACATGGATCAGATCGGCCTCATGGTGACGCATATCGACGAGAAGGGCTACATGCGCTTCGCGCCGATCGGCGGCATCTTCCCGCTGACCTGTTGGGGGACTCAGGTGCGTTTCGCTGATGGTACGGTGGGCACCGTGGGACTCGACGGCCGGGCGAAGCGTTCGGAGGCGCCTGCGCTCAAGGAGATGTTCATCGATGTGGGCGCCCTGCACCGCGACGAGGTCAAGCAGAAGGTGGGTGATGTCGCCACGTTCATCTATCCCTTCGTAGCCCAGGGCAGCGCATGGTTCGCCTCCAACCATGATGACCGCATCGGCTGCATCGTGCTGGCGCAGCTTCTGCGCGATTTGAAGGGCGCGGCGATCCGCCATGATCTCTACGCAGTGTTTACGACGCAAGAAGAAGTGGGTCTGCGCGGCGCAACGACTTCGGCGTATGCGGTCGATCCGGAGATAGGGATCGCACTCGATGTCACGCTGACCGGCGATCTCCCCTACGCCACTCCGGCGATGGAAGTGGCGATGGGCAAAGGGGTGGCGATCAAAGTGCAGGACGGCGGCATGATCAGCCACTCGGGACTGAATCGTCTGCTGGTCACTGCGGCCGAGGGAGCCGGAATCCCCTATCAGCTTGAGGTGCTGGTGGGTGGAACGACCGATGCCCGCTCCATGCAGGTCACGCGCTCGGGCGTGCCGGCCACATGCCTCTCGATCCCCAGCCGTCATGTCCATACCCCGTCGCAACTTGTCGACCGGCGGGATGTGGAGGGCGCAATCGCTCTGCTGAAGGTGTTCTTGGGCGGGGAGATCAGTCTGTAGCGGTCGAGAGAAGGCCAAAAGGCTGCTGTCCGGTGACTGGTCTGCGGCCTACTTGCACAAACGTTATGCTTCTGGTATCCTCTGACGAGTTGAGGCGCGTGAGAGGATGGTGCGGCATGGTCAAGTTGTTGATGAGCTGGGACATCCAGGCCGGGCGCGAACAGCCCTACTTCGAGTTCATCGTCCAGGAGTTTGCACCTGGACTGATGCGGCTGGGCTTGCAGCCGACCGAGGCCTGGTATACGGTTTACGGCAAGGGTCCCCAGATACTCACCGGCGCCGTGACGGAAACCATCGAGACCATGCGCACGATTCTGGCCAGCGATGACTGGCGCAACCTGCGGGAGCGGCTGTTGGGCTACGTTTCCGGCTACGAACAGAAAGTGGTGGAGGCGAGCGGCCGGTTTCAGCTCTAGTGGCGAGCGGCGCCAGGTGCGCTGGTCAGGCAGGGATAATGCAGACCAGAGTCTGTGGCGGTTCACGGCATTGAAGGGGCGGCTTCTTCGC
>CAYRFV010000470.1:0-2918 GCA_964423545.1 uncultured Anaerolineales bacterium | reverse complement strand
GGCTGCGGCGGTCGCGCCTACATCATTGTTCGTGCTGGTCATCATGTTGACAAACCCAGGCAGCAACGCCATCGTGAGCGGAACGAGGATGCGCAGCGAGCTCCCTTGCGACGTGAGTTCTCTGGTGACACCCCAGCCTGCTACGACCGTGAGCAGGAGCAGGCTGAGGGATACCAGCCGGCCAAGATACATCTGGAATGTCACGTCAGTTCCAAGTGCTAATCGGAGCGGCAACGCCGCGAGCCAGTAGTAGCCAAACACCCCATCAATCTGCGAGATGCCGATCGGGATTGCATCATTGCCTGCCAGTACTGGCCGGTTGCCAATCGCCGCGAAGAATCCGTGCTCAATCATCGATGCCGCCACATCGCGGCGCATCTCGGGGTCAAAGTCCCCGGGCTGCGGCAGCCCAGGTCGGTTCGCGATCAGCCAAGCGTACTCGAAGTGGCCGGGTTCGTCATAGTGTTGCCAAGGCGGCACGACGAAGACATACAGCCAGCCATGCATGAGCGCGACGATGAGCGGAATGATCAGATCGGCGCGCAGCCGCGCTGCGAGTTTGGCTGACTTTGATCGCGCCGAAGGGGCGGATGAAACCGTGAAGACTCCCATCACCTTGCTGGTGCCGGGATTCTACGTGCGCCCCTACGTGTTAGGCTGAGTTGAGACAAAGCGCGCGAGGAGATTACACACTTGGCAGGGCGGCAGGGTCTGTGAGGGGATGGGCGCGTGGACGCACAGCGACCCCGCACCGACGCGCTTGCGAGAGCGATCTCGGCGACGGATGGCCGGGTCAAGGGCGACCGAAGGGAGAGCGCAGCGGCCCTTGACGCGGCCATCCGCCGAGGTAGGCTGGCGCGAGCGTGCCGGTGCGGCGACGAGCGCGCAGCCTGCTCGTGGACAGGAAGGACACAGCCATGACACACAACGGGAGCCACGCACCGGACGCGAAGGAGGAGCGGGCCAGCATGGAGGTGCGGCCGGCAGCGACGCGGCGGACGTTCAGCGCGGCGTATCGGCGGGAGATCGTGGAGCTGGCGGCGACGCTGACGCCGAGTGAGCGGGGGGCACTGCTGCGGCGGGAAGGGCTGGACAGCTCGCACCTGGCGCGGTGGAAGGCGGAGCTGAGGCAGGGCGGGATCGAGGCGCGGCGGCGCGGGCCGGCGGCGAACGCAGCGGCGGCGGAGGTGAAGCGGCTGGAGCGCGAGAACGCGCGGCTGGCGGCGAAGCTGCGGCAGGCGGAGCTGATCATCGAGGCGCAAAAAAAGTTGGCCGAGATCCTGGGCACGGCGTTGCCGAGCGAGGCCGAGATGCTGAGCGCGCCCAGCGCGAAGCGCGATCGCGGGTGATGGAGGTGGTGGCCGAGCTGGCGGTCGAGGTGCCGGTCAGCCGGGTGTGCGCGAGCCTGGGGGTCGCGCGCAGCGCGTGGTATCGCGCACGCCACACGGCGCTGGGGGCGCTGGATGCCCCCGGTGCGGCGCCGACGGCGATCGCGGCGTCGCGGCCCCGGCCGCCCAACGCGCTCAGCGACGCCGAACGCACACGGCTGCGCGAGGTGCTGAATTCCGAGCGTTTCGCCGACCGAGCCGTTCCGCAGGTGCATGCGCAGCTGCTCGCGGAGGGCATGTATCTGGCCTCGGTGAGCACGATGTATCGCGTGCTGCGTGCGCACGGTGAGGTGCGCGATCGGCGCGACCAGCGCCAGCATCCGCCGCGCTCGGCGCCGGTGCTGAGCGTGCGGGCGCCGAACGAGGTTTGGAGCTGGGACATCACCCGGCTGCCGGGGCTGACCAAGGGCGTGGGCTTCTTCCTGTACGTGCTGCTCGACGTCTTCAGCCGCTTCGTCGTCGGTTGGCTGGTCGCGCAGCGCCAGTCGGCCGAGCTGGCCGGCACGCTGATCACCGAGGCCCTGCGCCGGCACGGCTTGCTCGCCGGCTCGGAGCGCGGGCTCCCGGCACATGCGCTGGCGCTGCTGTCCGACAATGGCGGGCCGATGACGGCCAAGCCGCTGGCCGTGCTCATGGACGACCTGGGGGTGCGCCAGGTCTTCGCCCGGCCGCACACGCCCAACGACAACGCCTTCTCCGAGGCGCAGTTCAAAACGATGAAATACCGACCGACGTATCCCAACGGCTTCGCCAACGTGCTCGATGCCCGCGGCTGGTGCCAGTCGTTCTTCGACTGGTACAACCACCAGCACTTTCACTCCGGCATTGGCATGCTCACCCCGGCCGCGGTGTTCGAGGGTCGCGCCGACCACGAGCTGGACGTGCGGCGGCGCGCGCTGGCCCAGGCCTTCGACGCGCATCCCGAGCGCTTCCGCTATCGCCTGCCGGTCCTGGCCGGCCCGCCACAGGAGGTGTGGATCAACCGACCGATCAATCATCCGGGCCTGATCCAGCCCGCAGAGCTGCTTAAACTCTGATGGGGTTTTGTCTCATATGCTTGACAAGTTCCGTTTGCGGGGAGAGCATTGTGACGGTTCACGAGCGCGCGTTCGACAACAGGTCTTGATGCCTCAACTGGAGGAATACATCCAGGCACTTGTATTGCCCGAATCCTGGCAGGAGCGCGTTCGACAACAACTCAAGTCTGACGACCAACGGGAACAGATTGCCAAGCGCCGTGATTCGCTCCAAGCGCAATTGCGCAGGTTGAATTATCAGTTTGAGCAAGGTCTGTTTTCTGACGAAGACATCCCCGACTACAAGGCCAAAGCCCAGCGGCTCATTCGCGAAATCAATAGCCTGGTCGTGCCTTCCACGGACAGGACTATTGGTCTCGGCCAACGGCTGATCACATTGCCTCAGGTTTGGGGCAACGCCACCGTCGAAGAACGCCACGAAATCATGCGGGACATGTTTGAGGCCGTCTATATAGACACCGACAGCAAGCAGTTGGTTGGGGTAAAGCCTTTT
>CAYRFV010000469.1:2658-2980 GCA_964423545.1 uncultured Anaerolineales bacterium | reverse complement strand
CCCGTTGGACGACGACCCTGCCCCAGTCTACGCCGCCACATACGACCACATCGGCATCATCCTGTGGGGCGTGACCAAGTTCGAGAAGTATCTCGAAATCGAGTTCGACCGACTGGAACGTTACCCCGACTACCGCCTGGGGTGGGATCATGAGGCGTACACTTATGACTGGCTGGCCGAGCACGCGCCGCACGTCCTGGAGACGCTGAAGGCCGGGCTGAGCCGATTCGCCGGGCGGCTGGGGGTCGGCAGTTGCACCTACGGTCAGCCACTCTCGATGTTCATTGATGGCGAATCGAACATCCGGCAGCTCTCCCTGGCG
>CAYRFV010000469.1:0-2648 GCA_964423545.1 uncultured Anaerolineales bacterium | reverse complement strand
CGGGTGTCACTCCTATCTCCACCCTCGGAGGCGAGATTCGGAGATACGTTCTGCCGAATGTTCTCAGCCCGTTCACATCCGTGTTCGCCACCGTACCACACTCATCGTACACGTACAACCCGCGCTCGACACGGTCGAACAGCGGTTGGGCCGCACGGTCGCGATCTATCTGATGAGCGAGCACGCGTTCCATGCCCAGTTGCCGCAACTGCTCTCCGGCTGCGGCTTCACCGGCGCGGTGCTGCGGACGCATTTCATGATGTACGGCCACAACCCGGAGCTCGATGCGGCGGTCTGCTGGTGGCGCGGGGTCGACGGCAGCCGTATCATCGCGCTGCCCACCTATCGCGGACAGGGCGGGACGCAGCCGCTCTTCTGGCACAAGATCCACGGCGCAACCAGCACGCTCGACAACCGCATCCTCACGGACGCGATCTCGGAGCGGTGTCAGCTCACGCTGACCGACTTCCGCCGCGCGTTCGGCGACAAGATCCGGCCGCTGATCGCCACCCGCGCCGATGATGTGCGCAGCGAGGAGTCGCTGATCCAGGCGCACCAGGACGATCTGGGCGTCAGGTGGGTGACGCTGGACGAGGCGTTCCGGCTGCTGCCGCAGCCGAGGGCCGAACTGGCAGCCGGAGCGAACGACTTCCGCGTGCGGATGCCGTGGGGCTATTGCGGCAACTGGATGTGGAACCGCTGCCGGGAAGCCGAAGTGCGCGTCGAGACGGCGGAACGGCTGGCGACCATCGCTGTCGCGCTCGGCGGACCGGCCTGCGAGGCCAGGCTGACGACGGCGTGGAAGAACCTGTGCGTGGCGCAGCACCACGACATCCAGATTTGCGGTCTGGAAGACGACGCACGACACTACTTGGATGCAGCAGTGGCCGCGGCCGACGGCGTGATCCGCACGGCGTTCGCGACCATTGCACCGCGCATCGGCGCGGGCGAGCGGACGGTGGTCTTCAATCCGCTGCCGTGGGAGCGCACCGAGTGGGTAGGCGACGCAGCCGGCGGTCAGGTCGTGAGCGTGCCGGGGTTGGGTTGCCGCGCAGTGACGTCAGCGGGCGACGCGTCCTCGCCCCTTGCCCCTCCTCCGGCGGGAGAGGAGAATCGGCCCTCTCCTTTCGGCTGGCAAGCCGAGGCGCAAGAGTCGACCCTGCGCACGCGCCGGGGCCGCGGCGCGGCGGCCGAATGGGTGTGCGAACCCGTAGGCCGGCTGCTCACCCCCTTCTACAAGGTCTACACCGCGGCGCATGGCGGGCTGCATCTGGTGCACGACCGCGCATCGGGCCGGCCGCTGCTGGCCCCGCCCAAGACCAGCGGTACGCTTGCCGGGCTGGTGGCCGGCCGCGATTGTGTCTCGGCCAGCCGCTTCACGCAGGCCGACCTCTCAAACGAACGCGCCGTATTGGTCGAGCAAGGCGAAATCGGCGGCATCGCCTATCGCTCGGAGTGGGTCTTCTACCGGCACACGCGGCGGATTGACTGGCACGGAGAGATCACGTTCGATGGCGAGTGGATCGGCCGGCCCAAAGAGCCGCTGCCGGCCGATGGCGACATCATCGAGGACAGCGACACAGCGCAGACTGTTACTGCCTGGAACGATCACGAATACAAGCTGCGGCTGCGTTTCTACCCCTATCACGCCACCCCGGCCATGACGGGCATCCGAGATCTGCCTTTTCACATCGCCGAGACGAACGATCGGTACATTCAGGGTCTCTACTGGACGGCGATCTCGGACGGTCAGGTCGGGCTGGCGCTCCTCAACCGTGGTCTGATGGGCAGCGTCTACGAGCAGGACGGCGCGCTGTCGGCGGTGCTGGCGTTCAGCCTTCCGTATGTGTGGGGCACGCGGCGGCTGCGGGGTACGTACACCTACGACCTGGGCATCCTGCCGTTCGAGGGCGACTGGCGTGATGCCGACCTGCATCGGCAGGCGGTGGAGTACAACTTCCCGTTCGTCGTGCGCCAGGAGTCGGACGCTCAAGACACGTTGGGCAGCATCTGGATGCCCTATCGGGAAGAGATCACAGGGCAGGCGATGCTTTCGGCGCTCTACACGCGAGACGGCTGCCTGTACGCCCGTCACTACGAATATGGCGGTCAGAATGCCCGGGTCGCGATGGCATGGCTGGGGCAGCCGGCAGATTTGCAGGCTGCCACGCTGCGCGAGCAGCCCTTGGGGCGGTTAGGACGGCGTGCCCATCTGACACCCTGGCAGGTGCAGACGGTGCGCCTCTTGCCCGCAGGACAAAGAGATTGAGGCGAAAGTCATCAGGGCCGACTATGCCGACGCTGCCAGCATCGTCCAGGTGGTCGACAATCTGAACACGCATGGTCCAGGTGCGCTCTATGAAGCCTTTGAGCCAGAAGAAGCTCATCGCTGAGCCGCGCGCTTCGCATGGCACGACACGCCAGAGCACGACAGTTGGCTCAATATCGCCGAGTGCGAACTGTCAGTGCAGGCAGAGCGACGCCTGGATCAGCGCATTTACGACAAGGACACGTTCAGCCCAAAGCGATTTGACAGCCGATGGCTTTCGAAGTAGAGTAGCGCCATTCGGCTCGGCTGCGCCGCGCCCGCACCTTCCGCATGTATGCCACCGATGCACCCGAGCCCCCGTAGCTCAGTTGGATAGAGC
>CAYRFV010000468.1:0-3003 GCA_964423545.1 uncultured Anaerolineales bacterium | reverse complement strand
ACGAGGAACTGAGGGTTTTTGACAGGGCGCCGGTCATGGGGCAGAGGCGGGCATGTGTGTTGGTGAGCCGGAGGACGAGTTCGGCGACAGGTGCCGCTGTGCCGAATCGCGCAGCATCGCGCGCAGCGCCGGGTCCAGGGATGCCAACTCGCGGATCACGGGCAGGAAATAGTGCAGCGAGCGTACCGGCGCGGGTGGCGATGCGGGACTGATGTGGCGGCGGGCGTGGGCCAGCAGCAGGGCATCGAGCACCACCTCAGGTGGCACGCCTTCGGCGAAGAGCAAGTGGGCCAGCATGCGATCGGCGCGGCGGGGCCGGCAGGCGGTATCAGGCAATCCCACGTAGGCTTCCAGCACGGAAGCGACGTAGTCCTGTTCGGTCACTTCCGTCTCCGGCGGGCCTCACGCTCCTTCTTTCCTTCGAAGGAACGGTAGCTGTCGCCTTCGATCAGCACCACGTCGGCGTGATGCAGCAAGCGGTCCAGCAGCGTCATCAGGCACGACGCATTGGGGAACACCGTGCTCCAGTCGGTGAACCCAAGGTTGGTCGTCAGCAGGATCGAGCGCCGCTCATGGCGGCGGGTCACCACTTCGAACAGCAGATCCGCGGCGCGGTCGTCGTACGACAGGTAGCCAAGCTCATCGATGCACAGCAGGTCGTGGGAGGAGTAGTAGGCCAGACGGGCGCGCCGCCGCTGCGGCGAGTCGCAGGCAAGATCGGTCAGCAGCTCCGAGGCCGTGCGAAACAGCACCGTGTGGCCGGCGAGCACGGCGGCGTGGGCAATGTTTTTCGCGATCATCGTCTTACCGAGGCCGTTGGTGGCGACCAGGGCGAGGTTGCGCCGCTCGGTGATGAACGAGAGCGACAGCGCGTGCTCCGCGAGGTCACGGTCGATCTTCTTCGGCCAGGACCAGTCGAAATCGGCCATCGGCTTGAAGGAGCCCAGCCGTGCTGCCCGCATCCGCAGCTCGAGTCCCCGGCGGGCGCGCTCGGTCTGCTCGATGCGAGCCATCTCCTCCAGCATGGCTGCCGGTGACATCTTCGATCGCGTGGCGCGCGCCAGGAAATCCTCCACCTGCGCGGCTATCGCTTTCAGGCCAATGGCGGTCAGGGCGCTGGCAAGCTCAGACATCGTCCTCCTCCTTTCGGGTCAGCTCCTCGTAGATGGCCGGCGAGGCCGGGGTGATCACCAGGCCGGCCAGGTCCGGCCGGCTGGTCAGCGTCACCGGCGCCGGGCGTGGCCGGGCCGTCCGGCCGAGCAGAAACGCCACAGAAGGCGCCCGCGGCGTGCCTCGCGCCACCGCCTGCTCGGCGGCTGTCCGCAGGGCGTCGGGCCCGTACTGGTCCAGCAGCCGCTCCAGCGACCGCATCGTGGGCCGCAGGCGCTCGCCGGCGTCCACCGCCGCGGCGAGGAACCCCTCCAGCGACGGTGCAGCGCGGAGCAGCCGGCCGGCGCGAGAGGAGGCCTCCGCCTTGCGACGCTCGGCCAGCAACGGTGCGAGGTGCGCAGGATCCTCGACTACCCGAGCACGGCCGAAGCTGCGGCGATGGGCGGCGATCTCCACCCGGCCGTCGAGGATGCGCACCGTCTCCACCGAAGCGGCCAGGGTCAGCCAGCGGCCGGTCAACCCCGCCGGGATCGAGTAGTCGTTGCCATCGAAGCGCACGTATGGCGTCTTGCCGGAGCGGATCGGGGCCACGAAATCGCACGGAAAGGGATGCTCAGGCAGCGGCAGCAACCGGGAGCGCTCCTCGGCCAGCGCGTCAGCGACGGTCCGGCTCGGGTCCTGCGGCCACGTGCGTGAGAGCGCGACCTCTTCCTGCCAGGCGCGGGCCTCCTCATTGAGGGCACTCAGGCCGCGAAATGGACGCGCGGCATAGAAGGCATCCCGCACGTAGCGCACGGCGCGCTCCACGCGGCCTTTCTGGTATGCGGCAGCGACCGCGCACGGGCGTGGCGCGAAGTGGTAGTGGCCTGCGAGCTCGAGCAGGCGCGGGTGGAAGCGGATGGCGTCGCCCGCCCGGTCGAGCACGGCCGAGCGGAGGTTGTCATACAGCAGCACCCGTGGGACGCCGCCGAAGGCCGCGAAGGCATGGACATGCCCCCGCAGGAAGCTCTCCATCTTCTGGTCGAAGGCGAACTCGAGGTAGAGCGCACGGGAGTAGGACAGGACCATCAGGAAGCACGACAGCCGCCGCCTCGTGCCCTCGACATCGACCTCGCCGAAGCTCGCCCAGTCGACCTGGGCCTCCTCGCCGGGGAGCGTGACCCGGCGCAGGAACGCCTCGCGCCCGCGCGGCCGCAGCTCGGCGACAACGCGCCGGACCGCCCGCACCGAGCCCGCAAAGCCCCGTTCCTGGAGCATGCGGTGCAGCCGCGTCGCCCGCAGCCGCGGGAAGCGCTCGAGGGTGGCCTTGATGAAGTCGAGGTACGGCTCGGTCAAGCCCGGACGCACGAAGCGGGTACGGTTGAATACCGATGAGCCGATCGCTTGCCGCACGGTGTCCCACGAGATCCCCATCCCATCCGCGATGGTCCCGATCTTGAAGTGCTCGGCGAAGAACAGCCGCCGGATCTCGGCCTTGAGCTCGGGCGCGATCATGGCTTATCCGGAAGCGAACGGGTCGATGCGGTACCCCGTCCTGCCACAGCACGAGCAGACGAACATGGTTGACCCACCGTTGACCTCCCTTGCCGGCGCCGCAGTGAGCACCGACGTGCCCATCGTCATCGCGGGAGGTGCATCCGATGAACCTTGATCCGTCACGCGGCGTCGGCGATACGCCCGCTGGCGCTCGCGGTGCCGCTCGCGACCGTGCTCACTTGCCTGGTAACGCCGGTTGGCCTCCAGCCGCTGGAGACGCCTGGCCTTGACCCGGCACCGCTGGCTGCAGTACCGCTGGCCCCGGTAGCACGGCAGGCAGATGAAGAACACCGCCCCACACTCGCGCCACCGACAGGCAATCCGTGCGAACGCCGGCTCGTCCAACTCCGCCACGCC
>CAYRFV010000467.1:0-3010 GCA_964423545.1 uncultured Anaerolineales bacterium | reverse complement strand
AAGGGCCGCTCGGAGGAGATTCTTGGCCGGCTGGTCGCCGAGGCAGGTTGCCGCGACGAGGTGATCATCACCACGAAGTTCAGCTTCCCGATGGGCCCGGACGTCAACGCACGCGGCGCATCGCGTCGCCACATCATGCGCCAGGTGGAAGGCAGCCTCAAGCGCCTGCACACCGGCTGGATCGACCTCTACTTTCTGCACGGCTGGGACGCCAAAACGCCGATGGACGAGTCGCTGAGGGCGCTTGATGACCTGGTGCATCAGGGCACGATCCTCCACGCAGGTGTGAGCAACTGGGCTGCATGGCAGATCGCCAAGTCGTTGGGCATTTCGGCAGGGAAGAACCTGGCGCGTTTCGAATGCATCCAACCGATGTACAGCCTGGTCAAGCGCCAGGTGGAGGTAGAGGTGCTGCCGCTGGCGCAATCGGAGCAGATGGGGGTGATCACTTACAGCCCGCTGGGCGGCGGTCTGCTGACGGGGAAGTTTGGGGTCGGCCGGCAGCCCGAATCCGGGCGTCTGACCGCCAACAAGCTCTACCAGGCTCGCTACGGCGACCCCATCAACTTCGAGGTGGCGGATCGGCTGACCGCCTACGCCGCCGACCGCGGTGAGCATCCGGCCACCCTGGCGGTCGCGTGGGTCATGTCGCACCCGGCGATCACTGCGCCGATCGTCGGTGCGCGCAACCTCGAGCAGCTGGAACCGTCGCTGCGCGCGGCTGAGATCAAGATGACGCCCGCATGGCGGGCTGAGCTGTCGGCGTTCTCGCCCGAGCCACCCTCAGCCACCGATCGCAGCGAGGAAAAAAAGGGGATGACCTACCAGGGGGTGTTGGCGAAGTAGTTCGGAGCCACGAATTCCACGAAGTCAATGGTTCGTGGAATTCGTGCCCTTCGAGGGTGAAGCGCGCCTATAGCACCAGGCGCAGCGGCTGCTCTAGCGCCGTCTTCACTGCCTGCATGAAGCGGGCCGCCTCGGCGCCGTCCGTCACGCGATGGTCGGCCGAGATGGTGGCCTTCATCTGCGTGCCCACGGCAAGCTGCCCGTCTTTCACCACCGGCGCCTGCTTGACCGCTCCCACCGCGAGAATCGCGGTCTGTCCCGGCCCGATGATGGCGATGAAGTCGTCTACATCAAACATCCCCAGGTTGCTGATGGTGAACGTTCCGCCGACCATGTCGTCGGGCTTCATGCGCCCCTCGCGCGCGCGTCCCACCAGCTCACGCGCATCCCTGGCAATCTCCGCCAGCGGTTTCTTGTCGCAGTCGCGCACGACCGTGACCACCAGACCGGTCTCGCGCGCCACGGCGATGCCGATGTTGACCTGGTCATGCACGTGGATCTCGGCGCCTGCGAACGATGCGTTAATGTTCGGGAACTGGCGCAGCGCCAGGGCGCAGGCCTTGATGATGAGATCGTTGACTGAGATCTTCTCGTTCTCCGGTACCAGGGCATTGAGCTGGCTGCGCAAAGCCATCGCCGCAGCCATATCGATATCCATCGTGATATAGAAGTGCGGTGCGGTGGTCTTGCTTTCCACCATCCGGCGGGCGATCGTCTGTCGCATGCCCGTGAGCGGCACGGCGCGATAGCCCTCCATTGACGGCTCATAGGATGGGATCGCCATCGGCGGCGTCACGGCGGCGGTTGGCGCGACCGTCGCGGCCTTCGCAGCCTGGTCCTGCGCGACCAGGTACGCTTCGATGTCGCGCTTGATGATCCGACCAACGGGGCCGCTGCCCCGCACCTTTTTGATGTCGATGCCGAGCTCGGCGGCCATGCGCAGCGCCACCGGCGATGCCGCCAGCCTCCCCCCTTCCGGCGCAACAGGGGCCGCAATGGGCTGGACGGCGACCGGAGTCTGGGCCTCAGCCTGGGCCTTAGCCGGGGCCTTCGATTCAGCCTTGGCCTCGGCCTTCGCCACACCCAGGGCGACGAGGTCGATCGGTTCGCCAGACTCGCCGATCACAGCGATGGGCATGCCGATCGGTACGCTCTCGCCAGCCGGCGTCAGGATCTTGAGCAGCACTCCCGAGCGAAAGGCAGGCACCTCGACGCTGGCCTTGTCGGTTTCAATAATAGCGATCGTCTCACCCTGGGCAACGGAGCCGCCCTCCTTCACAACCCATTCCCCCAGCTTGCCCTCGCGCATATCGAAGCCCAGTTTGGGCATGTTGATGAGTTCTGCCATGGGCGGTCCTCCCTACCGCAAATACATCACGTCCTTCACGGCAACGATCACGTCGTCCACCTGCGGCAGCGCCATCTGCTCCAGGCGGCGGTTGTAGGGCAGCGGCACTTCGGCCTGGGCCACCCGGCGCACCGGCGCATCCAGGGAGTCGAAGGCCAGCTCGGTCACGCGGCTGGAGATCTCCGCGCCGATGCCGAACGAGCGCCACCCTTCCTCGACCACCACCAGCCGGTTCGTTTTCTTGACCGATGCGATGATCGGCTTCACATCCAGCGGTCGCAGTGTACGCAGGTCGATGACTTCGGCGGAGATGCCTTCGCCAGCCAGCTTGTCGGCGGCTTCCAGCGATACCTGGAGCATCTTCGAGTAGGAGACAACGGTGACGTCTGTGCCCTCGCGTTTCACATCGGAGACGCCGATCGGCACAAGGAAATCCTCATCGTCGGGCACATCGCCTTTCACCTGGTACAGCGTGGCGTGCTCGATGAAGAACACCGGGTCATCATCGCGAATCGCCGACTTCAGCAACCCCTTGGCATCGGCCGGCGTGCCGGGAGCCACAACCTTCAGGCCGGGAAAGTGGGCGAAGATCACGTCGGGCGTCTGCGAGTGGGTTGCGCCCAGTTGCCGGCCGCCGCCGCCGACGGTGCGGATCACCATCGGCACTCTGATCTGGCCGTTGAACATGTAGTGCAGCTTGGCGGCGTGGTTGACAATCTGGTCCAACGCCAGGAAGGCGAAGTTGATGGTCATCAGCTCAGCGACGGGCCGCAGCCCGGCGATCGCCGCGCCGATCCCGGCGCCGACGATCACGCC
>CAYRFV010000466.1:0-3030 GCA_964423545.1 uncultured Anaerolineales bacterium | reverse complement strand
CAGCCAGATCCGGCGTAGGCGCACCGCCGGCGACCTCCGCAGCAGCCGACTCTCCGCTTTCGGTCGCTTCGGGGAACAGCCCTGGCTGCCCCGAAGCAAGCGGCTTCACAGCGCCGAAGACCCGTATCACACCGTATTCGCCGTCATAGCCGGCCTGCGCAGCCACCTCGCCGCGGCGCATGCGGTCGATGCCGCGGGCCAGCCGCTCTCCCACCGCCGTCGCGATCTCGGCCAGCGGCGCGTCGCGCAGAATCGCCAGTTCCGGTCCCAGGCGAGCCAAGAGCGTGAGATACTCGGCCTGCACCTGTTTGGAGCTCTCGCCTGCACCCAACACCTCAGCCAGCACCTCGGGCAGCGGAACCAGGCTGGCGAAAGGATGCGTACGCGCCGGCCTTCCGCCGGAAGGTCGATCGGCCAACGCTTCGACGCGGTGCATCACGCCGATTGTCACCTCCTTACCGCACACGGGGCAGAGCCCGCCATGCGCCAGCGTCTCCGACGGGTTCCAGGCGACGCCACAGGCGCGATGGCCGTCGAAGTGATACTTTCCCTCCTCCGGGAAAAACTCGATCGTCCCCAGGTAAGCGCCGGGATCCCCGCTGCGCAGCGCGGCGAAGATCGCGCGATAGGAGAGCTCGCAGTCGAACAGGGAGGCCTCGCGCGCCAGCTTCTCGGGCGAGTGGGCATCCGAGTTGGAAACAAGGGTGTAGCGGTCCAGCGATGACACGCGCCAGTTCATCGGGGGATCGGACGAGAGGCCGGTCTCCAGGGCGAAGATGTGCGGGGCCAGATCCATGAAACACTCGTCGACCGAGTCGAAGCCCGATTTCGAGCCGAGGAGCGAGAACCACGGCGTCCAGATGTGCGCGGGGATCAGATGGCAGGCCGGATCGATCTCCAGCACGATCTCCAACAGATCGCGCGCATCCAGGCCGAGGATGGGCCGGCCGTCGGCGCGGATGTTGCCGATCTTCTCCAGTCGAGCCTGGAGCCGCTCCAACGCTGCGAAGGACGGCGCGAAGACGATGTTGTGGATCTTGCGCGTCTGGTCGCCGCGCTTATAGATGCTGCTGATCTCTCCGCTCAACATGAAGCGCACGTCTGCGTGGCAGGAGGGCGGCGTCTGGAGCCGGACGGCCGCGGCGGCATCGCGTTTCAGCCGGAACAACCCTTCTTCAGCAGGCTCCAGCTTCTCGCGCATCTCGGCCAGCCAGCCCGGATGCGCGATGTCGCCCGTGCCGACGACATGAACACCCTTGAGCTGGGCCCAGCGCGCCAGGTGCTCGAAGGTCAAATTCTTGCTGGTGGCGCGAGAAAAGTGCGAATGGATGTGGAGATCGGCTACGAGTTTCATCTCGCAGAGTATAGCACAGGAGGCGCTGGCGGCTGCTCGCACCACGCCGCGCAAGTGGCCGTTCGGACGCCGCCGCGCCTGCCGCGATCCACGCCCATCGCTGCATGTCGAAGCGGGCCGGACGGCTGGCGAGATGTCGAAGGATGTCAGGACGCCGGCGCAACGATGTTGTAGAATTCCCGCCGACCCGACTCGACCAGCGGCACCATCCGGGCGAACCAGCCGGCGAACTGCGGCAGAGCGAATGCGGCGGCCATGAACTGCGGCCAGACCGCGAAGCTCTCTACCTCAAGCTCGGTGACCACGGTGAAGAACGGTCCGCTGGCATCGGTGAGGATACGGAAGCTGCGCAAGGCGATCGAGGACTCGCTTTGCGCCCAATGCCCGGCAATCTCCTTGAAGAGGGCGACCAGTTCATCGCCCCGACCGTACTTCGCCTGGAACACATCACGCACGAGTAGCATGGCGTCACTCTCCCGATCTTTGATCCAACGCGTGCTCCATCGCATAGCGCATAAAATAGACAGATTCGGTACGATAATACAACAAAACCACTCGCGTGACTGGAAGGCCGGCTACATTCGCCGAGTTCGCCTCTCCGGCCCGGGACAAGCAGGTTCCCTGGGGGGAAGCCAGCTTGCAGAAAACGGCGCGCTTTCCGGGTAGAATCGCCTCATGGTTGCCGGTGCAGGTGGCGAACCCTTTACGTCGTATTATGAAAGGCACAGCAATGTCGATCCGCTCCTTCTCCTCGCCCGCCGAACTGAAAGATGCGCTGGGCGACCAACACTATATTGCCAGCGATGAGATTGCCACGATCATGTATCTGAGCCAGCAACTTGGCAAGCCGCTGCTGACGGAGGGCCCGGCAGGCGTCGGCAAGACCGAGCTGGCGAAGGCCATCGCCGGCGCGACCGGCCGCGAGCTGATCCGGCTTCAGTGCTACGAGGGGCTGGACGAAACGAAGGCGCTGTACGAGTGGGAATACGCCAAGCAGTTGCTTTACACCCAACTGCTGCGCGACAAGCTCCAGGAGACGCTTGCGGGGACGTCGGGCCTCGCCGCCGCGGCGGATCGGCTGGCCGCCGAGGAGGATGTCTTCTTCTCGATGCGCTTCCTGCTGCAGCGCCCCCTGCTCAAGGCGATCCTGAGCAAGGAGCCGGCGGTGCTCCTGATCGATGAGATCGACCGGGCCGATGCCGAGTTCGAGGCGTTCCTGCTCGAAGTGCTGAGCGATTTCCAGGTAAGCGTGCCGGAGCTGGGCACGCTGGCGGCCGTGCATCGCCCGGTGGTGGTGCTCACCAGCAACAACACGCGCGAGCTGAGCGAGGCGCTCAAGCGACGCTGCCTCTATCTGTTCATCGACTATCCTTCGGTCGAGCAGGAGCTGGCCGTCGTACGTCTGAAGGTGCCGGAGCTGGCGCCGAAACTGGCGCGCCAGGCGGTCGAACTGGTGCATCAACTCCGCAACATGGACCTGCGCAAGTCACCCAGCATCAGCGAGACGCTCGATTGGGCGAAAGCGCTGGTCACGCTGAACGCGCGGCAGCTCGATCCGCAGACGTTGGAGACCACGCTGAGCGTCCTTCTGAAACACGAGAGCGACCTGCAACGGGTGAAACAGGAAATGATGCGCAGCGAACCCGATATCGAGACGCGGCCGCAGCGGCGGCCGC
>CAYRFV010000465.1:0-3046 GCA_964423545.1 uncultured Anaerolineales bacterium | reverse complement strand
GCCCGTTGGGCGCCGGCGGCCTCGCGTTGGCGAACTCGCTGGCAGTGACGGCAGAAGTGCTGGCGCTGCTCCTTGTCTTGCGCCAGCGGTTGGGCGGCATCGATGGCCGCGAAATGGCGCAACTGCTGCTACGCGTGCTGACCGCGTCCGCGGCGATGGGCGGCGCGATGCTGCTCCTGATGACCCTGGCAAGTCGAGAAGGATGGCTCGCTCCGATGGCTCTCGCCGTCGCAGGGGCCGGAGGCGCGATTGTCTACCTCGTCGCCTGCCGAGCGCTGAAGGTGCGCGAGTTGGCACGCTTCGTCGCCGCGGTGCTTCCCTCCAGGGGTTGACCTCGGGCCCCAGGGCAAGCGCGACACGGCCGGCTGGCGCGGCACGCATGCCCCGAATTCACCCCAGGCCCGCGCACCGCTTCAGCGCAGCGAACAGCTCGTCCTGTTCCCACGTCACCGCCACGGCCAGGTAACCCCCTGCGTCATAGGCCGGGTTGCCTGCTCGCCGGAGATCGGCAGCGGGCGGGATCGTGGCATGGTAGTAGTACATGGTCACGACCCTGCTCCCGCACAGCGTGCTGCTGGGATAGCCGAGATCTGCCCGGTGCGGAGAGCCGGCGTTGTAGCCCAGCAGGCTGCCCGAGAAAAGCAGCAAGCAAGGCAACCACGAGCTGCCACCATCTCGGCTCAGACGGGCCTCGATGCGGGTCGGCGGGCTATTCCTGTTGCCGTACGCCAACAGGACGCTGCCATCCCGCAGCACCAACAGATCGCCGGGATGCTGCATGTCGTCGGTAATCCGCACCGGCGTCGACCAGGTGAAGCCACCATCGCGCGACCGCGTGCTCCACAACGTCTTGCCCATCTTCTCGCGCCGGACGATCGCCAGCACGTCGCCATTGGGCAGGCCGATCACCGCTGGCTCGCCCGAGTTGACGCAGATCAGAGAAGGCGCTTCCCAGGTCCGGCCGTCGTCCCGAGAGCGGATCAGATAGCTGCACGAGTCGCCGGGGATCAACTCGCCGGGCTGCGGGACCAGTGGCGCGACCGGCCGGTAGTAAATCGGCAGCAGCAACGTGCCGTCTCTCAGCGCCACGATCTTGCCGAAGGGCGAGCCGCGGCGCAGTATGGGATCGCTGAGCAGATAGGGGTCCTCCCAGGTAAGGCCGCAGTCATGCGAACGAGTGATCCGCACTTCACACGGCCAATCCGCCTCCGGGTCCTGCCAGGGCGTGTAGTTGCCGTCGGCATCATAGGCGAAAGTGCGGTGATAGGAGAGGATCAGCGCACCGTTCGCCGATGCGCCGAAGGCCGGATTGCGGTCGTCCGTCTCGCTGTTGGCCACTATCTGCGGCTGTGTCCAGGTAAGCCCGGCATCGCGCGACCGCACGATGTCGATGCGGCCCCCTAGCCCCAGGTGGCCTGCTCCTCCGCGCAGCACCGCAACGGCGCTGCCATCGGGCGCGGTTGTCAGAACCGGAAAGAGCCCACCGTGGTGATACGCGACGACCTCGCGGGTCTGGCTCAGCGATCGGATATCCAGGGATGCGCCGGCGGTGAGTGCTTGAGACATGGCTCCTCGCAAGGCAACGGATGGGAATGGCGGCCAAAGGCCGGACGGAAGGATAGCAACAACATCCCAGTTTGTAAAGCCAGACGGCATCGGGCTTCGACTTGAGGTATAATACCTGGCAAGGAGGAATCCACGCATGAAACCGTTCCACGCGCTCGAACTCTGGTTTGTGACAGGCAGCCAGAACCTCTACGGTGAGGAAACGCTCCGGCAGGTCGCTGCGGATTCACAGATTGTCGCCGCGGCGTTGAACGCCGAGGCGACATTGCCGGTCGAGGTCGTCTTCAAGCCGGTCGTCACGACGCCCCAAGGCATCTATGATCTGTGCCTGGCAGCCAATGCAGCGGCCAACTGCATCGGCCTCATCACCTGGATGCACACCTTCTCGCCCGCCAAGATGTGGATCGCCGGGCTGAATGTGCTGCGCAAGCCGTTCGTCCATCTGCATACCCAGTTCAACCGCGATATTCCGTGGGCCACCATCGACATGGACTTCATGAACCTGAACCAGTCGGCGCATGGCGATCGCGAGTTCGGCTTTATCGGGTCGCGGCTGCGCCGCGAGCGCAAGGTGATCGTGGGGCATTGGCAGGATCCCGATGTGGTGGCGGAGCTTGCGACTTGGGCGCGCGCCGCAGCAGCCTGGCACGACTGGCAGGGCGCGAAGATCGCGCGCTTCGCGGATAACATGCGAGAGGTCGCCGTCACCGAAGGGGATAAGGTCGAAGCGCAGCTTCGTTTCGGCTATTCGGTGAACGGCTACGCAGTGGGCGACCTTGCCGGCTACGTGCATCAGGTGAGCGACAGAGAGGTGGGCAGGCTGGTCGCTGACTACGATGCGCAGTATACGGTGGCCGCATCGCTGCGCGAGGGCGGCAGCCAGCGCGACGCGCTGCGGGCCGCGGCGCGCATCGAGCTGGGCATGCGCGCCTTCCTGACCGATGGAGGTTTCAAGGGGTTCACCACCTGCTTCGAGGACCTGCACGGGCTGGAGCAACTGCCGGGGCTGGCGGTGCAGCGTCTCATGGCCGACGGCTACGGCTTCGGCGCAGAGGGCGACTGGAAGACGGCTGCCCTGGTGCGCGCCATGAAGGTGATGGCGACCGGGCTGCCGGGCGGCTCCTCGTTCATGGAAGACTACACCTATCATCTGAATCCGGCCGGGATGAAGGTTCTCGGTGCGCATATGCTGGAAATCTGCGCTTCGGTCAGCGCAGGCCGCCCGGCGTTGGAGATGCATCCCCTTTCGATCGGAGGCAAGGCCGATCCCGCCCGGCTCGTGTTCGATGCGCCGGCCGGACCTGCACTGAACGCGACGATCATCGATCTGGGCAACCGGTTCCGCATGATCGTCAACACGGTCGAAGTCGTTCCGCCCGAAGCGCCGCTGCCCCGGCTCCCGGTGGCGCGCGCCCTGTGGATGCCGAAGCCAAACCTGAAGATTGCCGCCGCCGCCTGGATTCTGGCCGGCGGCGCGCAT
>CAYRFV010000464.1:0-3076 GCA_964423545.1 uncultured Anaerolineales bacterium | reverse complement strand
TGACCCCGCGCACCAGCCAGGGCTGTGGTGGATATGAATACGCTGTTCGTTGGGGTCTGAACAACGCCGGCTCCAGCACCAATGGCTTTGTGGTGCAGAAAGTCCGGTTCAATCTTCAGCGCGAGATCTGCGCAGGCGGCGCCAATAACTTCACGAAGACCTACTGGGAAGGGTGGGAGGTGCGGGGCGGACAGATCTTTGTCGGCACGTCGACATCCCCGCATCGCGCAGACACCTTTCGAGTCGGGCCTACGCCCGACCAGCGAGGCGTGAACCTGGAGGAGGGGAATGCGAAGTTCATTGAGGGCTATACCGAGCCTCTGAGTTGGGGGACAGTGCCGGAGGCGGGGAGTCTGCCGGCCACCGAGACGCAACCCGCTGGCTGGTCGGATGCCGGGACGCTGTACCGCTCCATCGAGGTGGATTTCGATTGTTGCGACCAGAGCGATCCAGGTCGCATCTCCGGCCAAGGTTGACGCCACGCTGCATAGATCGGTCGACGACGAGGCGGATTCACATGTCTGACCCGATGGAGCATCCAAACAGCAGTCAGGCGATCGAGCGTGGACACGAGCTGATCGATCACCTGACGGGGTTTTCGGGGTTCACCTTCAACCCAGGAGATCTGATTGCGGCAGGCAACTACCTGCGCGAGCTCGGTGAGGCTCTGATATTGCGCGTCCTTGAACAATACTGCCAACGGGCGGATCAAGGGGCGTCAGGATCGCCGGACAACGCCCTGCTGGTGGCGCGCGTGCTTTACGTTCCGAAGGATGAACGACATCCGCTGCCGCGTCTGGCCTTGGGCGCGGCGGATTTGCGGGAGCCACACGACCCATCGCTGTTCCCGATCTTCCCCTTGCATCTGGTGGAGGGGATCCCGTTTCTGCTGATCGGCGGCTACGTGCTTGGGGGCGAGGCTCTGCCTGCGATGGATTACATTGCGTGGTGTGCCAGACATGGCTCACTTCGTCCGGGTCCGCTTGCGCTGACCTGCGACCCGGTGGCGGCGATCAACCGCTTTCTCGAGTGCGGCGACTGGCGGCGGCTCGATCCGATCGACTACCATTACCGGATGTTGCGAACACAGGCGGCGCGGCTGGCTGTGACATCCATCGGCGGATAAGGGTGATGGGATGGCTCTCCTGCGCAGGCGGAGTGCTCCCTCACCGGAAGCGGACGGCGATCTGAGGCGCTGAAGCGGATGGAAAGGCAACAGACGATTTCTCGCACCCTTGCCCGCGGCGGCCAGTGTGGCTCGGCTGCTGGCCGGCGGTCGCTCCTGCAGCGCAAGTGCGCCTGCGGCGGCGCGGCCGGCATGGATGGCGAGTGCGCCGAGTGCCGCAGCAAGCGGCTGCAACGCCGGTCTGCGGGTCAGACCGAGGCGCCGAGTGCGCAGCCCGGCGTGCCGCCGATTGTGCACGAGGTGCTGCGCTCATCCGGCCGGCCGCTGGAGCCGGCGACGCAGGCGCTGATGGCATCGCGCTTCGGGCATGACTTCGGCGGGGTCCGCGTGCACACCGACGCCCGCGCCGCAGAATCGGCGCGGGCGGTGAATGCACTAGCGTACGCCGTCGGCCGCAATGTGGTCTTCGCTCAGGGGCAGTATGCTCCGGGCACGAGCGCAGGGCGCCAACTGCTGGCTCACGAGCTGGCGCACGTCATCCAGCAGAGCGCCGGTCCGCTCGACCGCAGCACAGCGGTGGCGCTCGATTCGCCGGAGAGCGAGGCCGAGCGGGCCGCTCAGCGGGCCGCTCGCAGCGTGGTTGCGGGTGAGGCTGCGCCGATCGCGGAGAGACGGGGCGGGTTGGTGCAGCGCGACCTCGCCACGCCAGCGCCGACTCCTGCGCCACCGGCTCAGCCCGATCTGACGGAAGCCCAGATTCGAGACGCGCTTCGCTTCAACCGGGCGCGTTACGATGAGGCCAACACCCGCCTGATTCAGGACATCCTGGGTGGCCCGGTGACGGGCCAGTGGACCCGCGAGAACATCCTGGCGATTGCGGCGACGCAGGAGGAGTACGGCCTCACCAAGGACGGCAAAGTCGGCGCAGACACGTTTCGCTTCATTGTCGAGGAGCAGAGACTGGAAGGCGCGGACACCGCCGACGAGAACTGCCTGACCATGTTCCGGGTGGTGGTGCATCCTGTCCAGACGGCTGCGACCGCGGGGCCCAGGGGAACGACGCAGATACGCGGGCATCACGTCGTGGATGCGCAGTTCTCGAGCCGCTGCAATTGCTCGGAATTCCAGTATCGCCAGTTCATCGCCGGAGTGGCCACCGGCTCGCGCAGCGGCGCCAGCCAGGACCTGAGCAATTTGTTTGCCAACATCCCGGGCGGGCGTCTGCCCACCGCTTTCCGGGAAGACGGCATGACCCAGTGCGCTGGCGTGAACTACGGCCACCGCGAACAGCCGGCGCAGGAGCAGACGACAACGCGCTGCGGGGAAAACCGCTATCTCGACGACGCGGGCGCCACCGACCAGGCGAACGGTTGCATCTATCGCGGCGAAGATTTTCCGACGATCACCGTCAATGGGCTCAACACCGGGGATGACGTCGACCTGCTGGTCGAGTTCCGCGGTGAGATCCAGCGCAACGGCCGGACGGTGCAGACCAAGCGTTGGACCACGGTGGATACGACCGTACGGACTCCCTGAGTCGAATGATTTCTGACTCTGTCGCAGGAGATCGAGAGTGACCAGTTTTCCCGGCTCACCATTGTTGCAGAAGGGCGCCATCATCGGGCTGGACCCCTTCAACCCGCTGGCGAGCGTCATCATCTTCCAGTACAACCCGGACACGATGACGCGCACGATCACCGCGCAGACCGTCGGCGGGAATGCCGATCGCGGGGAGGCGCTGCGCCTGAAGGGTCCGCCGCAGGAGTCGATCAAGCTAGATGTGGAGATCGACGCCGCCGACCAGTTGGAGCAGGGCAGCGGCATCGCCGGCAGCCTGGGAGTCCATCCGACGCTGGCCAGCCTGGAGATGCTGCTCTATCCGAAATCGGCGCTGGTGATCGCCAATGAGGTGCTGCTCAATGTGGGGGTCATCGAGGTGATCCCCCCGGA
>CAYRFV010000463.1:0-3086 GCA_964423545.1 uncultured Anaerolineales bacterium | reverse complement strand
GGCAGGCCCGGTCGCCGGATGGGTGGCGCTCGCCGCGGCACTGCTGGGCGCCTCGGCCGGCGGGACTGGAGCCTCGGCTTCCGTCTCCGGTGCGCTTTCGGCGAACTGCCCCTGTGGCGCCACCTTGCGGGTCAGCGCGGCCTGTACGGGGCTGGCCTGGCTCACGTCGATCTGGCGTTTCAGCTCGGGTGGCTTTTCCGGCAGGATGGGCGGCGCGACGCCGAACAGGCTTTCCAGGAAGCTGCTGACTAACCCGATCACTGCGCCTCCGAACAGGGCAGCCCAGAGGCTGGCGACCTCGTACGACTTGAACAGCCAGGCCACCAACAGCAACACCAGGGCGTTGATCAGGATAATCACGAAGCCGTAGGTCACGAACAGGAACTGCAGGGTGAGGAACTGAATGATCGGCTTGACGAACGCATTGATGAGACCGAGCGTGAGCGCCATCAACAGAAGCTTGACGATCGATGGGTCGATGAAACGGATGCCGGGCAGCAGCGCAAGGACCGCAAGGGTGACCGCATTGACCAGGATGCGCACCAGGAAAATGCGCCAGTTGAACGCCATGGACCGATTGAACAGCTTCATATCAGCGCCCCCTTCGTGTTGCTGCCCCCGATTTTACTACTGACCGGAGGGATCGAGCAAATGAGCCGGGCAAGATTGGATTCTGTCTTACCGTGAGATTAGAATAAGTGTTCTACTATGGCAGGACTGGAATGAAAGGAGTGAGGTATGAGCAGCGTACGAGTGCTGGTCGGCACGCGCAAGGGCGCGTTCATCCTGACATCGGATGCCAGGCGCGAGCGGTGGGACATCAGCGGCCCCCACTTCGCCGGCTGGGAGATCTACCATCTCAAAGGGTCGCCGGTTGACCCGAATCGGCTGTATGCCTCGCAATCGACCGGCTGGTTCGGGCAGATCATCCAGCGCTCCGACGATGGCGGCAAGACGTGGCATCAGCCCGGCACCAAACCGGGCCAGCCGACCACGACCCCCGAAGGGTTCCCCATCGGTGAGAGCAACAACTTCGCCTATGACACCGCCGCTGCGCCGCTCACCACGCACCAGTGGTTCGACGGCACGCAGCGCCCCTGGGAATTCAAGCGCGTCTGGTATCTTGAGCCTTCGCCGGCCGACCCAGACATGGTGTACGCGGGGGTCGAGGATGCCGCGCTGTTCCGCACCACCGACGGGGGGCAGTCGTGGCACGAGCTCCCAGGGCTGCGCGGCCACGGCTCTGGCCCTCAATGGATGCCGGGCGCCGGCGGGATGGGCCTCCACAAGATCCTGCTGGATGGGAAGCACCCCGGCCGCATGTTCATCGCCATCTCGGCAGCGGGCGTGTTCCGCAGCGATGACGCGGGCGTTAGCTGGCGGCCGGCCAACCGGGGGCTGCAATCGCAGTTCATGCCGGATCCCGAAGCCGAGGTCGGCCACTGCGTCCACGGCATCGCGCTGCACCCGGCGCGCCCCGATGTGCTCTACATGCAGAAGCACTGGGATGTGATGCGCAGCGACGACGGCGGCGAGCTGTGGCGCGAGGTCAGCGGCAACCTGCCGAGCGACTTCGGGTTTCCGATCGCGGTGCACGCGCATGAGCCGGAGACGATCTATGTCGTCCCGATCAAGAGCGACTCAGAGCACTATCCGCCCGAAGGCAAGCTGCGCGTGTACCGCAGCCGGACCGGCGGGAACGAGTGGGAGGCGCTGACGAACGGTCTGCCGCAGCGCGACTGCTACGTCAACGTCCTGCGCAGCGCGCTGGCGGTCGACGCGCTCGACGCGTGCGGCATCTACTTCGGCACCACCGGCGGGCAGGTGTACGCGTCGGCCGACTCCGGCGACCACTGGGCGCCCATCGTGCGCGATCTGCCGGCGGTGATGTCGGTCGAAGTGCAGACGCTGCCATGATCCGGGTGGTGCTGCCCTATCACCTGCGGACGTTGGCCGGGACCGGCCGCGAAGTCGAGCTCCAGGTCGGCGCGCCGGTGACGCTGGACTCGGTTCTGGATGCGCTCGAAGCGGGGTATCCGATGCTGCGCGGCACGATCCGCGATCAGGTCACGCGGCAGCGGCGGTCATTGATCCGGTTCTTCGCCTGCAAGCGCGACCTGTCGCTCGATCCGCCCGATACGCCTTTGCCCGACGCGGTCGCAAGCGGCGCCGAGCCGCTGATGGTGGTCGGGGCCATTGCGGGCGGCTGAATTCGTCCCGCCGAGGACACCCCTGTCATCACTTGAGAGGAGCCATTGCCATGCGCTTCATGGTGATCGTGCCCGCGAACGAGGAGTCTGAGGCGGGCGTTATGCCGGGCGAGCAGGAGCTCGCCGCGATGGGCGCCTTCAATGAGACGCTGGCGCAGGCCGGCGTGCTGCTGGCGGGCGAGGGCCTGCATGCCAGCAGGTGATCGAAGCGGACGATTTCGGCCCGGCGCTGACCCCGGCGCTGCGGGAGCAGGAAGAACGGCTGCGCGGCCAGGCCGGCGCAGCCGGGTAGGCTCGGTTCGAGAGCGCTGCGGTCAGGGGGACGCAGGCGTCCTCCTGACCGCAGACCGATAGGCGCCCGCGGCCGCATACACGCCGCGCAAAGGAGATGTCATGCAGAAGATCACCCCGTTCTTGTGGTTCGACAGCCAGGCCGAAGAGGCCGCCGCTTTCTATGTCTCCCTCTTCAACGATTCCCGGATCCTCAACGTGTCACGCTACGCCGCGGAGGGGCCGATGCCGCCGGGGACGGCGATGGTGGTGACCTTCCAGCTCGAGGGTCAGCAGTTCATTGCGCTCAACGGCGGGCCGCACTTCCGCTTCACCGAGGCGATCTCGCTCTATGTCAACTGCGAGACGCAGGAGGAGGTGGACGCGCTGTGGGAGAAGCTTCTGGAAGGGGGCGAAGCACAGCAGTGCGGCTGGCTGAAGGACCGCTACGGCCTGTCCTGGCAGATCATCCCAGCGGTGCTGGGCGAGCTGATGGACGACCCGGACCCCGCACGCGCAGGCCGCGTGCGCCTGGCAGTGCAGCAGATGATCAAGATCGACATCGCCACCTTGCGCCGCGCGTACGATGGGGTGTAGGCGCGGGGG
>CAYRFV010000462.1:0-3099 GCA_964423545.1 uncultured Anaerolineales bacterium | reverse complement strand
CTAACGCATACAACAGAACACACTAGATAACATCCTATCATAGAGCCACGGGCCGGTGACATAGCCGTGCGAGAGGGCGTGCCGCGAGAGCTGACAGCACGGCCTTCGAGACGGCGATCTCAGCATCGAACACGCATGGGAAGGCGACCTGCGAAAGCACCCATCCCACAGCTGGCCGTGTCTGCCACTGCTGATCGGTGTGCATCGTTCTGACTGCGGAGGGGTGAAACGGATGGATCACCCGCAGGAGAGCGTTCAGAGTGTCACCCCGTTCAGAGTGGCTGCTGATCACGTCAGGTCGATACATATTCACCAACCTCGAGAGGCCTTTCAGAGCGCAGCGCATGTCCTGCAGAGTTGATCCTGTACTCCGCAGCAGTCCGTGAAGCGGAATGCCCTCCTCGGCCAACCGGCCGCGCCATCGCTGCTCGGCAGACGAGTCGTATCGATTCATGGCATAGACGGCGCACTCGAACTCGGTGCGGTCGAGGAGGCGAGCGATGTGCAAGGCAATCTGCTCGGCGCCGCCAGACTGCTCCCCGACTGCAATCCCTGTCACGAGCTGAACCACGCGAATGCGCGTCATACGGCATCCTCGACCTTGGAAGCCACCTGGCGGAGTTGGCGCTCGATCTCACGCAGACGCGCTGCGATCTGCGCGCTGACTGTCCGCCGGCGTTCCAGGAGTTCACGTGCCAAGGTGTAGAGCCGACCAGCCTCGATATCATCGATGTCAAGGCAATAGCGTTCGAGGCCGAAAGAGGCCATCACACCCCGTGCTTTGGGTTGGTATCCGATCAACAGCACCGGCGTCTGATTGCACAGCGCAAAGACTCCGGTATGCATTCGCGTGCCGACAATCAGGTCCATCTCGCCGTAGGCGGAGGCAATATCGAATGCATCATCGAAGCTGACGCGAAGGGTCGCCTCACCACCGAGCTCTTTGAGACGCTCGTGCAGGCGCCGCACTGTCGCGCGGTCATCTTGATCGGCGCTTGGCCCATAGCACTGGCAGAACAAGTGAATCTGCGCGCCTTGCTCTTGATGGAGCCTAATCAGCAGCGCGGCCAACGCCTCCTCATAGGAGCTCTGGCGGTTGAAGTCCGGAGCTTGAGCGCTGCGATCGATCACAGTTACGCCGATGCGGAGTGGGACCGTTCGATCGGGAGCCGGTGAGCGTGCGGATTCCAGCCTCGATGCGAAGCCGAATGCCATGTCGGGCACGACAACAACCTGCTGTTTGATGTGCAGGACCTCGGCCAGGAAGGCGGCAGACAAGCCCTCGCGCACCATGATGAGAGGGACGCGCCCGAGCACCCATCGCGCCAACAGCCTTTGCAGCCGTCCCGGTATTGGCCCGACCGACTGCGGCAGCATGGCAACCTTGTTTCCCGCAAGCACGGCAAAGCCGAGCGTGAGCAATGCCCAGATGAGGCCAGGGCTCAGACTCCGATGAGCATAGAAATTACCGCCTCCACAGCTCAGGACCAAATCGGCCTCGTAGTAGGCCTGGAGCAAACGCCGTTGCTCGGGCAAGCCCCAATAGAGCTTCCGTCCTGACAGGCGGAAGCATAGGGCGCCGGCCAGCATCAGACCCGCCTGCAGCGACATCCGGGCCATGCGCCCCCGAAAGGCGCCCAGGTCGGGGCGTGCATGCCAGCGAGCCGGGGAGCTCACGATGTCAAGGGTGGAGTATTTGCGCCAACTGCCTGGATCGTTCGCCGCCACGGTGAGTCGTGCATCGGGAAACGCTGCGTGCAACATCTGCAGGGTCGACTGCATGATAGCATCATCACCCAGATTGAGCGCCGAATGCACATTGAGAATCAGGATCCTCATGTTAGCTCTTTCTGCGATATCAAGGAGTGCTGCCCTTCGAATAGAGTTCACGGCGCCAATTCACGAACACCAGCAGATATCCGGCGCATAGCAGCAGCTCACTCAGAACGTAAGTGATGGCGACTCCGTTTACGCCCCAACGCGCCACCACCATCAGATTCATCAGCACGTTGAATGCAGCGACTGCGATCTGCACGCCGGTGCGCCTGACCTGTTGGCCGGCCGTGCTGAGCAAGGCGCCGAAGCCGAAGCTCAACGACTTGAACACCAGCAGTGGACTGAGCAACCTCACGACTTCTGCCGAAGCCAGGTACTCCGCACCAAAGAGCAGGCCAATCAAGGCTGGAGAGAACACGAAGAGCGCGGTCGCTGTCAGAATCCCGATCACTCCTTGGGCGATCATCTGTCGTCTGCCCAGGCGCCAGTACAGACGTGACGAGCTTTGAAACTGGCGAGCCAGGATAGGAGTCACGAGCAGGTACAGAGCGTACGGCGCCAGGAAGCACATATTGACCAGGTTCAAGGCGATGCCGTATACCCCGGCGCTTTCGGTTCCCAGCACCACATTAACGATGATGAGGTCCGCACGCATGTAGGTGGCA
Source organism: uncultured Anaerolineales bacterium (assembly GCA_964423545.1). Taxonomy (GTDB): domain Bacteria; phylum Chloroflexota; class Anaerolineae; order CG2-30-64-16; family CG2-30-64-16; genus JALOOE01. The sequence goes on along the minus strand of CAYRFV010000462.1, from coordinate 658 downwards.
ACGGCGATCTCTGCCGCGAAAAACGGGCCCGCCTCGCGTACGGACACCCTCCCTCCCTCCGATCTGGCATAGCCCCGGGCTACGGCCATCATCCACCCTAGAGAGGCAAGAGCAATCGCCATCGAGATCAGAGTTCGGTAGAGGGCGAACCCGAGCAGTTGCTCGGGGCCGAAGGGGAAGATGAGCGTCCCGCCCAGCAGCATCAGTGCACCCGCGATCTGAAACAGCGTGACGGAACGATGCATGCTCAGCCGGCGCAGAGCGACGTGCGCAAGCGAACTCAGGCTATCAGCCACCAGCCCGATGGCGGAGATGGCCACGAGGCCAGGCGGGAATCGGTCATTGGGCAGGAGAAGGCTGAGGAGCGCGACTGCTGGAAGCCAGAGGAGCAGCAGCCGAATGCGCTGCTGCATGGCGCCGCGCCACAGACCAACGACCCGCGCGCCGCTTGGGGCATTCCGGGCTAGCAGCCACTGATCCAACCCCAGACCGGCAAAGGTCAGGAGCAGGCTGACCAGGCCATAACTTGCCAGGTACTGGCCGTACAGTTCGGGCGCGACGCGACGCGCAATGACGACGAGGGTCAGTGCGCCGGCGCCCTGGGCGACTGCCAGGCCAAGCAACACGATGACCCAGCCGCCCAACATCCGCCAGCGCC
>CAYRFV010000461.1:0-3101 GCA_964423545.1 uncultured Anaerolineales bacterium | reverse complement strand
CACCACCCAGCTCGTGATCATGGCCAGAGCGCCATCTCCGAACAGGGCCTGCATGGTCTGGATGCCGAGGGCGAAGCCGAAAAAGAAGCCCCAGATGGGCAGCAGGATCAGGAAGAAGCGATAGCCGGCGAAGCAGAGCACCAGGCCAAACAGGATGCCGATCATTCCGGCGCATGCAAGAGCGAAGAACGAATCAGTACTCATGGCAGATCCCTCCTCTGGGAACGGGTGTGACGTGGACCGAATGTGAGTCGATCGATGGGATGGAATATGTTGAAACCGATTCCCTGTGCAGCACCTCCTGTGTATTCCCTCCCCTGGGGCTGACCGCAGCAGGATTCGGACAGCCGTTCCGGGACATGACCCTGGCCCATCGCGCTTGGGCGCCGGGAGCGTGGCGCTCCTTCCTCTCGACAAAACACGCAAGCGAGAGCAGAGACGCGTACACTTCAAGGGTACACCGCGAGCTCTCAGAAAAGCGCCCCCCAAAAAGGTGCAAAAGGATGCATGAACCAGGGCGGATTTGCTGTTTGCGCTGATGGCCTATCGAACCGCTAGCAGCGGCTGCCGCCTCCACCCGGGAACCGTTCAGCTACGGAGAGCTGTGCGGAAGGATCGGTTCGCCATCCTTCCGCACAGCGGCCTCTCAGACGTCAGGCGACCTTGGCCGTGCCGAAGCTTCGTCGCACGCTCGGCAGCATCACGTAGACCAGGACCGCGAGGTTGAGGAGGAACGAGATGCTCACATCCGACCACGTGCTCGTTCCGAGCATGGCCAGGAAGTTCAGGATCAGGTTGAAGGTCGAGATCACGGCGAGAAAGAGCCAGGCCGCAGGCTCCACGCGCCACAGCATCTGGACCAGCCAGATATAAATCCAGACCATGATCCCCCACATGAGCGCGTTCCACAGGTTGAAGCTGTGGAGCTTGACCGGCCCGATGACGTACGGGAAAATGCCCAACGCCTGGAGCGTGTGGATTCCGGCGAGCACAGCCAGGATGCCGGCCAGGATCGCCAGGATCGTCACCCCGAGTGGGCGTTGCTTGGGTGCTGCTTGGGCCATGATGAATCTCCTTTCTGTAGACAGGAAGGATGAAGATGGAGAATGTCCAGAAACGCGCGGATGAGCGGGACCTGCGTGCTGTTTCCTGCTGTGAACAGAGCGCCCACCGCCGCCGCGCTGCCCCTGGCCGACATTGAGCCATTGTAGTGCAAGCGGCCAGAACTGGCAAGTTCGTTCTGGAAGCAACGATCTGGATTCGTACTTTAGGTCCGCCGCGAGGCGATGCTCTCGTCCCTCCCGCTCTGCGGCGTGGCGCCCGCGCATCGTGGCGTCCCTCTGAACCGGCTTCACAGGCGCCATCACATCGAAACGGGTGCGCGAGAGCTGTCGCGTTTCCCCCGCCACCATGCCAGCCCCAATCCAGCTGCGCAGACAACGATGCACCCCCCGTACACCGCCGACAGCCCGATGGATGGCAGCAGTCCGAACGCCACGATCGGCCCCAGCATGAGGCCGACGTCGCTGACAGTCGCCAGCACCCCCATCGCCGCGCCCTGGCGTTCCGGCGGTGTCAGGTCGCCGGCTTGTGCGATGAGCGCGGCCAACGCCGCGCCGCTGCTCAGGGCCAGCAACACGACTCCGAGCGCGAACGCGGCGACCGACCCGCCGGCAGCCAGCCACACGAAGCCCAGGATCGCCAGGATCAGGCTGACCACGATGATCCTGGCCCGCCCGTAGCGATCGGAGAGATGGCCCGCGGCCGGCCCGGCGATGCCCGCCAGGATCGAGAACACGGCCGCGACGATGCCGCCCGCGGCCGCAATGCCGAGCGTAAGGCCTTCGAGCGCAACGACCTGCCCGAAGCGGTCTTGTAGCCACAGCGTCAGCGTCGACGTGGCGATCCCCTCGCCGGTGAACTGTGTGATGAGCAGCAGTGCCGCCAGGAGCGCGAATGCGGGGCTCTCGTGCAGGAAGGCGCAGCCCGACCGAAGAAAACGCTGTACGAAGAGCAGACCATCGGATGCCGCCCCCTGAAGGCTGCGCGTTGGTGGGGGAGCCTGGCAGCCTGCCTTCTGCTCGCTATCCGCGGCCCCTCGGCCCCTCTCCAACGTTTCGGGCACGGCGAGCGCGGCAACCGCCAGCCCGATCGCAGTGAGCGCCGCCAGCGCCAGCATCGCCGGGCGGAAGCCGATCCGGTCGGTAAGCAATCCGCCCAGCAGAGGGCCAAGCGCAAAGCCCGCCCACATCCAGGCCTGGTAGAAGCCGGTGATGCGCCCGCGGTTCGCGTCGCTGCTGACATCCAGCGTGATGGTGCGCCCCCCGATGTTGATCAACGTCCAGGCGACGCCCCAGGCTGCCCGCGCCAGCAAGAGGAGCCAGAAGCCGCGCGCCAGTCCGTAGCTCGCCGTCGAGAGCACGCCGAGCACCATCCCGACCAGGAAAAGCGGCCGCCGTCCCCAGCGGTCGAACAGCACGCCGGCCACCAGGTTGCCCGGGATGCGCACCAGCCGGTTGATGCTCAACAGCACGCCGACCGCGGCCAGGCTCAAGCCCAGCACTTCGAGCTGGGTCACCAGCACGGCGTAGAGGGTCAGGTCGCCGAGCAGAGAGAGGCAGACGGCGAGACCGAGCGGGATGACGACGCGGAAGGGGGTGGGGGTTATCTTCACCCCGTGCTCCGCAGCCCCGCCGCAATACCGTTCACACTGAGCAGCACGACATCGTGTAGCGCCTCAGCCTCGTTGCCGGTGGCCGCACGCAGCCGGCTGAGCAAAGCCACCTGGATGAAGTTCATCGGGTCGATGTATGGATTGCGCAGCCGGATGGCGCGCTGGAGCCACGGCGCAAAATCGAGCAGATCGCTCTGCCCCGTCAGGCGCAGGATGGCGCCTTCGGTGCGCTCGAACTCGGCGCACAAGGCAGGGTAGATCTCGGTGCAGTCGGCGCATTCGGACAGGGTCGCGTAGACGGCAGCGATCGACATGTCGGCTTTGCGCATCGACACCTGGGCGTTGTCGAGAAGGTTATGGAAGAATGGCCATTCGCGATACATCGATCGCAGCAGCGCCCAGCGCGCGTCATCGTCTCCTGCCCAGC
>CAYRFV010000460.1:0-3200 GCA_964423545.1 uncultured Anaerolineales bacterium | reverse complement strand
TGGTGATACGAGGGGTGATCTATGCGAGGAGACCCTGCTCTTTGGCGGCCTGCACAATCGCGCGGCGGCCATGTACGGCCAACTTCTCGCCGATATGCTTGATGTGGCTGTGCACTGTTTCTGCTGAAATGACCAGTTCTGCGGCAATCTCGCTGTCGGTGTAACGCTGATCCAGCAGCGCCAGCACCTCGAGTTCACGCGGGGTGAGCGGCGCGAGCAGCGCAGCATTGGCCTGGCGGCGCGCAACCACAGGGGCGGTTGGCTGGGGGAATGCGGCCAGGATCTTCGCCGCATAGGGCGATGCTCCGCGTGTGCGCACGAGCTCGGCCAGCAGGCGCTGCAGCGGCGCGCCGAGATCGACGAAGGTGCGAATGAAGCCGCCTGGCTCCGCCAGATCGAGCGATTGCTGGAGAATCTCCAGCGCAGCTTGCACGTCACCTTCTACTTGATAGAACAGAGCCTGCACCGCCAGCACCTCGATCACGACCACAGTATAGTGAATCGATGTGTAGGTGTCGTACAGCAGGGACAAAACCTGCCCGGCGCGCCGCCGGCTGTGGGGTGTGTCTTCCGCCAACAGGACGCGGGCCAGGGTCAAGGGCGGACAATAAAAGAAGGGTCTCGGTGCCGTCAGGGATAGGTCAGTCTGTTCTGCCCAGAAGCTGGCTTCGGCGCGGCGTTCCTGCCGCAGCGCCAGCTCGGCCTGGAACGCCTGGGCCGCGGGGAGGCCGATGGTGCCGCGTATCTCAAGTGCAAAGGCGACCATCGACTCGGCGATCGCACGGGCTTTGTCGGGCTGGCCTTGCGCCTGGTAGACCAGCGCCAACGCGGCCGCACCGTTGAGAAAGCACTGTACATGGCACTGGTAAGGCTGGCGGACGAGCGGGGCCAGCGCGCGTTCTGCGTCCTTCAGATTGTTGCGCTGATAGTGGGCGACGCCCAGGTGATAACGCGCCCAGGTGATAGTCTCGACTTGCGAACCCGCCAGGTCGCTCCCTTCCAGAATCCGCGTGGCTGCCTGGGTCAGACCGGTGAGATCGGCGGCCAACCAGTGAATGAAGCAGGCATCCAAGAGCAGGCGCATTTGAAAAGCACGACCATGATCGGGTTCACCGGCGTCATAGCACGCGGCATAGGCCTGCCGCAGCTCACCGCGCGCCAGATAACCAAGACCCAGGAAGAGCCGGGAATATGCGCGCAACAGCCACCAGGCGGCCGGCAGCTTGTCCAGCGCCTGCTGCGCGGCCCTCATGGAGCGCACAGGGTCGCCCGCATAGTAATACTGCGTGGCGCGCCGGCACGCGGCTTCACCCTGCAGGCGGTCGGCGGTCGCCGCATCCAGCACCTGCTGCGTGAGGAGTTCCTCCACCCGATCCAGGATCGGCGGCGCCTCAGCCAACTGTTGGCGGTTGATCAGGAACCACACTTCGGACAGGAGCAGTTCGGGTTCCTGCTCGATCAGCTCGCGCGGGAACAAGTGCACCCAACGCTCCAGGCGATGCCACTGTTCGCTGTTGGTCAACTCGCGCCGCTGGCCCGCGAAAATCTGTACGGCGGCGGCCATCGCGCCTGCCGCCAGCGCATGGTGCAGCGCCTCCTCGGCGTAACCGTTTTGCGCAAACCACGCGCTGGCTTGCGCGTGCAATGCACTGATTTCGGCGCGGTCATGCTGCTTTTCCAGTTGTTCGAGCAGAAGTCTTCGGAATAGATGATGATAGCGGAACCAGCGCCGATCTTCATCCACAGACAGAAGAAACAGATTGTTGCGCTCCACCCATGCCAGGTGCGTCTGGCTGTCATCCACTGGATCGGCGTGGCCGGTCACAGCCGCACAGAGGGGGGCGCAGAATCGATCCAGAATCGAGGTCTTGATGAGGAAGTTGCGGATCGCATCCGGCACATGCGCTAAGACTTCGGCCACCAGATAGCTCACGACATAGCGATTGTAGCCTTGTGGATTCAGCGTGAGTTTGGTCAGATCGCCTGTGTGCCGGCCGTACAGCGCCGCCAGGCGCAGGCCGGTGACCCACCCTTCCGTATATTCTCTTAGGTCGCGCACCGTCGGATCGTCGACCTGCAGTTGCATCTCTTCACGCAGAAAAGTGGCCGTTTCTTCCAGTGAAAAACGCAGGTCCGCCTCGCGCAACTCGACGACGCCGCCGCGCGCCCGAAAACTGGCCAGGGGCAGTGGCGGATCATTGCGCGCGGCAAAGACCAGGCAGACGGCCGGCGGCAAATGACGCGTCAACTCAGTCATGATTTCGTGAATCGCCCGTTCGTGGATGACGTGATAATCGTCCAGCACCAACACGAACTCCTGCTGAATGGCATCCAGTTCTTGCACCAGGCTCCGGCTAATCACACTGACCGGCGGCAGCGTCATGCCCTGGAGCAGCGCCAGGGTGTCCTTGCCAGCAGCCGGAAAGAGGGTGCGCAAGGCGGCGACCAGATACGTGACAAAGACGACCAGATCGTTGTCCTGCTCATCGAGCGACAGCCAGGCGCTGGGCAAGGCGCTGCTCTCGAGCCAGGCGCTCAACAAGGTGGTCTTGCCATAGCCGGCCGGTGCGATCACGAGCACAAGACCGGCTGCGCCATCGAGTTGCTCTGCGAGGCGCGGGCGGGGCGCCAACTGACCGCCGGCGCGCGGCCGATGGAATTTGGAGCGGATGAGAACGGGATCGATGACGTTATAGGGCGTTTCTGGCATGGACAAGACTTCAGGCAGAGTCAGTTAACCTGCAGTTTCGCTCAAATTATCAAGAATTGTGGTGTATTGCAGATACTCTCCAGTTATACTTTGATTCAAGCAACATGGCAAATCGTTGCACAATATGGGCATATTGGTATAATGCTCACCTGCCAGGGCAAGCTCCATGAACGCGCTGCGCATGTGCAACAATCGAGTCTGACGGAATTCCGCTATGCCAGAGATCAGCCGCTTCTTCGGAATCGTCATCAGGATGTTCTTTGATGAGCATAATCCCCCCTCACATCCATACGGAGTATCAGGGTCAGAAAGCCGTCTTCGATTTGAACGGAAACGTTACATAATAGCACGTCCGACAATTCCGTAGAACCGCCAAAACCGTCAGAAAGCCGTCTCCGATTTGAACGGAAACGTTACGCATGGGAATCTAGTATCCGTGGGCCTAAATGAGCCGGTGGTATTGTCATGCTGAACGCAGTGAAGCATCTGG
>CAYRFV010000459.1:0-3209 GCA_964423545.1 uncultured Anaerolineales bacterium | reverse complement strand
GTTTGGACCGCCGGTTGAATCTGATATGCAAAATCTGCTGAAGCAGGTTTGTACAGCACCCAGTGCGCTTCAGCGCACTTTGGCTATCAGATGCCGATTCGGGTGCCCTTTGGGCACGACGGGCTTAGCCGAAAAGATGACCAACGCCCACTTATTGAAAGGATGATGGATTATGTGTTGTGCATTTCTCACACTTGTTCTGTTGGGACCGCGCTTCTTCGGCGCCATGTGGTGGTTGATTCAGCCAACGCGCTGGCAACAAGCGTTTAACAACGTGTTTAGCGGCGACCTTTGGTGGATCTGGGCGATTCTGGGGGTTGTCTTCATTCCGTGGACAACCATGATGTTTGTCCTCGTTGCCCCGGGTGGCGTCGTGGGGTGGGATTGGCTGTGGCTGGGCTTGATGCTGTTCGCAGACATCGCCTCCTACGGTGGCGGCATTGGCCGCAAGCGGATTCCGAACTATCAGGGGTATTGATCTCACTTCTACACGACGGCATACATTGGGCTAACGACGAGCAACCGAGTCTTTCGAAAAGACTCGGTTGCTTTGAGAGGTGAACAATCAGCCCTTCTCTTGCGCTGCATGGGCTGACAGAACTGCGCAACCATAGATGTTCAGAAAAAGATCCGTACCGTAGTGACCGTAGTGACGACTTCAGTCTTCCAGCCTACATGACGACTGAAGTCGTCACTACGAATGTTTTCCTGATTCGCTAAAGTACAGAGCGGCCTAAATGAGACCAGGATATTGTCATTCTAAGCGCCAGCGAAGAATCTCGTTATGCCACCCAGATGCTTCACTGCGTTGGCGGGTACGCCCGTTCCGATCAGCATGACGAGTCGTGGTGTTATTTAGGCTCACGTGTACTTGCGCAGCAAAGTGCAAAGCTGTGAAAGGCTACACATGACAGTTGAAACGTTCTTTTCGGCCATTGCTGGGTTGTCCGGGTTGCTGTTCATCGTCAGCAGCATGCTGGCCATGGGCATGAGCCTGACGATGGCGCAGATTCTGCAGCCTCTGCGCAACGTTCGCCTGGTGCTCCTGGCTCTGTTGGCGAACTTCATCCTGATACCGCTGCTGGCTTACGTCATCATCCGGGTGATACCGCTGGAACAGTCGCTGCAGATCGGCCTGGTCGTGCTGGCCACGGCCGCCGGCGCGCCCTTCTTGCCCAAGCTGGTGCAGGGCGCCAAAGGCAACATCGCCTTTGGCGTGGGGTTGATGACCCTGTTGATGGTCACGACCATCGTCTACATGCCTCTGGTTCTGCCCTTGCTGCTGCCGGGCGTCGAGATCAATCCCTGGGATATCGCCAAGTCGTTGATCGTGCTGATGTTGATCCCGCTGGCCATCGGCCTGCTCTTCAAGTCCCATTCGCCCGACTCCGCTGAGCATTGGGCAGCAACGCTGAACAAGATCTCCGGGCTGGCCATCCTGATCCTGCTGGTCGTCGGGTTGGGGCTGAACCTCTCCAACATCATCGACCTGATCGGATCGCTTGGCCTGCTGGCGCTGCTGCTCTTCATCTTCGGCTCACTCCTGATCGGCCTGCTGCTGGGCGGCCGCGACCCGGCCGTCCGCAGCGTGATGGGGCTGGGCACGGCGCAGCGCAACGTGGCGGCCGCGATTCTGGTCAGCGTCCAAAACTTCTCCGACACGAATACGGTGTCGTTCGTGCTGGTGGCCGCCGTCCTGTTGCTGCTGGTCTTGCTGCCGACGGCCAAACGCATGGGCGGGCGCAGCGCAGCGCCCGGCGGCCAGGCGAACTAAGCCTCCGCATCATATCAACTGAAAGCAAGGCGCTCCAATGAAGACAGATTCCAAGACCGCCGGCATCAATCACTTCATCCCGATCCTATCATGGCTGCCCCGCTACGACCGCACCTGGCTGCGCGCCGATGTGATCGCCGGCCTGACGCTGTGGGGGCTGGTTGTGCCGGAGGCGATGGCCTACGCCGGCATTGCAGGGCTGCCGCCCCAGGCCGGCCTCTATACGTTGGTGGCGGCGCTGTTGGTCTATGCGCTGCTCGGCACCTCGCGCCACCTGGTTGTACAGGCCACTTCGGCGACCGCGGCGCTGCTCGCTTCCTCGGTCGCGGCGGCAATTATAGCGACCGCCGCGGACAACGCGTCCGATCCGGCGACCTACCAGGCTTATGCATCGGCCTTCGTGCTGGTCACCGGTCTCGTCTTTCTGGCAGCGGGGCTGGCCAAGCTGGGCTTCGTCACCCAGTTCCTCTCCAAGCCGGTGATGGATGGCTTTGTCATGGGTATTGCTATCTTTGTTGCGGTGGGCCAACTCAACAAACTTTTTGGCGTGCCCAAGCCAGAAGGCAACACCGTAGAGAAGCTGATCGGCATCATTCAGGAACTGCCCCAGGCCAACTGGGCCACCTTTGCCGTGGGCGCGGCGGCGCTGGCGCTGCTCTTCTTGCTGCCCCGCTTGAGCAAGAAACTGCCCGCCGGCCTGGTGGTGCTTTTCGGGGCGATCATCCTCAGCACGGTGTTTGACTTCGAGGGGAACTACGGGGTCGAGGTGGTGGGGACGCTGCCGCAAGGACTGCCATCGCTGACCCTGCCCCAATTGCCCTGGACGACCTACCTGGCGATGGTGCTGCCAGCCATGGGTGTGTTGTTGGTAGCTTACAGCGAAGCGCTGGGCGTGGCCCACGAATTCGCCGAAAAGCATGGCTATGAGGTGGACGCCAATCAGGAACTGAATGCCCACGCCGGCGCGAACCTGTTGAGCGGGCTGTTCGGCGGGATGCTGGCCGCGGGCAGTATGTCGGCCTCGGCCGTCAAGGAAGGCGCCGGCGCTCGCAGCCAGGTGACGAACCTGGTCACCTGGGCGGTGACGATCGTTACCGTGCTCTTCCTCACCCCGATCTTTGCCCCGCTGCCCGAGGCCGTGCTGGCTGCCCTGATCATCCACGCGGTCTGGCACATCATCGCCAGCCGCAAGCTGCAGCAGGTGCGCCTGGTGACGCGCACCGAGTTCTGGCTGGGCGTCACGGCGCTGGCCGGCGTGCTGCTGATCGACGTGCTGGAAGGCATGATCATCGGCGTCGTCGCCTCGCTGGTCTATGTGATCTATCAATCGAGCCGGCCCCATATTTCCTCGTTGGGCCGCGTGCCCGGCGTGCCCGACGCCTACTCGGACCTGACCCGCCATCCGGAGAATACGCCGGTGCCAGGCGCGTTGATC
>CAYRFV010000458.1:0-3212 GCA_964423545.1 uncultured Anaerolineales bacterium | reverse complement strand
ATCGGGACCACAACCCGCCACCGTCAAAGCGCGCGAAGTGAGAGCGGATGTCTGGATCGGTATCGGGCTGGAGGAGCGCGCGTTCGATCCGCTGCCATGCCGCGTCGGATTGCTGCAGGCGCTGTTTCAGCTTGCGGACGGCCGCGGCCGCGGTTGGCAGCCCTGGCACCGGGGTATGACCGGTGTAGCGACCGAAGAGGACCCGGTTGCCCCGCCGCTCCGCGTCCAGCCACGCGTGCGCGGCCGGACTATCAAGGGTCATGCGTAGCCGGCGCAGCTGGTCCTCGACCAGTGCGTTTAGCGGATAAAGCACCAGCGCGCGCACGGCGTGGGGCCGGTTCGTGTGCTGCCACTGGCTAATGCGCGGTCCTTCCGCCCGCCACCAGAAACGCCCGTCACCCGCGTTCGAGGCAGGCCAGCGAATAGACTCGCAGGCCAGCGCGGCGAGGATGGGCAGCAGGAAGCACTCGGTCTTCCCGGACCCCGTGCCGGTAGTGACGATCAGGTCCTTGCCTTCCGTAATCGTGGCGCGCAGTGACGTCCACTGGTGCTCGAACAGCCTGGTGTCGGGCGGCAGCAAGCCAGCCCCCAGGCGCGCCAATCCTTCATACCCGGGTCCCAAGGCGTGCGCTGCTTGTTGGAGCGAGTATGTGGACAGCGGGTAGATCGGCACAGGCTCGGCGAGCGGCTCTTGCGTCAGAATATCCGAGTCCGCAAGCACCGCGCGGCGTTCCTGGTCCAGCGCAGGATAGCGGAACGGGAACGCGCTTTCAACGTACAACCGGTAAACCTCCGCCAGGCGTGCATGGGTGCCAACGAGGTCAAACATTGCTTTCCATCTCCAGACTCAACAAACCACAGAGCTGTATCGCGAGCCACTGGGGAATGCCCTTGTAAACCACTACAGCTTCGCCGCCATCCAGCTGCATCCGTCTAGGCAGCCGCCCGGAGGCCAGCACCAGTGCGCGCTCGTAAGGCATCGGCCAGCGATCAGCGACAGGCAGGACAAGCGTCGCAGCTTCCTCGTCGTGGAACGCTCGGCACGCCCCGACGGCGCTGCGGGCCAGGAAGCGCAGTCCGTAGTAGTCGCCCGCAACCCATCTGTTTGCGTCGCAGTCGTAGAGCGCCAGCGTTGTCATCGGCCGGCCAGCGCGCTCGAGCGTGAACCGATAGAGCCCTCCTTCGAGCGCGTTCAGACGGAACTGCACGGGACCGAAAGCATCCTCGGCGGGGTTATACAACTCGACGAAATAGCGCGCAAAGTCGCGTTCTTCCCATGACGGTAGCTGTCGCAGCCACTCATCCCGGTCGGGCAGAAGCTCGCTTAACCGCCCGGCAAGGCAGCCGGCATCGCGTGGTTCGGTTCCCCCATAGCATTCGAGATTCGCGCCACCGCGCAGGATCACCCAGCGCGCAGGAGCGGCTGGTTGGTAACGCTCGTACAGACTGCTGTCGGCCAGCAAGGAGCTTCGCAGCGCCGGTGAGCGCTGTCCGATCAGGAATCGCTCGCCTACATCAAGGGCGGGCGTAACCAGCATGGGGGGCAGCACGCCCCACCGCACCGACTGCCCGTCGCTGATATCAAGATGGCCCAGCAATGCCAGGCGACGCAGAACCGACCAGGCTCCGCCCCATTCGGTGTCGATGCCCAGGAGCGTGCAGGCCTCCTTGACTCGATCCAGCCCACCCGCGCCGATCGCGCTGCACCAGTACAGCAGCCGGGCGTATTTCTCGGCCTCCAGGCTGTCGATCTCGCCGTCGTCGGAGTCGTCGCGTGCCAGTAGCTCTGCGGTCGAAGGCATCTCAGACGCTGTGACACGTTCATAATGGATGGGCACCGTGAAGCTCTCAAACTCCAGCGAACCGCGCAGCAGCGTCTGCACCTGATGGGCGGCGATCGTATAACTCTGCTGCGGGTTCGCAGCGGCGCCGATCCCTGCCGCGACCAGGATATGCCTCGCTTCATCTTCGGCGTCCCAATCTGAGGCGTCGTAGGCCAGACCGAGATAGTATTCCAACCCCCGGCTCGGCTCGTACTTCACCAGCGGCAGCAAGTGCGAAAGATTCTCGTCTTCCACTTCGGATTTGATACGCGCGCAAAGCTCCTGGCGCTGACGCCTGCCTCCAAAATGGCGGACCACGAGGAAGTTCCACTCAGGCATTCTGCATCCCTCCCGACGTGACCACTCTGTATAGCGCCAACCCGGCAGTTGCGGATATGCTGGAACTTACGATTTGGTCAGGGTGAGGATGAACCGAAATCTCGTCCCAGGGAATGACGCGGAATGTACGGACCGCGAGCAGCCGACCGCCCCAGTTGACCTCGGCCGTGTAGACGCCTGGGTCCAGGTTGGCCGGCAGGCGAACTTCGACCTGGCACGGTGTTTCAGCCGAATAAACCTCGCCGCCTTCGGAAGAGGTGATGGTCACATCGAAGCGCGGCCCGAAACCGTAGATCTTCATCTCCGGTGGATACCCAGCGAGCCACGCGTTTTGGTTTGGAGCGCGCAGACCGCCGCTCAGGCTGACACCGGCAGCCGAGTGAGGGGTTAGGGCATCAGTCAGCGCGCGGCACTCGGGGGTTGGGATGAACGCGCCCCAGTCGTAGGACAGAACCATGCACCCGCGGTACTCAATCCAGCCGGGACCTTCGGCCCGTTCGGCCCATTCGAGGAGTTTTGCGGCATGTAGTCGCTCCATTTCCTCGGCGAACGGACCCGGCCGACAGAGGACAAGAAGCCTCTCACCTACTTCCAGATACGGCCGCCAGGTGGCCCATGCTCCAAACGGATCTTCAGGATCGCGGATTAGCAGCCAGAAGTCGTGCCGCGGAAAGAGCGCGGTTCGAATTCCCGGGTCCCCCACAACTGCCAGCTCGATTGCTTCATCGACAAATGGTTCCTGGGGCCACAGCGGTGCAAAGAAGCCGGCTCGCAGCGTCCGGAGGGGCTGTACTTGCCCTGATCCTGGAACACAGATACTGAGAGCAGAGGGAAGCGCGCGTGCAGGCTGCTTTGGGAAGAGCCAGTAGTCGGCTCCTCCCATCAGATCCTCGATCCGGTAGAGGCCGCACTCGATACTGCGAGCCGCACTGCGCTCGCTCCCCTTACGCCCAACGTCTGAGTCCTCCCACTGCGCTTCCTCATAGACGCGATGGGCGGACAGGTAGAATTCCCATCGACGTCCTGGATCTGGGTGGTGCAATCCCTCCT
>CAYRFV010000457.1:0-3215 GCA_964423545.1 uncultured Anaerolineales bacterium | reverse complement strand
CGCGAAGAGGACATGAGCATCATCCAGGGCGTACCGTACACGGCCAAGATGCTCGGCCGCCCGCATCTCCATGAGTTTCCCTGGTTCAGCATCCTGGGCGCGCTGGGCGGGTTCGCGACCGCCCTGGCCCTGACCTGGGGCACCCTTCTGCTCTATCCCGTGCGCGTTGGGGGCCGGCCGATTCCAACGATTCCGACGTCGATCGTGCTCTGGTATGAGCTCACGATGCTGGGTCTGTTGCTCGGCACCTTCCTCACCCTGATCTGGAAGTGCGGCTTCCCTTCCACGCGGCCCCAGTACTACGATCCGCTGATCAATCACAGCCGCATCGCCTTGCTGTGCGACTGCGACCTGCGCATCGAAGCCGATGTGAAGCGGGTGTTGACGGAGCGCGGCGCTGAGAAGATATATGAGCCGGAGCGGAGGTCGCTATGATCCCACCTCCTGGTGTGTTTCGTCGCATCATCTACACCTTCCTGATCGTGGGCGTGCTCGCCACCGTTCCGCTGATCTTCTTGTACGATATCATCAAGATCAACTGGCGCAGCAACATGGAGATCCAAGTCGCAGTCCAGCCGCAGGAGGGGCCGCGCCGGTGGGCGCCCACCGATGCCGTGAGCTTTGAAGCGCCGAGCATCCCCAAGAACGGCGAGCTGCCGCCCAATCCGGTGCCCCCCGATGCCGTATCGCTGGCCCGCGGGGAGCAGCTTTATGGTCGCAACTGCGCGGTCTGCCATGGTCCGCAGGGCCAAGGGGACGGACCGGTGACAAAGTTTTGGAAAGCCGAGGCCAAGCGCCCAACCAATCTGACGGAGCAGCGCATCGCCCAGCAGACCGACGGCGCGCTCTACGTGACGATTTCACAGGGCTTCGGCGTCATGCCACCGCTGCGCGAGAACATGAACGTCCGCGAGCGGTGGGATGTGGTGAACTATGTGCGGAGCCTGGGCAAATAGACCCTTTTCCCGGATGATGGCGACGTAGTCCTGGGTAGCCGGTCCATCATTCGGCGTTCATCGTTCGGCACAGGAGACTCTTATGAAGCGAACATGCGCACTGCTAGCGATCATCCTCCTTTCGCTGGTCGTCCTGGCGGCCTGCAACACGCCGCAGCCGCTGCCGGTCGCACCCACGCAGATTCCCACGCTGCCGCCCGCCACGCTGCCGCCCGCGGTGACCGCCACACCGCGCGCCGCCATCGCCGGCATCACCTTTCCCACGACGCCGCCGTCTGCTGCTGCGGGCGAGGCGATCTATCAGGCGAAGTGTGCCGCATGCCATGGCACTGACGGCAAGGCGCAGGTTGCCGGCGCACGGAACTTCACGGACGTGGATTACATGCGCGCCGCGGCTCCGGCCGAGTTTTTCCGAGTCACCACCAAGGGCAAGGAGCAGATGCCGGCGTTTGAGAAGGATCTCTCCGACGCCGAGCGCTGGGACGTGACCTACTACCTCTGGCACTTCGCCGTGCCCAATGCCGCGATCGCCAAAGGCAAGACCATTTTCGAGGCCAACTGCGTCAGTTGCCACGGGGCCGACGGCAAGGGCGTCATCCCGCAGGCGGCGCCCCTCAACAACACGGAGTACATCGCCTCGCGACCGCTGTCGGAGTTCTACCAGTCCGTGACCGGGGGAAAGGGCATCATGCCGGCCTGGCAGGATCGCTTGAGCTCGCAAGATCGGTGGGCCGCGGTCGAGTACGTGCAGACGTTTGGCTACAAGCCGATGGCTAAGTAGTCTGCCGACTGGAGCGTCGCAACCGGGGAACCCGCTTTCCGTGCAGAAAGCGGGTTTCTGTCTGTTTTTTGCCCGCCGCACGGGACATGGTATAATGGCGTGCTTGTCGAGCCTGCGCATCTGCGGGGCATGTATTGAGATGGAGGCGGCGGTTCCTGTGAAAACTTCTTTCTACCTGGCTCAGATCGTCATTGCGGTGGCGTTGATCGTCCTCACTACGTTGCAGGCCAAGGACGCGGGCCTCAGCCAGATGTTCGGCGGCAGCGACATGGGGGTCTTCCGCTCCCGGCGAGGCGTCGAGAAGACGATGTTCCAGGCCACGATCGTCCTGAGTGTGGTGTTCGTGATCCTGGCGCTGATTACGGTGCGTGTTACGGGCTGAAGTTGGGCAGATACCTTCACTGGCAGGC
The DNA here is from genome assembly GCA_964423545.1 of uncultured Anaerolineales bacterium. GTDB lineage: Bacteria > Chloroflexota > Anaerolineae > CG2-30-64-16 > CG2-30-64-16 > JALOOE01. Next base: position 1,068 of record CAYRFV010000457.1, on the reverse strand, counting down.
GATCATTGCCCTGTTGGGCATTGCGCTGCTGGCAGCGTTGTTGCGCTATGCCGCCTTCAATTTCACGACGGTCACCGTCCCGGATCGCGGCGGAGTCTACGTCGAAGGCGTTGCAGGCAGCCCACAGTTCCTCAATCCTCTCCTCAGCCAATACAACCAGGTCGACGGGCTGCTCGTTTCCCTGCTCTTCTCCGGCTTGACACAGCTCGATGAGCAGGGCGCCGTGGCGCCGGACCTGGCTGAGAGCTGGACGGTCAGCCCGGATGGTCTCACATATGATTTCCGGCTTCGTCCGGGAGTGACCTGGCACGACGGCGCGCCTCTGGCTGCAGCCGATGTGATCTACACCGTCCAGGCGATGCAGGCCGACGATTTTCCCGGCGCGCCGTGGCTGCGCACCTTGTGGAAGGCGGTCAAGGTCGAGGCGCCCGACGGTCCGGCCGGCCTGACGGTCCGCTTCAAGCTGGAGCAGCCGTTGCCGTCCTTCCTCGACTACACCACCATCGGCCTGCTCCCCGCGCATCTCTGGGAGCGCGTGCCCACCGCCGAGATGGCGAACTCGCAGCTCAACACCCGACCCGTGGGCGCGGGCCCATGGCAGCTGGCCGGGCTGAGCGCGACGCGGGCCGACCTCACGCCGAATCCCCGGCACTTCGGAGAGCAGCCCTACCTTGCCGGGCTGAGCTTTCGCTTCTATCCCGATCACCAGAGCCTGCTCCCCGCGTACGACCGCAAGGAGATCGACGGCATCAGTTCGATCTGGCCGAACGAGATCAGCGCTGCCGCGAAGCGCGCCGACTTGCAGCTCCTCTCCGCGCCGCTTTCGGGCTACACCGTCATCTACCTGAACCAGGCCAACCCCAACGTCGCGTTCTTCCAGGACACTGCGGTCAGGCAGGCGCTGCTGCACGCGCTCGATCGCCAGGCGTTGATCGACACGGTGCTGCAAGGCCAAGGGGTGGTCGCAGACTCCCCCTTCCTGCCCGGCACCTGGGGCCATGATCCCGCCGTGCCGAAGCAGGCGTACGATCCGGACACCACGGCGCTGCTCTCATATAACCCGGACTT
>CAYRFV010000456.1:2857-3234 GCA_964423545.1 uncultured Anaerolineales bacterium | reverse complement strand
ATCGAGCGGCGCTTCCTCGCCCTGTTCACTGGCCGGGTACCCGATCCACGCGCTCTCCTTGGCACGAGCGCAGAGGAACTCCGCACCGCGGGTATCTCCCGCCAGAAGGCCTCCTACCTGCACAGCCTGGCCGAGCACTCGCAGAACGGCGCGCTGGAGGCGCGACGGCTCAGCCAGTCGCAGGGCGTCGGCAGCCTTCTGCAGCACTGCGACCACGTGCTCGCCCTGGCTGCGACGGAACACGCACTCCCACCCGTTGCCGTCAGCGCTCTCCTCGTCCGCCCACGTGTAGTGGCGGCTCCTGAGCATGTCGCGGGTCACGCGCATGGCTCCTCCTCACGCGGGCGCACTGCCTGGACGGGCCGGCAGGCCCCGCT
>CAYRFV010000456.1:0-2847 GCA_964423545.1 uncultured Anaerolineales bacterium | reverse complement strand
CCCCCTCTCGGAGTGCGGGCAGTACGGGCTGGAAAATAGTGCACACGCCGGCTGGGGCTTGACCGGCGCCCACGGGCGTGACACAGATTCTCAGGCGGCATAGCCCGAGCGTTCGGGGGCCGAGCAGGAGCGCATCCCGGCGGCCGGTGAGAGTCACCGTGGCGCGTCAGGGCACTGTGGTTCAGACACTGGAGGAGCCCTGAGGGGGGCGAGTTGGCCGCGGCCGAGGATTCGCCTCGGTAGAGCACGGCCATGCGTGACCGCGTTTGTTCCTTCCATGACTGCTCAGTAGGCCGGAGTTGGGCTGGATGTGGTTTTCTGCGATTGGGGGTTGCCTTTCTGATATGCTAATACTATATTAGCATATCAGATAGACATGGACGCAAGCAGGCTCAGGCAGTTGATCCGGCAGGCCGAGGAGTCGCGCCAGGACCATGTGCAGGCCATCCTGCAGGAGCGTGGCCCTCTGCGGCGCGGCTCCATCGTCAAGGTTCACCGCAAGTGCGGCAAGCCTACGTGCCGTTGTGCAACCGGTGAAGGCCACCCGGCCACCTACCTTTCCTGCAAGCACGACGGTACAACGCGGATGGTCTATGTGCCTGCGGCTGCCCAGCGTCAGGTCACGCAGGAGGCGCAGCGCTATCGCCGCGTTCGCCGGCATAGGGCCTGCCTGGCGAAACTGGCTCAGCAGTCGTTGGGCTTTGTTGACCGGTTGGCGGAGGCGCTGGTGAGCGCCGAGCCAATGATGCCGCCGCTGTCTACGGACTCTTCACGCAGCCGCGCACGCCTGCGGCACGGGAGGTGAGATGGCCCTGGTCGTGTTCGAAGACAACAAGCCGTTGGTTCTGCAGGCGTTACACAATGGGCAGTTCGACTATGTGGAGGCGGCCAGCGAGGTCTTCGAGACGGAGTTCTTCAAGTACATCGGCGCAAAACAGATCCTGCAGAAAGCGGCACTGAGCTATCCGACGCCTCGGCGGAAAGAGGAGGTTCCGCTGTGGCTCTACATCGCCAGCGACCTGAGCATGCGCCTGCACGGTATGCACAGTTTCCATGCCTTCCCCACGCTGGTACGTACTGGCGGCATGCTCAACGCATTCTGCCCACGAGTCGGTCGCAAGACGCTTCACCCAGACACCAAGGACGTGACGGTTGTGTCGGAGGGGTTCAACGGCAAGAACCACTATGACCGCCAGACGCCCTGCGACGCTGATTTCCTGCGCAAGATGGCCAAGGATACTGATGCCACGGAGTTAGAGCGGTGGATGAACACGGATGTGGCGCTGATCCTGCGAGGGCAGCGTGCCTTCGACGAGGAAGGCTTGTTCATCGGGGATGGCTCGTATCTGTTTGTCCCCGACAACCCCGCGTATGAGGGGTCAGTGCGACTGCTCTTCGACGAGGATGACCATCCCATCGGCAAGGAGGATTTTGACCACCTGAGCGACGAGCGCAAGGTGCGCTGCCAGTGGCGACGCTGTTACAAGGTGGTGACACTGATGCACACCAATGCCAACCGAGAGTTCTTCCTGATGGTGGGACTCCGCGTCGTGTCGGGCAAGGACAATGAGTGCCCGGTTTTCTATGCGCTGCTCAAGCAGGTTGTCGCGGCGCTTGGTCCCGGCATAATCAAGAAGATCATCCTTGACCGAGCATTCCTCGACGGCGAGGAGATCGCCCGCTGCAAGAAGGACTACGGTATCGATGTGCTCATCCCCGTACGCAAGAACATGGACATCTACGCCGACGCCATGCCGCTGTTCGACTTTCCCGACGTGACCTGGGTTACCTGCCAGGAGCCTGCGACGCGGCAAGTTGTCCCGCAGCCCCCGCGTCTCAAGCCGCCTGCCGTGCGCAAGCGCGAAGAACAGCGCCAGCGCACGCTCAAGCAGCGCAAGGAGCAGCAGCCGGCGCCATCACCCGACGCGCTCATCGTCAAACGGCAAGCAGCGGCCATTGGCGACTTCACCAGTTGGTCCTCCTGCAGCGTGCCCCTGAGTGTGATCGCCAATCGCGAGTACTACGCCGACGGCCATCACGATACTTGGTTGCTGCTCAGTACCCAGCGTATCTGCGACCCGGCCGAGGCCCGGCAGCAATACCATCTGCGCTCAACGGTCGAAGAACGATACCGGCAACTCAAGTGCTTCACCGACCTGAGCAAGTTCACCTCGCGCGCCTTCTCCCTGGTCGTCAACCATGTCGTCTTCACCATGCTGGCCTACAACCTGCTGCAGCTCTATCTGCTGCGTACACAACGGGAGCAGTGTAACGAAAAGACGCCGCTGACCATCCGCCGACAACTCCTGCCGGCCAACAACTACACCATCGTGTACTGGCAGAATCACTATGGGTTGTTCACATCCGTGGAATTCATGGAACTGATGACCGTGGGACTCTCCGAGGAAGCACGACAGAAAATCGGCCAGAAATGCCGACAGCTGCACAACGACCTCAGTGCCGCCCTGAGCAATCCCCGGCCGCTCCTATAGACCCTCCTGCCGTTGAGCAGCCGGCCATCCCGCACCTGCGCTGGGCCTCGGGCGTTCCGCAAATCGGCGCCAGCATCGCCGCTCACCGCCACGCCGGCCCCAATCCTGCCTCTCTGCACCCTCCACGACCATAGCTCAACCGCGCCTACCGCCTGCTGGCACGGCTACCGCCTCCTACCCCTCCCCAGTGTCTGAGCCACGGCGCGATCCGGCCGCCGCTTGCAGTCCCGGCTGTCCCGGTGGTACAATAGGGTACGTGTCGCTCAGAGGGGAGACGGGGGATCGGGCCGGGATGAGTCCGCGAAGGTTCGGGGTTGCGCTGCTGTGTCTGCTGGGGTCTGCCGCCGGGGTGTCT
>CAYRFV010000455.1:0-3303 GCA_964423545.1 uncultured Anaerolineales bacterium | reverse complement strand
CCAGCTCCCGCTCCAGCACCTCCTCTTCATGGGTGATCCGCGCGATCAGGATCGGAACAATCAACAGCGCCGGAAGCAGCGCCCAATAGGAGCCCAAGGCGAGCGGCGAAGCCAGGTACATCAGGCTGACACCCAGGTACATCGGGTGACGCACCAACGCGTAGGGCCCGGAGCTGATGACTCGCTGGCTCTGTTCGACCTGGATGGTGCGCGAGGCGTACTGATTCTCCCGCAGGACCAGCACGAAGAAGCCGTAGCCCAGCAGCACCACCAAGTCTGCGACGATCACCACCCATATCGGCACATCTGACCAACCCCATCGTCGATCGAAGCCTGGTAAAGTGAAAGCTACAGCAAAGTAGAGGAAGGAGAGCGCAACGATGCGCCTCTGGGCGAGCTCTCGCTCGCGCATCTGCATCCGGCGCTCCAGAAGCTGCGGGCTGTGCTTGAGCAGATAGCGAAATACGAAGAACATCGGGAGCAGCAGGATGGCCAGGTACACCCAGGCCTCCCAGTAGTCAAGCGTGCCGGCGGGGATAAAGAGAATCGCCCACAAGGTCGGAATCGCCAACAGCGCGCGCACGTAGACGGTTCGCGCCAAGCCGGGCCGCGTTGAAAGGCTGGCATCCATTTGGGACCTCCTGATGAACGGGCGCCGCAGCGACAGGCCCAGGCCCAAGCGACGACCCAGTTCAGGCTGCAGGGCGCTCTCTGCACTTATCTCGGGCATCATGCGCAGCGAGGGCGAAGGGTGCACGCTCAGGGCGCTGAATGCCGGGCCAGATCCTTTGCCTCATCAAGCAACCGATCCAGATCTCCCCGGCTGAAGTATCGTCCTCGCAGAAAGACCCCCTCAATCTGGCGCGCGTTGCGGATGTCATCCAGCGGATTCGCCCGAACGAGGACCAGGGAAGCCGTCTTCCCCTCGCTGACGCTCCCGAGGCGGTGCCCCAAGCCCATGAACCGCGCCGGCAAGATAGTCGCACTGCGCAGCACGTCCGAGGCCGGTATACCCGCCTCCTGCCAGATCGCCATCTCCTCGTGCACGGCATAGCCCGGGATGATGCCTGGAACCGATAGATCGGTCCCCACCAGCAGCGGCACCGCGGCTTCGCTCAGCTGTCTGACCATCCGCGCCCAGCTTCGCCAGACAAAATCCGGCAGCTCGCCCTGTCCCGACCACTGCGACTTCCAGATGGACAGTACACCCGGGGAGATGTATTCACTTCCGGGCAGGCTCCTGGCCTCGAACGCGTCGATACTCGGGAAGTTCCTATACACGACCACCGTCGGAACAACCGTCAAGCCGGTCGACCGTAGCCGCCGATAGACGGCCCGCAACGCCACCGAGTCAACCTCGTCAAGCCGCTGCAGATAGCCCGCTTCCGACCCCATACCAGCATAGGTGAGCTTGACCGGTTTCCCCAATAGCTTGCCGATCACTTTCTCGAAGCCGAACCAATGCTCACTGCTGCATAGGCCCGCCGCAGCGGCGTCTTCGAGGTAGACCGCATCCGGGACGTGGCCGACGACTCTCAGCCCATGTAGGTGCGCCTCCTCGGCGATTGCCAGGAACGCCCCCTTATCCAGGCCGCTGTACACCTTGATCATGTCCACACCGGCCATCGCATGCTCGCGCACTAAGGCCCGACCATCCTCAGGCGTCTTGATGCCTACTGAGATGGATGGAATCAAGGGCGGAGATCCATCAAGCATCGCGCCGGTGACGATCATCTCAGGCCCCAGCATCTCGCCGCGGTGCAGTTGTTCCCTTAGGCTCAGGATATGCTCCGTCGGCATGCCCATGTCCCTGACGAGCACGACACCGTTGGCCACCATCAGGCGGTTGAAAACCGGCGCGTCGAGGTAGTGCACATGAGCGTCGACCAGGCCAGGAATCAGATAGAGCCCGCGACCATCGACAGGAAGGGCGCCTGCGGCGCTGCCGACCTCTTCCGGGGCGCCGATCCGAGCGATCCGATCCTCAACAACCAGGACGGTCCGGCCGGCAACAGGAATGCCGCTCTCCACATCAATGACCGTCACGTCGTTGATTCGGTAGATGCTCCTGGGCGGCGCTGACCTGATTGGCGCGGATGCAGCAGCGCCGTAAGCCATCAAACCGGTTGTGGCGAGGACCGACAGGAACGTGAGGCACCGCATCGGGGTCTCCTTCATCCGGGCTTCGTGCGACAGAGAACCCGGCGCCGAATCTGCTCACCCGGTTCTTCTCCTGCCCCAACATCCCGCTGGAGCAGACAAGGTCAGAATAAGGCCAGGCTCACTCCAAAGCATCGTCCAACTGGCGAGTTCGGAGACTGGACAGATGGATAGTGATCGGGTATCGGTTGGACGTCACTGCCGTCTCAGCGCGCATACTGCGCCACGATCTGCTCCGCATAGTCTTGGATGCTGCGACGCAGCGCCCACGGCTCCAGCACTTCGACGCCCCGACCAAAGCCCAGAACGCGCGCTCGCGCCGCTTCGAGCGACCCGAAAGCGAGTTGCAGGGTGAGCCATCCCTCCGCGTCTGGCGGGCCTGCGCGTGCGATCTCCTCCCGAACGGAATCGCCGAAATGGGCCGGCAGCTCCAGCACGAAGCTCGGCGCCACCCGGACGGTGATCACATAGCGAAATCGACTGGCCTCTTGCGCCGCGCACCATTCCCGCCAAAAGGCCGTCAGGTCGAAATCGGCCGGCCGCTCGAAGCGTTCCCCGGTCAAACGTGCGCTGAGCAGCGCAGCCACGCGCTGCACGCGCAGCGCGCCGGAGTGCCTCGCCCCTGCGAAGGTCACCGCATAGACCAGGCGCCAGTCCCCTGCTTTCGCCACCAGCCCATACGGCTCCACGGTCTGTTCAACCTGGACGGCCAGCGGGGGAATGCGGTAGGCGATGCGCAGCTTGCGATCCTCCCACACCGCCTGGTGTACGGTCGCCAGGTGCGGCGTCGACTCCTCGGCCTGACCCCATTCCACCGCATCGAGCAGGAAACGCTGACGCACGCGCTGGTCATCGTCGCGGCGAGCGTTGGGGAGCGCAGCAGCCAGCTTGCGCAGTGCGGACCCCAGCTCGGAGGCGATGCCCAGGTCGGCCAACGGCTTGGGGATGCTGAGCATGGCGATCGCTCGCACCTCCCCTTCCGTTAAGCCCGTCAAGTTGGTGCGGTAGCTGTCCAATAGAGCGTAGCCGCCGCCCCGCCCTGCCTCGCCGTAAACCGGCACGCCGGCGGAACTGAGCGCATCGATGTCGCGGTAGATGGTTCGCTCGGAGACTTCCAGCTCCTGCGCCAACTTCGCCGCGGTC
>CAYRFV010000454.1:0-3324 GCA_964423545.1 uncultured Anaerolineales bacterium | reverse complement strand
ATCCATGTGATCCGCGCGACCGATCTCGACTGGACCATCGTGCGCTACCCACGGCTGACAGATGGCCCGCACACGGGCAGATACCGCGTGGGCTACATCGGCCGCGATTCCGGCATTCAGATTGCCCGCGCCGATGGGGCTGACTTCGTTCTGCGCGAGCTTACCGAGAGGCGTTTCGTCCGGCAGATGCCGGTCGCAAGTTACTGACGCCGACCGCGAAACGGGGACGCCCTCGCATAGCGCGAGGGCGTGAAGCGATCGGCCTGGTGTTGGAGCTCAGCCTAAGCAGCTTGGGCGAACGCTGTCAGGACCAGAACGAGGATACCGCCGATCGTCATGGCCGTGCAGTAGCGACGGAAGTGGGCCATCTGCTGCGTGTCAGTGGGGTGCGAGCGCAGGCTCTGGCCGACCCGCTGGATGAAGTTGTACCAGAACCCCAGGGCGACCATGACGAGGATCACGATGTGCTTCACCAGCATCAATACCGCCCATGAGTTGGTGAACTGGCCGATCCCCAGATAGCTCGGATCCGCGAGCGTGAGATAGACGCCGGTGAGGGCGAAGATGACCAGGGAGACGTACAGCCACGCCCGGCTGCGCCTCGAGATCTCACCGAGCGCCGCGCCCCCACCCGCCTCCGGTTTGGCCAGGACTGGCAGGTAGAGCAGGGAGAGGAGGAGGTAGTAGCCGACGAAGACGACGGTAGCCAGAGCGTGCAAGGTGTTGGCAGTAGCGATCAGAAGTTGAGTCATGGTCAAGGCCTTTCCTTTCTTGGCCGGACAGCGCCTTTCACGCGCTGTCCGAAGAGCGCTTCTCTATCCAGTACGGATTGCCGTCCCGGTGTGTTGCATGCGGACCTCTGCTCGGGTGTCGCAGCTCCGTAATAGGCAGTGCTAACCAGACTTGCCGACGACCCAAAGCATGAAGAGGTCGTCGCCGACGAAGCACCTTTGAGCCTTTCGGCGCACGAACGCATCATGTGGCAGTCGTAGGCCTGCACTTGTGCATCGTACTCCGAGGCGCAGTCGTCGTGCAGTGCCGCATGCGAAATCGTGGGCACGTTCATCGCTGCGTCTGCCCCAGCACCGTCTCGACCATCACCTGCACAAAGCGATCGGACTCCGTCACCCAGGGATTGTGCCCAGAGCGCTCGAACCAGACGATCTCCTTGTGCGGAGCGTCGAGAATCGCGTGGTACTGCTCGGTCAGCACGGTCGGTGCGTTGATGTCGTGACGTCCGATGAGAAAACAGACCGGCACGGCCAGCTTCGTGGCTTGCACCCGGAAGCCCACCTCCCAGAGCTGGGGATAAACCACATCCACACCCGCTCATGTCCCCACAGGTTCGGGCCCTCCACGAACCCGCGATAGTAAGGGCTGAGGATGGTCAGGCCCAGAGCAAGGGTCAGCCGGATCTCGGCGCGGCGATCTGCGCGTGCGCGTGCATCAATGGTCCGTGGTAGTTTGTACACCGAAGCGGCCAGGAACACCCTCACCGAGAGGAGAGCCCGAGACTGGTCAGATGGACAGGTGGCAGGGCGGCATGGCGCGATTTGACAGCCAGACTTCAGTCTCTGTATAATGGCGCTGATATTTAGTCTAACCTAAATCTGGATTTCGGAGCGCCGAATGCCAAGCCCTGCCATCGAGGACTACTTGAAGGCGATGTACGAAATGGAGCGCGCCTGTGAGAAGGTGACTACCTCCGGCCTGGCCGTCCGTCTGGGCGTGCAACCTGCATCCGTGACCGGGATGCTCAGGCGACTCTCCGCAATGGAGCTGGTCGTCTACACCCCCTATGGCGCAGGGGCCCTGACTCGCGAAGGTCGCCGCGCCGCCCTGTCAGTCATCCGTCACCACCGCGTGATCGAGCGTTTCCTGGTGGATGCCCTGGGTTTTTCGTGGGACCAGGTGCACGCCGAGGCTCACAAGCTCGAACACGCGATGTCCGGCCTTCTGGTGGACCGCCTGGATGCGTTCCTGGGCCACCCGGCCACTTGTCCGCATGGCAGCCCGATTCCCACCGCCGACGGCGCGATCAACGAGCCGACCCAGATCGCGCTCGCTGACCTGCCAATCCAGCAGGCCGGAATCGTGAGCGAAGTGGATGACGAGGAGGCGTCGTTTCTGCGCTACCTGGCCGAGTTGGGTCTCGTCCCGGGCGCCGAAATGGTGGCTGTGGAGGCGGCGCCTTTCGATGGACCGATCGACTTTCGGGTCGCCGGTCGCATGCGCTCACTGGGCCCGGGCGTCACACGCCGGGTCTGGGTGCAACCGGTGCAGGGTGACAGCTACCCTGCCCGCACCGCCGCGGACGTGACTGCCACTGCGGCGGAGCTCGCGTGAAAGGAACGTTGAAATGCCTCAACCCTTGTTGCTCCTGATTGGTCTGGCCGCGATCGCCGGCATCCTGGCCTTCATCTTTTGGCCGGAAAGGGGGCTCTATTGGCGTTCCCAGCGAACGCGGCAGACGACCGAACGCGTGCTCATCGAGGATGGGCTGAAGCATCTGTACGAAGAACAACTCGAAGGACATTGCTCCACTCGCGTGGGCCTGGCTGCTGCGCTGCGCATCTCCGATGGGCAGGCGACCAGCCTGCTGGCGAAGATGGCGGAGCGCCAGCTGCTGGTGTTGGGCGCTGACTCCATCTGCCTGACCCCGGATGGGACGAGACACGCCCTGCATGTGATCCGGGCGCACCGCCTGTGGGAGCGGCACCTGGCCGAAGAGACCGGTTACGGGGCAAGCGAATGGCATGACCGCGCACACCGCCAGGAGCATCTGCTCTCTGCGGCCGAAGTGGCAGCGCTTTCAGTGCGGCTGAACAATCCGACTCATGATCCTCACGGTGATCCGATTCCCACCGCCGGGGGCGAGACCGGCGCAGCCGAGCGGCGAGCACTGCCTGACCTGGCCGTGGGCGACGCCGGGCACATCGTGCACCTGGAAGATGAGCCCCCGGCGGTGTACGCCCAACTGGTGGCGGAAGGTTTGGCCCCGGGAATGGAGATCCGGGTGCTGGAGGTCACTCCGGAGCGCATCCGGTTCTGGGCGGACGGCGACGAGCATGTCCTGGCGCCGCTGCTCGCCACAAATGTCAGCGTCGTGCGCCTGGATGAGGGCGAGGGGATCTCGCCGCACGCGCAATCCGTGCGGCGCTTGAGCGTCCTCAGACCCGGGCAAGCCGCGGTCGTCACAGGCATCGCGCCGACCAGCCGTGGGGCAGAGCGGCGCCGCTTTCTCGACCTCGGCTTCCTGCCGGGCACGAGAATTGAAGCCGCGCTCGCCAGTCCGAGCGGCAACCCGGTCGCCTACCGCGTGCG
>CAYRFV010000453.1:0-3325 GCA_964423545.1 uncultured Anaerolineales bacterium | reverse complement strand
GCGGGATCGAGCCGCACCGTGCCATGGAACCGCCGCGGCGCTGCCTTCGCAGGCATGTCATTGATGGCGGGTTCAGCAGCTCCGGAAGAAGCGTCACCAGCCCCGGGTGCTCCAGTGCCCGTGACGGTCTCAGTACCTGCACCGTTCGCTCTGGCCACAATGTGCGCTTCGGCATCCATCTGCCGCCGCGCCACGTCCGGCTTGACCAGCAGGCCCGTGCTGTCGGACGCAAGCGACACCACTTGCCCGCCACGCAGACCCCGATACCGCGCCTCCGCCTCATCGTAGCTTTCGGCATAGGCGAAAGTGTCCGAATGCCACGTGAGCAGCGCCACACCGTCGTAGATGGCCTTGACGAGCACCTCGGGGCTGGTGAGGCGTGGCAGGTAGAGGTAGCGCGCAAAATCCTCCACGAGCTGCTTAACAGCCACATGGTCGCCCCGCCATAGCGGCACCTCGTCCAGATGCTTGCGCAGGATGGTTGAACCGAGGCTCATCACCAGATGTTCTTCGTTCCTGAGTCTCTTACCGGCGCGCACGGCGAGCGGCTCATTTCCTGAGAGCTTCATCGCCTGCCACGAGATCGGTTCCTCAGGTTTCGCCTGGACCGGTATGAGCAGCCACTGGTAGGTCTCCGGGAGCCGCGCCGTCACAACGCTGTCCGCTTGCTGCTTCTGTAACTCAGCCTGTCGCACCTGATTCGGATCGAGATTGAGCCTCTCCTTCTCGTCCAGGATCGTTTGCCACGCCAGGAACCAGCGGGCTGCCTCGTCGAGATCCTGCAGGCGCTGCCTGTCTGCGACCAGGAAGACCAGCGCGTTCTGGTACAGGCGCGGCGCATTGCCCCGAAACGCGAGGATATTTCGCGCGGCTTCCTCCGCAGGGTTGCCTTTCTCCTTGCTGTACGGGAACTCCGGCGGCAGCACGACCAGTCGCGCGTTCAGTTCGTCGGAGACGTCGGCGCCCGTGCGCGGCAGCGGGTGCACGCGCGGGAAGTCACCCGCGTTCTTCAGGTCGGCGCGAACGCGCTGTTCGATTTCTGCGTGAACCTTGTCCGGGTCGCGCTTGAGCTGTTCCGCGCGGTCCTCCGCGAGCTTGGTGACCGTGGGCTGCGTTGCGTACCAGTAGCGCTGACCATCCGGATACAGGTAGGTTGCCTCCCTTGCCAGCCGTCGCAGCGCATCGCCGAAGACCGCCGGCGACTCGCCCGGCATCACGCAGCCCAGCTTCACGCGCAGGTCTTCCAGCCCGTGATGCGCGGCCGCCGTTGTCGGTGCCGAACCAAGAAAGATCGTGCGCGCCACGCGCCGCGTCGCATGCAGCTTGCCGAGGTTGGGCACCTCGCGGTCGATCTTTAGCGGGAGCGCGTACGGTCCATCTACATCCTTCTCAAGGATCGGCGCCCAGTTGTCGGACAGATAGCGCGTGAGCTCGAACTGCACCCGCGAGTCGTCGAGGGGAATCGTTGAGGGCAAGATCAGCGGGTTGCGGTCACCCTTCTCCCAGAGACTGTGGATCACCGCCGCCATCAGGCGCAGCACGCCGCGCGTGCGCTGAAATTTCACCAGCGACGACCAGTCCGTATAGAGCCGATCGAATATCTCCGGATGGATCGGATAGGCTGCCTGGATCCGTCTCTCGTAGTCGCCGCTGCGGCATTCGGACGGGAACTCGTCTCTCTGAGCGCGATAGAGGTCGGCAAACGCCCGCGCGGTTACGTCGCGCTGCTTGAAGGCCTCCGGCCCGGCAAGCGGCTCAAACAGCCGCCGCCGCACGATCTCGAAGCCCTCTTCAGCGGTTGCCGGGCGCCACGACGACTCGAGCCGCCCGACCACATTACGCAGGCGATCCAGCGCTTCGCGCCCGCGGAGGCCGCCCACCTCCACGTCATCGGCGGACACATGCGGCGAACCCTGCGTGTCCGACGCGGGGAGCGAGATGACGAGCAGACAGTTGCCCGCGAGCTTGGCCGACTCGGTGAGCGCCTGCGCAAAAGAGAACTGGGTCTCGAAGCTGCCGGCCGGCAGGTCGCCCTCGTCATGAAGCTGGCGGGCGTAGGCGACCCACTCGTCAATCAGGATGAGGCAGGGACCGTACTCCTTGAACAGCTCGCGCAGCGCGTCGCCGGGACTGGTGGCGCGCTCGTCGTCCCTGGCGATACGCGCATACGCCTCGCTGCCCCCGAGTTGGTACGCCAGCTCGCCCCAGAGCGTGCGCACCACCGTCCCGTCAGGCTTGGTGACCGGATTGCCCGGTGAGATCTTGTTGCCCACCAGCACCACGCGCCGCGCCTTCGGCAGCTGCGTCACCTCTGCATCGGCCATCACCGCATCCACGCCTAGCAGCTCGGACGGGTTGACTCCCGAGAAGAGGTGATAGAGCGCCAGCATCGAGTGGGTCTTGCCGCCGCCGAAGTTGGTCTGGAGCTGCACCACCGGGTCGCCGCCCGTGCCAGCCAGCCGCTGCACGCCCCGAATGAGCAGGCGTTTCAGGCTCTCGGTCAGGTAGGTGCGGCGGAAGAACTCCTGTGGATTGCGGTACTCGTCCGACCCCTCGCCCAGATGCACCTGCCACAGGTCAGCGGCGAACTCCGCCTGCTGGTAACGCCCGCTCGCCACGTCGGCGTGCGGGGTGACGACCTCGCGCCAGGGCGTGAGGGAGCCGGCTGCCGCTGCCTCAATCAGCGAGCCGCCGACCTTGCGTTTCTCGCTGCGCACCTGCTCATCGAAGGTAAGCCGGCGCAGCTCCTGCTTCATCCGGTTGACCTCGTCGGCCTGCGGGGACGAGACGGCGGTAAGGAGACGCGCCATCGAGTCGAGCGCGCGGTCGGCGTCGTCGCTGGAGAACGGCTCCTGGTGCGCCCACTTGTTGCGCCACGTCCGTAATTCGCTCACCAGGCTGCGCTCGGCATAGCCCAGGGTGATGTGGAAGACCTCGTTCCAGGTCTCCCACATCAGCTTGAGCAGGCTGCCCGCATCCCAGTCGGCAATCGGCCTATTCTCGAGCAGAGGATCCTCGACAAAGCGGCGCAAGGAAGCCATACTCACTGCCTGGCTGCGAATCTTCTCCTGTACCTCGCGCTCGACGAAAGGCGCTAGCCCCTGCCGCAGCAGCTCCAGCCCCTTCCCGACACGTTCATGATTGGTGATCGCCATCGCTTACTCCTCGTTCTCCTGCATCAGAATCAACTGCTCATTCTGTGTCTTCCTGCTCGCATCACGCGCCAGCCGGGCGATCTCGGGCCAGCTCTGGACGAGGCCATTGTAGGCCAGCGCCTCGGCCGCGCGCTTCTTGCGCTCGCACAGGGTGTAGAGGCGGTAGGCGA
>CAYRFV010000452.1:0-3340 GCA_964423545.1 uncultured Anaerolineales bacterium | reverse complement strand
AAACAGAGGCCCTGGTCGATGGCCAGGAGGCGGCCAGGCTCGATCGCCAGGCAGTGTCCGGCCTTCCGGTCGGCGTTGTTGGTGACGACATCGAACAGCGCCAGCGCCTGCAGCGCGGTGCGGTAGGCCGCGTCCTTCTCGAAGGTGAAGTAGTGCGCGTTCTGATCGACCTCGACATAGAGCTGCACCGAGCCCTGGCCATGCGGACCCCGGCGGAGCAGTGTCGGCGGCACCAGGTTCCAGTGCAAGGCTCTACTGACAAGATAGGCGGCGGTCTCCCGCCGGGCCAACGTGCCGCGCGCGAAATCCCAGAGTGGCTGTTCCCCACGGATCGGCTTGTAGATCACCAGGGTATGCTCCGAACCATCGCCGATCCGTCCGCCGATCCGTCCCAGGAACGTGTAGTTGGAGCTCCACGGGATGAGGCCCTCCAACGTCAGCTCGCCGACGCGCATCAACTCCAGCAGCTCGTCCTCTGCCGGGTGAAACGGCGGCTGGAGCGGCTGCGCGGCCCGCGTCATTGCAGGTAGTCTTCGCTGCCCATGCGGCGCCGCATCGCGATGAAGCAGAAGTGGCCGAAGTCATCGATCGGTTCACCGCAGTTTGGACAGAGCGGCCGGCCTGCGGCAACGGCAGCTTCCGCCTGGCGGCCCAGCAGCAGCGCTTGCCCGCGCGTCGTTAGCACCTGGACGGCGCCGTTGGCTTCAGCTGGCTCGGCAACCGCATCGTCATCCTCGGCATCGGCGTCCTGCAACGCCAGAATGACCAGGTCATGCAGGCGGTCGTACCCCAGGCCGATGCTGCCGACGCGAAACTCCGGCTTCAGCGGCTCGCTCAGCTCCAGATTCGGCTCCGCTGCCACCAGCGGTTCGCCGAGCTCCGGGTACTCGTCTCGGATGTCGTCGAGCAGTCTGGGGATGTTGCGGCTCAGCGCCAGCGCCTGTTCCTTCTCGATCACCCATGAGACAATCTCACCTTTCCACCGCGCCTGCAGGATGAAGATGCGCCGGCCAGGATCGCCGACCGCGCCCGTGGTGATGCGAGCAACCGGGTGAAACTCATCGTCGTAGTAGGTCATGCCTGTCTCCGCAAGGCTTTGCGTCATGGGATATGGGACGTGTCGTTGCAGCGAATCAGTCGCGGTCCCTGCGCGGTGAGCGCCAGCTCGCTCACCGACGCCGGGTCGATGACCAGCCGCTGAAACAGGTCAAGATGCAGGCCTGTGTAGTGCGCCAGCGCTGCTTTGAGCGGATCGGAGTGCGAGACGACCACGACGGTCTCGCCGGGGTGCGCCGCGGCGATGGCATTCAATCCCCGCACCATGCGCGCCTGCACCGCCGTGATGCTCTCACCCCCGGGGTGCGCTGTACCGCTCGGATAGTGCTGGATCCTGGGCCAGATATCGGTCTTAGCCAACTCGTCGAGCGCCTGCCCGGTCCATTCACCGCAGTCCGTCTCGATCAGATCGTCGACGGTTCGGATCGCAAGTCCGTGCGAGGCGGCGACCGGTCCGGCCGTCTCCATCGCCCGCTCCAGCGGGCTGCTGTAGACGGCCGCAAGCGACACGCCTGCCAGGCGGATGGCCAACGCCTGGGCCTGGCCGCGGCCCCGATCGTTGAGGTGAACGCCTGGCGTGCGTCCCGCCAGGCGTCTTGTGTCCAGGTAATCGTTGTGGCCATGCCGGATCAACAGCAGCCGAGTGGTGGCGTCACGCATCATTCCGTTCCTGAAGGGTGTAGGTCGGGGGTGGTCGGAAGTCCCCCCATTCCAGCGTCTGATCGGCCCACTCGGGGATGCCAGCGTCCGAGCCGACCAGCGCGTCACCGATCTCAGCCAGGGTGCGCCATACGTCGCGGAACGCCCGCTGCCAGGTTGATCCGCTCTCTCGCTCGAGGGCGGCCACTGCGGCTTCGGGGCCGATTTTCTCGCCGTACTGCGCTTCCAGCGCCATGATCTGTCCCGACACCCAGACGTACAGGTCGGCGGCCGTGGAATCCGGGAACTGCTGGAGCAGATTGCGCTGCTGGACCGCCGCGACGATCGGCCGAAAGACCTCGGTGTACCAGTCGGCAGCGGCATCCTCGAAGCTGATCTCGCCGCGCCACGGATGGTCCAACGCCATGAAGTAGCGGTGCACCTGAATGTGCTCCAGCAGCTTCGGGTATCCGCCCGGCTTCGTGAACCGGATGTCATCGACGTGATCGAAGCGTTGCCCCAGGCCGGTATCGACCAGGAATCGGGTGCGCTCGGCCTTGATGATCGCCTGGTCCAGCGTATCGCCCGGCGCCAGCCCCGCATCGATAGGGATCTCGGTGACCCGGGCCTCGATCTTGTCGAAGCCGTTGGCTCGCGCTGCCGACACGCGATGGTTGCCATCGGAAACGAAGTAGACGTCCCCCAGCTTGTAGACTTCGATGGGCGGGACCCCTTCCAGGCTCGTCATGGCCCGAAACACCCGAACCCAACGATCGGCCGACACGCGCTCGCGCGGCCGGAAGTCGCGCGTGAAGTCGCGGTAGCGGCCCACGCTGCCGACGATCTTCTCGAGCGGGATCATCTCCGCCCCGGACCGCTCGATCTGCTGGCGCTCCTGCAGGATGCGCGTCAGAGTTTCGAACGGCAACAGGTCGCCGCTCTTGCCCCAGAGGCGCGCAAGCAGGTCCTGTCGGTCGGCGCGACCGCGCTCCTTGACGAAGCGCTCCATGACTTCGTGACGGTCTTCCGTGTAGGTCAGTTCATCACCCATGAGACTCGCGCCCACACCAAAAAAAGCGCCCCGGAAACTGTGTCTCCGGGGCCGTCTGTGGCTGGTAGCGGATACGGGATTCGAACCCGTGTCTCCGCCTTGAGAGGGCGATATCCTGGGCCTCTAGACGAATCCGCCTCGCCGAACGGAGCACATTATACGTTTGGCGGCGCGGTGTGTCAAATCCGGCTCGCGATTTTTCGCAGTGGGCCTCACCACGCATGCCTCGCTGCGCCTGGGTGCGCCAGCAAGCACAAGCGCACCTCCTGCAGATCCGCAGAAAGTGCGCTACGGGATACCCCACGCGACGGCCGCCAGCCTACTGGGGTGGCTTGGCCAGCGCGCTGGTGTTTGCCTCGATATCGATCAGCAGGGACAGGATGCTTCCGAAGGCAAAGAGCTGCACGAACCAAACGATGCCGAAGATCGGCGCGGCCATCATCAGCCCCAATGGCAGAACCTCGTACCAGGGGGCGCCGCGGCCGAGCGCGGACAACAGCGAAGGGACTCCAAAGAGCGCTCCCACGCCCGCTATTGCCAGGCAGACCCAGGCGAGCACTTTGAGTATCAGGGCAATGACCCACAGCACCCTGT
>CAYRFV010000451.1:0-3351 GCA_964423545.1 uncultured Anaerolineales bacterium | reverse complement strand
AACCCCGTGCAAGAACGCGTGAGCGGTGGCGGCCGCAGTGATCGCTGCACCGATGCCGCGGCGGCGATACGCCTCCAGCGTGGCCAGGCCGACCAGTTCGGCCAGGCCGTCGAGCGGTGCAGTGTACATCCCTGCGCCCACCGGCACGCCCCCAAGCCGCGCCAGAAACGCGGCGTCGCGAGCCAGATTCTCGCGCAGGACATCCACGTCGCCCAGCGTCGGGGGATTGCCGGCGATCTCGCCGAAGCTCGCCTGCTGAACACTCAAGCACCCCAGCAGATCCTCGACCGGCGAGTCGGCCGTCAACATCGTGATGACCAGACCGGAGATCGACTGGACCGGACGCAGCGTCTCCGGCGTGCACACCAGCAGCGGGTAGCGCGCTTCGAGGCTGAAGCCGGCCGCCTCCAGCGCCGGCCCCAAGTGAGGCGCAAACTCCTCGATGAACTCAAATCGGGGCATTCGCTCGCGCGCGCGAAACGCCGCACGCAGCGCCGCCAGCGACGCGGCGAGGCCGTCCGGATCCGATCCCACCGGCTCCAACGGTTTGGCGTAGTTGAAGAAACGCAGGGGATCGTGCGGACTGAAGAGGCAAAGGAACGGCGGCGTCTCGACAACCTCTCGGCCGAGCGCCGCCGCATTGCGCATGTACGATTCGAGCCGGGCCGGCGTCAGCATCAACGGGTCCCGGGATAGGCGCGGTCTTCGAGGTCGGCCAGAAACTTCTCGACCTCAAGCGCCGCAGCCACCCCCTGACCGGCCGAGGTCGCCGCCTGCTTGAACCGATGATCTTGAATCTCGCCGGCGGCGAAGATGCCCGGGACGCTCGTGCGCATCAACCTATCGGTGATCAGATACCCTTCATCATCCATCGCTAGCTTGCCCACAAAGAGCTCGTTATTTGGCAGGTGGCCGATATAGACAAACACGCCATCGGTCGGCGTCTTGGATTCCTCGCCGGTGATGAGGTTCTTGAGTGTGATCGACTCGACCTTCGCCGTCCCGTCGATCCTCTCCACAACGGAGTTCCAGACAAACTCGATCTTCGGATTCTCGCGCGCCCTCCGCTGGAGCGTTGCGCCGGCGCGCAACTGGTCGCGGCGGTGAACGATGCGCACTTTCGATCCGAACTTGGTCAGGAAGAGGCCCTCTTGCAGCGCACTGTCGCCGCCACCCACCACAACAATGTCCTTGCCGCGGAAGAAAAAGCCGTCGCACGTCGCACAGTAGCTCACCCCGCGGCCGGTCAAACGCTCCTCGTTGGGCACGCCCAGCCGTCGCGGCGACGCGCCCGTGGCGACGATGATCGACTTGGACCTGAAGACTTGTCCATTAGCAGTTCTGACCGTGAACGGCGGTCCGTTCACGTCGATCTCCGTCACGTAGTCGACGAGAACCTCGGTATCGAAGCGTTCCGCCTGGTGCTGCATCCTCTCCACCAACTCGGGCCCGGTGATCGAGTCAAAGCCAGGGAAGTTTTCCACTTCAGTGGTCAGGGCAATCTGGCCACCCATCTCATTGCCGGTGATGAGAAGCGGCCGCAGGTCGGCGCGTGCGGCGTAGATCGCGGCGGACCAGCCGGCCGGTCCGCTGCCGATGATGATGACATTCTCGACGTCGGGGCGCGGCGTCGGTCCCCCATCCTGTTCGATCTCCGGCGTCTCCCCACCGAGGCCGAGATTAAGATTCAATCCATCCACCATGTTTGCGCGTTCCCTTCCTGACTGTCAAAGGTCACTCGATCGTCCTGTGCGGCCGCAACTCGCCAGCTTCGTGCAGGACCACGGCTGCGGCCACGATCCCCGCCGTCTCGGCGCGCAGCACGCGTGGCCCAAGCGTCACCGTGCGGACGCCGTAGCTGCGAGCCAACTGCACTTCTTCTGCCGTGAAACCGCCCTCCGGGCCGACAAAAACTAGGATGCGCATGCCCGCATCGAAGTTACAGCCGTCCAGGGCATCCCCCAGGCTTGCCTGCTCCTCGCCTTCCCACAGCACCAGACGTAGAGGCGATAACGCGCCGGCGGCGGGCCACGAGCCGGGTTGGATGGCCTGCGGGAACAGCTGCGCGGGCAGCAACTGCGGCAGGAAAGCACGGCCGCTCTGCTCGGCTGCCTCTTGGATAATCCGTTCCCACCGTTCCCGCTTATCATCGACGGCTTCCATATCATCGACGACGTTGCGCTCGCAGATCAGCGGCACAAACGCGCTGACGCCGACCTCCGTGCCTTTCTGCAGCACCCAACCGAACCGCTCGCCCTTGAGCACTGCCTGAACGAGCACGATCTGCGTGCGCGGCTCACTCTCCTCCTGCCAACGCCGCAGAGCCTGGAAGCGCACATCGGCATCGGTGACCGCGATCAGCAGACCCTCGCACGCTGCGCCGCGGCCGTTGAGAAGCACCGCTCGCTCGCCGAGCCGCATGCGCAGGACGCGCCGCACCTGGTGCGCTTGGCTGGCGACCAACACGATCGGTTGTCGCTCGAAAGCCTCTGCGGACACAAAAAAACGGTGCATGATGGGCTACAGGAGCAGGCATGCCTCTGCGGCAAGCCAGAAGAGCTTCTCGCGCACGGTCAGGCGCGAGGCGTAGTCGCGATGGTCCCATACCTCGCCGCTCACGTCGTCACCGCCGTAGAGCAACTGAGCAAAGAGCACATCCCGGAACTGCGCCACCGCAGAGAAAGCGGCCGCCTCCATCTCGACGGTCAAACAACAACCCAATGGGATCACCTCATCCAGCAGATCTGCGGCCAGGGGCGCGCCGACGCCGGGGTGGAAAAGCGCGAGCCGCCGGCCATCCACCTCCATCTGATAGACCGGATGCGCCCCGATCTCGCTCTTGCGCGTCGAGATCAGAATCAGCCGCCCTTGAGCGGCCAGTCCAGCGATCACTTCCTGGAAGAAGCAAACGACGCAGTGTTCGGGCGCGCCGATCGGCTCGATGAGCTTCCGCGGCTCGATGATCCCTTCCGGGGCCGGATCAGATTCCAGGATGGGGTAGGGCTGTCGCATGGCGGCCTGCTCCGGAGACTCACCCACTCGGTCTCTAGTCGGACTGTGTCTTCCTGTGCGCCTTCGGCTAGGTAGTCGCCTAGTCGCGCCGGTCGACGCCGCGCCGGCTGCGCCGGACGACCAACGCGACCCAGTCCCCCGCAACGGAGCGCCACTCGACGGCCAGGTGATGGCCAGCCAGCGCGGCCCGCACTTCCGGCTCGCGTGCCTCGATGATTCCTGCCAGAACCATCCGGCCACCGGGCGCCAGATAGGCATGCAGCCCGGCTTCCAGCAGACCGATGATGATGTGCGGCAAGATATTCACCAGGATCACGTCCCACTGCGGACGTGAACCGT
>CAYRFV010000450.1:0-3370 GCA_964423545.1 uncultured Anaerolineales bacterium | reverse complement strand
CGAAAGGCGTCACCCTGCGCCTCGCCATCGCGCCGCTCAGCTATCCGGGCGCGCCGGTGCAGAAACTGAGCGTCGCCATCAACGGTGTGCGGCTGCTGCACGACCATGCGCTCGCGCCAGGCTGGCAGACCGTCGAGGTGAAGGCGCCGGCCGAGGCCACGCGGCGCGGTCCGAACCGCGTGCGCCTGGAATTCTCCCAGGTTGCCAGCCCGCGCGCTGTCTCTCCCGCTCCGGTCGAACGGGCGGTCATCGGCGGCTCCGGCGTCACCAGCCCGGTCAACCTCGAAGCGCACGGCTTCTCCGAGGCGTACATCAGCGCGTTCCGGCCCGACGGCAGCGAAGTGAAGGCTTCCACCAACCGCCTCGGCTACAACGTGGCTGTGTTCGATCAGCGAACCGGGAAGCTGCTGGACACCCGCGGGTTCGATACTGCCGCCAACAGCTACGAGGCGGATGCGTTGGCCGCGTATCTGGCGAGCATTCCGCACGGACGCATCGTGGCCCTCGCTACCAGGGGGGACGCGACGGCGCATCTGACCCCGGCGGCGCTGACCGAGATGCGCGGCCTCGGCTCCCGTGCAGCAGCGCCCGCTGACCTGGCCGGGCAGTCGCATGCGTTGATCGGCGTCCGGGGCGCGCCGCCGGGGGCCGCGGCAGAGGAGATCAAGCCCGGCGATGCGTTCGTTCGCGTGGCGGGCGACTTCCGCAGCCTGGCCGCGGCGGTGGACTGGGTGGAGCTCGGGCCATGACCGGGCTCGAAGGCGCGGTCGGGGGAGAGGACGCAAGCCCGAAAAGAGACTCGCTCGCGCTGCCTCCCGCGTCGGCGCTCACGCCCGCCGACTATCTGCTCGCCTTCGTCTGCGCCCTCTGCGCAGCGGCGCTCTACTTGCGCACCCTGGCGCCCGGCCTCCTGGGCGGTGACAGCGGTGAGTTCCAGTTCGCTTCGTGGCTGGGTGGCTTTGTCCATCCCACCGGCTATCCGCTCTATCTGATCCTCGGCGATCTCTGGACGCATCTCCTCGTGCACGGCGATGCCGCGTGGAGGATGAACGCTTTCTCGGCGCTGTGGGGAGGGGTTGCGACGGGCCTGTTCTTCCTGTTGGCGCGGCAGGTGCTCCAGATGGTCGTTCCGGCGTCCTGGCCGGCTGCCTGCAGCCGAGTGCTGGCTCTGCTGGCGGCTGCGCTCGTCGCAGTCAGCCCCACCTTCTGGTCACAAGCCGTGGTAGCCGAAGTCTACACCCTGAACGCAGCGCTCCTGATCGGCGTCTTGCTTGCGCTCACCAGGTGGGCGGTGCACGGCGGTACGGGCGCGCTTTACCTTGCCGCGCTGCTGTTCGGGCTCAGCCTGGCGCATCACCGAACCACCCTTCTGTGGGCGCCGGCAATCGCCGCCTTCCTGTGGTTGTCGTCTCGCCAGCGCGCCGGCGCGCTGCGCCCCGCCCTGGGACCCCGCGGCATCGCCGTCCTGGCGCTTCTCGTGCTCGCGCCGGTGCTCCTCTACCTGGTCATCCCGCTTCGCGCGGCGGTCACGCCCTACAGATCGATACAGGTCGGACCGGATCAAGTGCTGGAGCTCTACCGGCCGACCTTGACGGCATTCCTGAACCATGTCACCGGCCGTGACTTCGAGTCGGAGTTCCGGACACCGATCGCGGCACTGAGCCGGGCCGCACCGAGCCTGCGACTGCTGGCGGACGAAATCACCTGGATCGGCGTGCTGCTGGGCATCGTCGGTGTGGCGTGGCTCGCACGGTGCTCTCGTCCGCTGTCGGCGCTCACCGGACTCAGCTTCATGGCGCTGCTCCTCTTCAACCTGTTCTACAGCATCGGCGACATCGCCGCCTACTACATCCCGCTCTTTGCGCTGTGGGCGCTTTGGATCGCTTGCGGGGCGGCCGGGATTGCGACTGCAGCCGGGGCGATCGTGCGGCGGCGCGGCGCGGAGACTCGCGCCTCGACTCCGCATCCTATCGTCCTGGTCTCCTGTCTGCTCGCGCTCCTGCTTCCGCTCCACCTGCTGCGAAGCGGCTTCGCCCGGATCGACCAGGGCCGGAATACGACCGCGCGCGACGCCTGGGAGGCGACGCTTGCCAGGCCGATCCCGCCAGGCGCCATCCTGGTGACCAACGACAGAGACGAGATGATGCCGCTTTGGTATATGCAGTACGTGGAGGGCCGCCGGCCCGACCTGACGGGCCTCTTCCCGCTGATTCAGCCAGCAGCGGCGTGGCGCGATGTCGGCGCGACCGTCGAGTCAGCGCTGCGCAGCGGCCGGCCGGTGCTGCTCATCAAGGAGATGCCTGGACTGGACGTGAGGTTTCGGCTGGAGCCGGATGCAGGGCTCGTACGCGTGCTCGGTGCGGCGGCTGAAAGGCCGCCCGACCGGCTCACGGATGCACTTTTCGGCGATGCCGCAACGGGAGACGCGCTCCGACTGGCCGGTTTCGACCTGGGGATCGGATCGCCGGCGCCCGGCCAGCGAGGCACGGTGGCGCTGCATTGGCAGCCTCTGCGCCGGCTCAACTCCGACTACACCACCTTCGTCCACCTGGTGAACGCCGACGGCCGGGTCATCGGTGCAAGCGACCATCGGCCGGGCGGCGTCTATTACCCTACGAGCCTGTGGAAGCCGGGCGAGACACTGCTCGACACGCACACCCTGACAATGGACGCTGACCTCGGCCGGCCACCCTATGCCGTCGAGGTTGGGGTATACACGGGCGAGGGCGAGCTGCGGCGCCTGGGCCAACCGCAGCGGATCGGCGTGATCGGTGGGCCGCGACCGCCCGACGCCATCCCTGCCGACCTGGCGCATCGGCTCGATGCGGATTTCGGCGGACAGATCGCACTGCGCGGCTACGATAGCGCCGTGCAGCCCGACGGGCTGGTGCTGAGGCTCTATTGGCAGGCCCTCGGGGCCCCGACCGCAGATTACACGGTCTTCGTTCACGTGTTGGATCGTGGCGGCAAGATCGTTGCCCAACACGACGGGCAGCCCCTCGGCGGCGCGCTGCCCATGCGGGCCTGGTCGCCAGGCGAGATCGTCGCCGATGCCGTGTCGATACCGATGGCGCAAACCCTGGCGCCGGGCGCGTACCGCCTGATCGCCGGGCTGTACAACGCTGCGACCGGTGCGCGCCTCCCGGTGGCGGGCGGGGGCGCCGGCCCGGCGGACATCGTGTTGCTGGACGAAGTCCAGTGGCCGGCGCGTCCATGACGCGCTGGGCAGCGCGTCGCCTGCGACGCTGCGGTCGCACTGCCTGGGGCGCAGCCACCGGAGAGGGACCCCGTTACAGCGGGTCGCAATCTTAGAAGTGTATTAGTCGCACTGCCTGGGGCGCAGCCACCGGAGAGGGACCGGCGCCATCAG
>CAYRFV010000449.1:0-3377 GCA_964423545.1 uncultured Anaerolineales bacterium | reverse complement strand
CGGACACACCCAGCAGCCGCAAGGCGGCGGTGGTGGCGGCGGTGGCGGTGGCGGCGGAACCGGGCAGACGCACTGCCAGCAGCCAGGTTGGCACGGATTCGGCGGTGGGTATCCGCACCTGTAGATCACGAGCGTCTGGCCTGCATAGATGCGGTTCGGGTTGGAGATCCCGTTCCACTGCTGCAATTGCCACACCGTGACCCCATAGCGCCAGGCGATGCTGGTCAGTGTATCGCCCCAGCGCACGCGGTAGTAGGTGGGCGCACAACTCGCTGACGGGGCGTTTTCCGGCGCCTGCTCCGGGGCAGCCGCGGCGGCCGGAACCAGGCCCAGACTCAATACCACCACGATGAGGAAAATGGCGCCTAGGCGGCGCCAGACAGAGGTACCCATATGTCTCTCCTTTCCATATAGGCGCAGGTCAACGGTGGGGACTGCAATGACAATGACGTGGACGCCCCACAAAAGAAACGACCTTTCTCCTCAGACGTGTGACAGTCGGCGATCGTCAAACTAATCCTATTATAACACATACTGCGCGCAAAGTAAAGTCCTGAACAAGCGGAAAGACCTGCGGCCTCGGCTGCCGCTGCCGTGCGCTTTGCTCCGCCACACAGCTTCATGTATAATGTAGCGCAGCTTGTTCCGAAGAGCAGAGCCTTGTAAGCCACAGAGCGCCGACTTGCCCCATCGCATACAATTCCTTGTGCTCCTAACAACGGTCTTGCTGCTTGCAGGCTGCGGCGGCCAAGTCATCACACGCCCTACATCGACGCCGACGGCGACGCCGACTCCCGTAGTGGTTGTGGCACTTGCGACGCCGCGCGCCACTGCGACGCCGGCTCCCTACACCCCGGCGCCGACCGCGACGCCCACGGTGACCCCCACACCCTTCATCTATGCACTGAAGAGCGGGGATACGTTGCTCGGCCTGGCCATCGAGTTCGGCACTACGCTCCAGGCGATCCAGGACGCCAATGGCATCACCGATCCGCGCGGTCTGCTGGTCGGGCAGAGGATCATCATTCCGCGCGAGGTGGCGCCTCTGACCGGCACGCCCTCGCCAACCGCCAGTCCCATGCCCTTTGCTGTTGAGAACATGACGTTCAACCACACGCCGATCGGCGGGCTCTGGGGTTTCGGCGAAATCCACAACACCACGGGGACTGATCTGGAACAAGCCTCGGTGACGATTGGACTGCTGGATGAGCAGGGCAAACTGCTCACTACGGGGCTGGGACATGCCCAGGTCGATCTCATCGCTCCGGGTGGCCGCGCCCCCTTTGCCGTGCACTTCGAGGACGCGCCTGCCAGCTTCGCCAGCTATTCAGCGCAGCCCGCGAG
The DNA here is from genome assembly GCA_964423545.1 of uncultured Anaerolineales bacterium. Classification (GTDB taxonomy): domain Bacteria; phylum Chloroflexota; class Anaerolineae; order CG2-30-64-16; family CG2-30-64-16; genus JALOOE01. Next base: position 2,033 of record CAYRFV010000449.1, on the reverse strand, counting down.
CGGCGTCAGAGGCTACGTCGGCAGCTACTATCGCGACCTGGCGGCGAAGAACGTGCGGGGTGAAGGCCAACGCTACGCGTCCTACATCGTATCGGGCGCGATCGCCAACACCGGGCCCGAGGAGGCAATCGGCGTGACGGTCACAGTCACAGTGTATGACGCGTTGGGGCGTGTGATCGGCACCCGGAAGGCTATCCCCGAGCATAATGTGATCCCGCGGGGGGGCGAGACCTCCTTTTCAGTGACGATCACGCCGGCGGGCGGCCCGGTGACCCACTACCGCGTGACCGCCTTGGGGCGACGCGCACTGACCCCGACGCCTGCATCCCGTCCTGGGTAAGAGCGCATGCGATGACACCGATTGCACCGAACGCCCCCTTCCTGTACCGGCTCCTCCAACGCCTGGCACTGCTTCTCGTGCCTATCCTGGCCCGGATGGATGTGACGGGCGTGGAGCACATCCCGGCAACCGGACCGTTCATCCTGGCATCCAACCATCTGCACGTCTTCGATCTGCCCGTAATGTTCACCTATGTGCCCCGACAGATTGCGGTGCTGGCGGCTGACAAGTGGCGCGGGACGGTGGGCGGCCGCATCATGCAGTTGGTGACCAAGGCGATCTTCGTCGCGCGTGGGGAAGTGGATCGGCGGGCCCTGGTCGAAACAATGGCGTATCTCAAGGTAGGCGGCGTGGTAGGCATTGCTCCCGAAGGCACGCGCAGCCGCACTGGCGGCCTGCTGCCCGGCCGGAGCGGCATCATTTTCGTTGCTGGTCGCGCCGGCGTACCGATCGTACCGGCCGTCATGTGGGGACAGGAGCAAGTGATGCCGGGCTGGCTGCGACTGCGCCGCGCCGCCGTACATCTGCGCATCGGCCCCCCGATCACGCTGCCGCCGGAGGCGGCGCGCTATCACTCCGCAGACCTGAACGCGCAGACCGAGCAACTGATGTTGACGTTGGCGCGCATGCTGCCAGCGCAGTATCGCGGCGTCTATGCCGGGTTGGTCAACGACTCACAGACCTGAACAGAGGAGATTTCCCCATGGAGCATCGAACCCTTGGACGCACCGGCGTCATGGTGTCGCCGCTGTGCCTCGGCGCCATGAATTTCGGCAGTCCCACTCCCGAAGCCGATTCGCTCGCCATCATCGACCGGGCGCTGGACGCTGGCATTAACTTCGTCGATACGGCGAATGTCTACAACGCCGGCGAAAGCGAGCGCATCGTTGGAGACGCTCTCAAACGGAACGGCAAGCGGCCGCAGGTCGTCCTTGCCACCAAGGTTCATGGTCGCATGGGCAACGGCCCGAACGATGGCGGCAATTCGCGCTTCCATATCATCCAGGCATGCGAGGACTCGCTTCGCCGCCTGCAGACCGACCATATCGACCTCTACCAATTGCACCGCCCTTCGCTGACCATTCCCCAGGACGAGACATTGCGCGCTTGCGACGATCTCGTTCGGTCCGGCAAAGTGCGCTACATCGGGTGCTCCACGCATCCTGCCTGGATGGTGATGGAGGCGCTGGCGACCAGCGAGAAGTTCGGCCTGGCGCGCTATGTCAGCGAGCAGCCGCCGTACAATTTGCTCGATCGCCGCATCGAGAACGAGCTGGTGCCGCTCTGCATGAAACACGGGCTGGCGATCCTGCCGTGGTCACCGCTGGCAGGTGGCATTCTGGCCGGGCGCTACCCGGTGGATGGAAGTGGGTATGCGGATAACTCGCGGGCTGCACGCGCCGGCGCGATGTTCCAGGCGCGCGTCAGTCGCCGGGGCCGGGAGGTGGCTGCTGTGATAGCGGCAATGGCCGCCGAACGCGGCATGACCGGTTCACAGCTTGCGCTTCTCTGGGTCAAGGACCAGCCGGGAATCACATCGCCGATCGTCGGCCCGCGCACGATGGCACATCTTGAGGACGCGCTGGGTGTTCTGGACAAGAAGCTGGCCGACGCCGATCGGCCGCTGTTCGATGCATTGGTGCACCCCGGCAATGCTGTCGCCGATTTCCACAACAGCAACGAGTGGATGAAG
>CAYRFV010000448.1:0-3384 GCA_964423545.1 uncultured Anaerolineales bacterium | reverse complement strand
CGGGCCGTCAGAAGCGCCTGCGCGCGGCCGGCCGAGCGCCCAACGTTGCTCGCGCACTGCCCGTGGCAGGAATTCGCCGGTCCACGTTGCCCCCACCTGGCCCGCATCGGCATCTTCGCGCCACATGCGATCGGGCGCCCAGGCCTGCACGGCTGGAAACGCGAGGGACTGCGCCGGCGCAGTGAGCAGCGGCTGGAAAATGAGAGCGGTTGCGATGCCTGCAAGGGTGAGCCAGGCCCAGGACAACCGCCGGTTGCGTTGCGTCGATGCAACTGCTTCCGGATGCTTCTCCGCTCCATCGCGTCCCCCGTCGCGGCGCACGGACGCACGCTCGCCCGGCGGAGAAACTCTGAGCAGCGGCGGCAATGCGCCGAGGCACATGGAAAACCCGAGCGCTGTGAGGGTAAGGAAACGCCAGGGATACTGAAGGTTTGCCAGGATCGGCGCGAGCGGCTCCCAGACCGGCAGCGACGGCAACGTGATCATAAAAGCCGAGCCAACGGTCAGCGCCAGGGCGAAACCGATCACAGGCCCGCTGGCCGGGAGCCGTTGCGGCTGCCCGCGGCCCGGGCTGTTCGCGCGGGAGATGCCGGACAACAAGCGATAAACGAAGAGCCCCAGGACGAGAAGGAAGAGAGCGACCGACAGCCAGCTGAGCGGATGGTCCGCTTGGCCGCCGTGCTGAGCGCGATACTGGTAGAGCGTGCGCCACTGCACGGCCAAGTTGAGCGGCGCGAGGTGCCGCCTGTAACCGTCGGACGGCCCCAGAGCGATCCCCACCCAGCGGCTCTCGACCAGGAACGGCAGCCATAGCGGTGCGCTCAGGCCAAGCGCCAGCACGAGCGATCCCCCTGCGGCAATCAGCCGGCGCCAACGCTGAGTCGATGCCGCTATCACCACGGCGTAAACCACCCAGACTGGAGCCATCATCAGCGCAGTCAGATTATGTGTGAAGATCAGTCCCACCCACGCCAGCGCGTTCCACAACAGCGGGCCGGCCGGGCGCGCGTGTCGAAACGCCGCAGTCGTCGCCCATAGGATCAGCGGAAGCCAGATGAAGGCGAGAAACTCCGGTATGGCGCCGCGCAGGTACGCATCGGCCAGGTGGTAGGGGAAGTATGTGTAGGCCACGGCTGCCAATACGCCGCCGGCAGGCCCCCACAGCAAGTTCCCAAAGGCGTAGGCGGCCAGCGCCGCCAACACGAACCCGAGCGCGATAGTCAGCTCGGCGGCGGTTGCCGGATTTGTTCCCACCGAAGCAAGCAGCGCGCCGGGTGGATAAGCAAGCGGCGCGTAGAAGTTCAGCACTGCCTGCCCGTAACCGAAGCCGAATTGGGGAAAGAGCCGCGGGTAGAGCACACCCTGGCTCCACGCCTCAGCCAGTGCGGCAATCCGGTAGATGTGGAAACTGCCGTCATCGGTGACGGGAAAGCCCGGGCCCAGCAGTGGTCCCAGTGCGGGCAAGGTGAGCAGCACAACAAGCGCGGCCGGGCGCAGCACGATAGACGATAGACGATGGACAAAGCTGGAAGCCGGCCGCCGGGCGCTCATGCTCCGAGTATAGCGCAGATGGGAAGTGAGGCCAAACGCCGTCATTTTGGGTTTCACCCGGCGTGGGCTAGAATGAATCGATGGCAACGACCGAGAGCGATCCCGACGCCACCCGCAGCCCGCTGCTTCTCGGAATCATCCCCTGGCTCGTGGTGGCTCTGACCGGCCTGACGTTTGTTCTGCGCACCTGGCAGTTGGACGCCGTGCCACCCTGGCTGTGGTGGGACGAGGCGACGCAGGGGCTCGATGCTCGCGAGCTGCTGAACGGCCACTTCCGCGTGTTCTACCCGAGCGCGATGGGCAAAGAGCCACTCTACATCTACCTGACCACTCCCTTCGTGGCCGCATGGGACGGCCAGCCGTTCGCCGTGCGCCTGGCAGGTGGCGTCTTGGGCGCGCTGATGATCCCTGCGCTCTACGCAGCCGGACGCGCGCTTTGGCCCGCACGGGCCACACTCGGATTGTGGACAGGGCTGCTCGGTGCCAGCCTTTGGGCTGTCAGTTTCTGGCCGCAGAGCATCAATCGCATCGGCTTTCAGGTCAATCCCTTTCCGCTGGTCCTCACGCTGGCAGTCGTCAGCTGGCTCAACTACACGCGCCGCCCGGATGGGCGGCGGGCGGCGGTCTTCGGGCTCCTGGCGGGGCTGACGCTGACCACCTATCTGGTGGCCCGCGTCACGCCGCTGTTGTGGCTGCTGCTCTACGCGGCCCTGCCGCGCTCCGGGCGGCGCGTGCTGCGTCCTACGCTGCCCTGGGCGCTGGCGCTCGGATGCCTGGTGGCGGCGCCCCTGGCGATCCACTATGCCCTCCATCCGGGCGACTTTTTCCAGCGGTTGGGAGGCCTTGCGACGCTGCAAGCCGACGTCCAACAGGTCACACTGGATAAGCTCTGGCTTTCGCTGCAGCAACTGATCGGCGGATTCGTGGGTCTTTACGGCGATCCGATCGTTCGTCACAACCTCCCCGACCGGCCGCCGTTCAGTCCTGTGGCGGGCGCGTTGTTCGCCTGCGGTGCGGCGCTTGCCCTCGTTGCTGCAATCGTGCGGCGCGACCAGGGCGCAAGCACGCTTCTCCTCTGGTGGCTCATCCCGTGCCTTCCGTTTCTGGCATCGGTGACGAATGCTCCTCACTTCCCACGGCTCTTCGGCGCCCTACCGCCCGCCTTACTGCTCGTTGCGCTGCCCGTTGGCTGGCTGGCTGAGCGGCTTCAGCGCCGGGGGCGGAAGTCGCTGCATCTCGCGCTCGGCGGAGCAACTGCCTTGTGGCTGGCCGTCGAGGCCGGGCTGATGGCGCAAGCCTACTTCGTGGCATGGCCGCGCCAGGCCGAGATGGCGGCCGCCTTTCAGGGTGACACCTGGAGATTCGGCCAGCGTGTGGCGGAGAGCGCAGCGCAGACCCCCGGGACCGCCGGCATCGCTCCGCTCGAGCCAGGCTACGGCGCGCAACTGGACTACCTCTTACCTGATGCGCCGATCCTCCAGCTTCCGGCGGGCCACGGAGATGTGGGGAGTTGGCTCGCCACCCACCTCGAACAGCCTACGGGCAAGAGCGTGCTGACACCTGTGTGGACCCAGGGCGCCAATCTGGCCGCCGATGCCCGACGCGCGCTTCCCTTCTTCCTGGAGCGGGAAGGGACGTTGGTCACAGAGCAGTCGCTGCCCGGCTTCGATCTGCTGACATTTCAGTTGGGCGAGCGGCCGCAGTTTGACGCGGCGGGACAGGCGATGCGTAGCGATAGCCCCTTTCCGCCCGATCTCAGACTGATCGAGGCCCGGTGGGGCGCCGCTCATCCGAACCCTGATCGCAGCGGGACGACCGTTGCAGCCGGCACAC
>CAYRFV010000447.1:0-3387 GCA_964423545.1 uncultured Anaerolineales bacterium | reverse complement strand
GCCGCCCTGCAGGGCCGCCAACAGCTTCGCGTTGGCTTTCGATGGCAGACCCAAGGCCGCCAGCTTGCTCCAGGCCGCCCCGCCATCGATGGATCGCTCGATGGTCAGGCTGTTCCCGCGATCCGTGGTGTACGAGCGTGCGAGCAGCAGCGTTTCGGGTGCATCGGGGCTGATCACCACGTGCGCCGGCACAGCGGCCAGCTGCACGCTCTCCTCCAGCGCGGTCTTCAAGCGGGTCCAGGTTTGTCCCCCATCGCCGCTGCGCTGCAGTTGGCCATTCCCGGTCGTCAGGTAGAGCAACCTGGCATCTTCGGGATGGAGGACCAGATCGGCGAGGACGCCACCCTGAACCTCGGTGTTTGACCAGGTGCGGCCACCGTCACTGCTGCGATATACATAGCTGACCGGTGGAGACTCCGCCGTTGTCCCCCCGGCGTAAAGCGCCCGGCCATCCGCACTGGCAATGATGGGATGGATCACGAGGTCGCTGCGGCCTGACGAGGTGCGCCGCCAGGTGGCGCCGCGATCGTTGCTCTGCCAGAGACCGCCCTGGAGCGCAACGTAGAGCGTTTGACTCCCGACATGGAGCGCAGTGATGGGCGCCGGCGGAAAATCATTGGTGAGCGGCTGCCAGGTTGCACCCCCGTCACGGCTTCGATAGAGCGCATCGCTGCGCACGGGCCGGCCGCTCTTCTGCCATTGCGTTTGATCGTCGGCGCGGCGCGTTGTGGCGACAGTGACCGCATAGAGATCGGCGCCGTCGGCGCTTGCCGCAAGATGGCTGATTCGACCGGGAAGAACGCCCAACGGCTGCCAGTCGACCGGGACCCCCTGGGCCTCAACCAGCACACCGCAAAGCACCCATGCAAGGCCGCACATGGCGCCCAGCATCCGGCGCAAGCGCAGCAGTGCCTGTCGTGGCTGTTTCGTCGGCGTCATCGAAGGCATCTGGACTCTGGCAACAGCGGATCGACGGATCAGTTCGGCTGAGGCATGCGTGAGTCCGCGCGATCGGGACCGCGCTGCACTTCCCACGGATAGATTATAAACTGATCGGTGATCGCCGCATAGTAGTTGGGACCGCTGTCCCGAAAAAGACTGGCGCCCGGCTTGTAGTGGAGCACTGCCGTCTCAGGTGCTCCGCCTGCGGCTTGCACGCGTCCTTTGACCGTCATGACGGTGCGTCCGTGCGCCCAGATGTCGTCAACGATCAGGACGCGGCGGCCCTGCAGCAGGTTATCGGTGGGGAACTGCAAAAACGTGGGCCAGGCGAGACGGCCCTGCCCGACATCCGGGAACTCCACTGCGGCCGTGAGGATGTAGCGGATCTCCAGCGCCTCGGCGATCAGCCCCCCGGGGATGATGCCGCCGCGCGTGACCATCATCAGGGCATCGTAGGGTCCCCGCAGCTGCGGCAGCAGGTAGTCAATCAGCTTATCTATGTCTTGCCAGGACAGAAACTCAGGCGCACGCGGTAGGGGTGAGACGGTCATAGATGCTCCTTGCTCATCGAATCCGGGCGGATACCGGCCCACGCAATTCACGGCACAGGCTGCCGAGAGCAACCAGGGCCTCGTCACGAGGCCGCTTGCCCGGGTCGCCAGCGAGGCAGATGGTCGCGCAGTGCAGCGATGAGCTCCCGGCGCTGTTCCAGCGATAGCTCGACCTGCGGCGGCCGTACGGCGGTAGGCGGCAGGTGTACGACCTCGGTCAAGGCGGTCTTGGTCGCTGGCTGCAGCGGATACGACTCCAGCAATGCGCGGGCTGCGCTCAGCTGCTGTTGGGCGGAATCCACATCGCCGCCGTCCCACGCCGCACGCTGAACGGCGCGCACCAGATCGGGAAAGACGTTGGCACAGGCTGTGATCGATCCGGCGCCGCCGTTACAGCACGCGGCGCCGACCAGGTGATCGTTGCCGACAAAGTAGGTGAGCCAGGGGAAGGCCGCCCTGAGGTGGGTGCCCTGCGCCGCATCGCCAGTGGAATCTTTGATGCCGTGAAGCACTTCGCCGTGGCTGGCGCGCAGAGCGGTCAGGATGCCGTCGGTGATGGGCACGCCGGTGGTCTGCGGGATGTGGTAGAGAAGTATCCGGCCGCCGGACGGCACGGCTGCGTCGATCAGGCGTTGAAACCATGCAATCACACCGGCATCGGGCGGCCGCTTGAAGTAGAATGGGGGCATCACCAGCACAGCCGCCGCGCCGGACGCGAAGGCATGGCGCGTCAGGGCGATCGCATCGCTCAGTGCAGAGGCCCCGGTCCCAGGGATGACCGGCATGTCGCCGGCCGCAGCCATCGTCGCCTCCACGACCGCGCGACGTTCGGCAATGCTGAGTGAAGCCGCCTCGCCGTTGGTGCCGCAGGGGATGACCCCGGTGCAGCCATGAACCCGGAGATAGGTTACGTGCCGGCCCATCCAGGGCAGATCAATCTCGCCGTCGCCAGGTCGAAACGGCGTGACGATCGGGGCAAAGACGCCGCGCAATTCGGGTTTCAACGGGCTGCTCCTTGGTTCGGTGGTCCTGGCTGGCCGTTTGAAGTCAAGCTCACAGATGCCAGACGGAATTCGCGCTACATTGTACCATAGTGGCATTCCCGCGCGAAAACAAAGCGGGAGGGGGTTCTCCTTTGCGTCTTTTCATCCTTCGTTCGTTGATCGGGCTGGTTGGTTGTTTGCTGCTCACCGCCTGTTCCGGCGTCCTGCGCAGGGCGCCGGACCCGCTCACGACGCAGGCCTCGTCCATCGTCGAGGCGATTCAGCTGACCTACTGGGAAGAAGAGAACGATGCCGGCGATGCACTGCTCGACGGCCTTGCCGCGGAGTTCATGCGGGCCAACCCTCGGGTCAAGATCAAACGCGTGCATCTGGGTTACGAAGAGCTGTTGGACAGGTTGAAGTCCGGAGCAGGCCCGGATATCGTGCGGTGCCTGAGCGAATGCGCCGAGCCACTTAGCCGATCGGGCCAGTTCGCGCCTGCGGACGCCCTTTACGATCGCACGATCCTCGACCGGTTTCTGCCCGGCGCCCTGGCCGCAGCCACGGTCACAGGGACGGTGTGGGGCATCCCCGATAACTATGGCAATCATCTGCTGTTGATCTATAATAGGGATTTAGTGCGCGAGGTTCCCGGCGATACCGATGCCTGGGTGGCGCAGCTCAAGACGCTCACACGCGCTCACGAGCGCCGCTATGGCCTGGCTTACAACTTGCGCGAGCCGTATTGGCTGGCTCCGTGGATCGGCGGCTATGGCGGGCGTCTGCTGGATGAACTTGGCAATCCGACGCTCGACACGCCCGCGATGATCGACGCCCTGCAGTTCGTCCGCAGCCTGGTGTTGGAACACCGGGTCACGCCGCCCGAGGCCGATTACGACGTGGCGTTCGAC
>CAYRFV010000446.1:0-3393 GCA_964423545.1 uncultured Anaerolineales bacterium | reverse complement strand
AACGCAGCGGGTTCATTGCGATATAGGCGCGGATGGCGTCCAGTTCCAGCTCAGAACGGATGATATGTTCATAGTAATTGCGCTGCCACAATTTGCCGGGAAACGGCATCCACCCATGAGACCGCACACCCATCACGTATTCATGGGTGGTGACGGATTTGAACGCGCCGACGATCTCGCCCAACGTCGGACGCGATGGGGTAGGGGCGACCCTTGTGGTCGCCCGCGTGGCGGGTGCATCGCCGCGGGCAGGCGCGGCGTTGGGGGCGGGCACAAGACCCGCCCCGACGGATGATACGATGGGCGCGCCGTTGGGGGCGGGCACAAGACCCGCCCCTACGTGCGGCGCGGATGTAGGGGCGATCCCCGTGATCGCCCCCGTGATCACGATTATGCCATGAAAATGGGTGGGCATGACCATGAATTCGTCCAGTTCAATGTCGGGGAACCGTGCGGGCAAGGCACACCAGGCATCCTGAATCATCCGCCCGGCCTCATTCATCTGCATGGCGTCGCCAACGATGTCACCCAGGAGGCATGCGCGGCCCTGGATGCAGATGGTCACGAAATATGCGCCGGCCTGGGCGTAATCGTATCCCCTCAAGCGGATAGATCGCCGGTGGTGACGTTCAGGATCGTAGGTCATGCCGCAAACATCCGTTCCTTGGTCTGGCGCAGCACGTCGGCGGGCTTGCCAACAGCCTTGAGTGCGGTCAGTCCCCCGGCAGTACGCACTTCTTTCGTCTCGAAGATGTGCAGATTCTCCAGCCCGTCGGTACCGGCACGAGAAAACTGAGACGCCAGCGCCTTGATCGTCGCAGCCGCCTTTGGCGGCAGACCGGCCAACCAGCCGGCGTGCTTGTAGGTGAAGGCATCGGCTCGGTCCGCACGCGTGCGCGGGGCCAGGCCGTAGCCCAGCTCCGCCAGCACGTCATAGAGATCGTAGTCGGCCATTTGCTCCAGGGAGCGCACCAGGAAGGCCGAGCGACCGGCGTCCGGCAAGCTCGCCAACAGCTCGCGGCGCTCCACCGGGTTGATCCAGCGCACGCGGAAGGTCTCCAACGTGGGGGCTTGATCCACCAGGCGCGCGGCCAGTCGTTGTTTGTACTCCTCCACCGTGATCGGCATGGCCTTGCCGTCCACCTGTGTCACGATGTACCGCCCGGCAGGGGTGACATGCACATCGAAGCCATCCACCTGGATCACGGACGGAGGCGTCCAATCCGGGCCGGGTTCAGCCGTTCGCGTGCTGGAGCCGAGCCGCGTGCGAAATTCCTGCCCGAAGAGCCGCGTCGCGTTGGTGTAATCGTAGACCCGAAACATCAGCTTACCGGTGGGCGGATGCATACGCGTCCCCCGGCCCACCATCTGGTAGAACGCGATGGGCGAGCGCACGTACTTGAAGAAGACGATGTTGGACACGACCGGCACATCCACGCCCGTTGACAATAGATCCACCGTAGTTGCGACGAAGTAGTTGCGCGAGCTGCCGCGCAGGTCAGCCAGGTAGCTGTTGCCCGCACTGGCCGCCGTGCACTTGAAGGCATAATGGTCTGCGGGCTTCCTGCCGTTCTGTTGACACCACGCTGCGTAGAGGTTGTTCATCGCAATGGCGACATCATCGGCATGGCGGTCGCGCACACAGAAGATGATCGTCTTCTGCTCCGGCCCCCCGGTTGCCAGCAGGTAGCTGAACAGGTCACGCGCCATCGCCAGCACCCGGTCGGGCAACAGGATGCGGTCTTCGTATTCGGTCTTGTCGTAGAGGTCTTGTAGCTGCTGGCGGGTGATCGGTTGGCCGGTGTTGGCGTCCACAGGATGGCGCGCCAGGATGTCATCGAGGGTGATGCCGGTGTCGTCCAGGTTGACCCGGCCTTTCTGAATCTCGCAGGCGGCCAGATAGCCGTCCTCGATGCCTTGCGCCATGTCGTACTCGTACACCGGCTCCCCGAAATGGCGGATGTTGTCGGCGCTGATCCGTGCATCGGCAGCGGCTTCGTTGCTGTGTTCCGTGATCTCCAACTGCCGGGGCGTGGCGGTGAGGCCGATCTGCACCGCGTTCGGGTTGCGGGTGAACACGACTGACCACTTGCCCCAGGCCGATCGGTGGCACTCGTCAATGATGATATGGCTGAAGTAGTCCTCCGGGTAATTGGCGATCAGAAAACTGGCGTTGGCTTCCTCGGTGTCCACGTCGAGGGTCTGGTAGGTGGCGATCAGGATGCGAGCGTTTTTCTGCGCGTTGCCCGCTGAGACGGTCGCGGCATCGTTGCCGAAGGCGTTCTGCAAGGCTCCCGCCGCCTGGCTGCGGAGCTCGTCACGGTCGCAGATGAAGAGGGCGCGGCGCAACTGGCCGGCATCCGCAATCCGCTTCAGCAGGTGCACCGCGATGAATGTCTTGCCGGCGCCGGTTGCTAACGAGAGCAGCGCGCGCTTGGGCTGACCGGTCTTCTCGCAGCGGGCGATCTTCTCCAATGCGGCCCGGATGGCCGCGTCCTGGTAGTAGCGGCGCGTGGCTTCGCCACCGGGGTAGCGAAACAGGAGCGGGCGCGCCACCGGATCGGCCAGGCTAAACCCGATCCCAGCCTCAAGCCGGGCGCGCAGGTCATCAGGCGTCGGGAACTCGGTCATCGGGCAGGCCGCGCAGGTCAGCCCGCTGAGGCGATCATAGATGACAAAGAGGTGGCCGTTCGTTGCGATCACGAAGGGCACGTGCATCCGCTTGCAGGCCGCATACGCCTTTGCCTGCTCCAGGCCATGCGTGGGCGGCAGGTGTTCTGCCTTCGCCTCGATCAACGCCACTGCGACCGCTTGCGCTTCCGAGTTGACCTTGACGCGCAGCACATAGTCCACGCGGCCTTTGGCTTGTTTGCAAGGTTTGCCGTCAACAATGTCGGTGGCGCCGGCAGTTTCCTCCCGGCGAATCAGGTCTTCCGTCCACCCGCGTGCATGGATCGCAGGGTCGATCAGCTTGGCACGGGTATCCGACTCGGAGAGCATCGTGGTCTCGCTTGGATGGTCATCAATTGCGGCTAGGAAGCCAGCGCCGAGAGCCGCCTGCGGTGGCGACCGGGGCAGTCCTGCGCGCAATCCAGTAACCTGCCAGGGCGCCCCTCGCTCTGGACGCACCCTGGCGGCGGTCAGACCGGTCGGGACGATCTTTTTGGTGTGTGACTCACCTGCAACACGGCGAGTATAGCATCCTCCGCAATCGTTGACAAGCGCAGCGCCGCGCGAACAGGAATTCCGATGGTATTGCTGAACCATTTCGGTCAGCTTGGCGTCATGCCCGACGGCCTGTATAATGCCATTCATCGCCGCATTATGACTCGTCGCCGCCATTGCCACCGGTCGGGCAAGAAGAGAGCGTTATGGCGCCGTCACCCATTGTCG
>CAYRFV010000445.1:0-3405 GCA_964423545.1 uncultured Anaerolineales bacterium | reverse complement strand
CGCGCAGCAGGTCGGGGTCTTTACCCGTGACCTGGCAAAGGGCGGCGAGGATGGCATCCTGGCTGGAAGTAGGTGAGCCGGTCGGTGCAGAGGCGTCTGGTCCAGGCGGATCGGTCTGTACGGCTGCGGTCGCTGCCTGCGCCTCCCCCTGAATGGCAGCCGCAGGCACACCCAAACCCGAAGAGGTGACGGAGAGGGTGGGTGCATGGGGAGGGGCGGCGCCGCAATCGTTGGGCGCGCCGTCCTTCCTCTCCTTCGTCTGGGTTTCTTTCCTGTGTGTTTCCTTCTCTGTGTTTCCTTCGGGTGCAACTGTTGCACCACCCTGGTGATCGTGCTGCACCACCCCCGGTACATCTGCTGCACCACCCTGGTGATCCAGTTGCACCGGCGCAAGGGTTGCACCACCTGGATGGGCGTCGCCGGGCAAGCAATTGGTTTCATGCGCGTACATCTGGTGATCCTGTTGCGCTGGTGCGACTGCTGCACCACCTGGAGTCTTGTCGTTGGGCGAGAAGGCCGCTCCAGATGCGCCGCCCTGGTGGTCTTGCTGCACTGGTGCAGGTGTTGAACCACCTGGGGCGTCGGCGCCAGGCACAGAAGCTGCGCCAAGTGTGCCTCCCTGACTATCCAGTTGCACTGGTGCAGGTGTTGCACCACCTGTGACGCCATCGGCGGGTGAGTCGGTTGTTCCAGACGCGCCCAGTACAGCTTCAGAGGCGGGGTCGGAACTGCGCAGGCTGACCAACCGGTAGGCGTTGGCCGCACAACCCCTGCCCCCGCTCCGACGCGCGCACGCCACGATCAACTGCTGCTCTTCCAGCATCTGCATGTACGTGATCACGGTGCGGCGGCTCAGGTTCAATTGCCGGGCGATGGTCTGGTAGGAGGGGAAGCTGACTCCCTCCTTGTTGGCGCGACGGGCGAGATAGGCGTAGATGGCGACGCCGATGGCGCCAAGACACGGGCCGAAGCGGTCGATGATGGCGTCTTCCATCCAGAACCAGCCCGGCTCACGGGCGTCGTGAAGGGTGGTGGTCATTTGAGTGAAACTCCTGATGGGGAAATTGGCGGAGTGCGGCGCTCGCCGCATCGCCGTGGCGGTTTGACAGGTTGTCGGGGGTGCGCTACCATCAGGCTCCTACATGGGAGGCCGCTTCGGCGCACTCCGCGCAAGCCGCTGCTGACGACAGCGGTTTTGCTTTTTCTGGGGTTGGTGAGAGTGGAGGGGTGGGAGAATTGGGACGGGCGGACGAAGCCCATCATGGCAACGGTATCATTTGAGGATGGACTTATTGTGGCGTGCAAGGGGACAACTTCGATTTGACCTTGATACGTCAATGGCGTATGATGTTGTCGATATCACTGCCCACTTCCTCCGCCGCAACGCCCATGGTCCTTGTCGAAACCCATGTCTTCACCAGACGAGTGCTTGCTCTTCTGTCCGATGAAGAGTATACGCAGCTGCAACTTGCCCTAGTCATACGCCCCGATGCTGGACGCCTGATTCCGGGTGGTGGCGGCTTGCGTAAGCTGCGATGGCAGGCTAAAGGTCATGGCAAACGTGGCGGCGTACGCATCATCTACTACTGGGCAGTGAGCCAAGAGCGGATCCTGCTGCTCTACATCTACGCCAAAGGCGAGCAAGATGATCTGACGCCTGATCAACTCAAAACGCTGAGACAGCTTATGGAGGCAGAGTACCCATGAACGATGAGATGTTTGCCGAACTCGTGGAGAGCGTGCGTGAAGGAGCGGCCATCCTGCGCGGGGAGGCCGAGCCCTCGCGTGTCTTTGCGGTCGAAGGCCCGGATGTCAAGCACATTCGGGCGCGCTACAACCTGACCCAAAGCGAATTCGCCGCCATGCTGGGCATCAGCGTCGACACCCTGCAGAATTGGGAGCAAGGCAGACGATCCCCCCACGGGCCGGCGCGTGTGTTGCTGCAAGTGGCGGAGCGGCACCCGGAAGCTGTGTGGGATGTTGTGCGTGCGCATCCTCAAGCAGCCTGAAGGGCGGGCAATCGCCTGATTGACTCGCGTCTGTTGAAAGGACCGGCGGTCAGAACAGACCTCCGATTGCGTGTCGGGCCGTGCAGCATGCCGTATGGGGATAACGGTAGTGATGAGGCGCTCGTTCACAGTCACTCCTTCGAGATAATCGGCGAAGGATCATCGGTGAGACCGAGCAGATACTCGATGCTGGTGTCTAATGCCAGGGCGATCCGGGCCAGGGTGACGGCGTAAAGGTTGGGGCGCTCACCTCGCTCCAGCCGATACACCTGGGTTTCGGTCATGGCGGCAAGGGAGGCGAGCTCCGGAGCCTTGATCTGCTTCTGGCGGCGGAGGGTTCGGAAACGGTCGGGGCGGAACTGGGGCTTGGCTATCGTGGTCATCGGTCCCTCACAGGCGGCGATGGAGTGACGGAGGCGGGGCAACAAAAAGCCCCATACGGAAAGGGTCGCAAGCAATGCTTTGCGACCGTTCCCATACGGGGCTGTGAGAATAGCCGGGTTTCGAGGCCTTAGCAGCCTCGAAGTGACCTATTTCACTTGTGGAGGGATGATTTCGACGTTATTGTAGCTAAGAAAACGACGCCCGTCGCTCCCGCTCCATGTAAATTTTGGTCGACAGGACCAGCACAAAAGCCTGACAAAATATCGTCGGGCTTTTTTGTTGGCCAAGTTTGGTACTTCCCCTATCGGCGGTTGACAATTCCGACGGCGCTCCGGGCGGGGCAGGTGCGAGGGGTGTGGCTTGGGTAAACAAGAAAAGAGGACGTATGCTTGCGGCTTTGCCCGACCAACGCACTCAACTTGGACTTCGCCCATGACCCGCACCGATGTATCCGTCCTACTTACAACCCTGCTGCTCTCAATTTGGCTGTGGTACCTCTGCGAACTGTACCAGGCATGGGGGTGGAAGCCTTCTCGTCAGGAGCTCTTGCGTCTGCTGCGCTTTCGCACTCCACACGACTGCCCTTGTTGTGGCGAGGAACACCTCGGTCGTTGCGAAAGCATCGTGGCAAGCAAGCCGCTGCCGCTTGCCTGGTCGCAGGTCAAGAGTCCACGTGGTCGCAAGAAGTGGGTTAAGACCGACGGACACGCCTGCCCGAATACCGCGTGTGCGTACTACGGCATTCGTAACCCCAAGATCCACGCACTGATCGGCTATGGCCACCAGGGCAAGTCTGAACGGATTCAGAACCTTTTCTGCCAGGCATGCGAAACCAAGGTCACGAAGCGGTGGGGCACACCGATGTACAGACTCAAGACGACAAGCAAGCAGGTAGCAACCGTCCTCACAGCTCTGGCGGAAGGACTTGATACATTCGCTACGCTCAGTGCAAGCCTTTCGGCTGCGGTGCGTGTCTTCGGCCACGGCGAAGGCACCATGCGCTGCTGGCTCA
>CAYRFV010000444.1:0-3407 GCA_964423545.1 uncultured Anaerolineales bacterium | reverse complement strand
GATCATCGAAGGCGCGACGCGGCTGCTGGTGCGGCTGTGATGGGCGGGAGCCCGAGCGTGGCGCGGGACGCCGACCGCCGCCGGCTGCGGTTCACCCTCCGCGATGGGCTGGCATATGCGCTCGCGTTTCTGGCGTGGGTCGCCCTGAGCGGCGCCAGCGCGGTCGCGCTGCTCGGCGTGCGCTCGCTCGTCGGCCCGCTCACGCTGGCCATCCTGGCGGGGAATGCAGCCGCTCCTCGCCGCACCTGGGAGATCTTCGCGCAGGCCGGGGGCTTCGACCGCATCGCGCTCGTGACGGTGGGGCTGCTATGGCTCGTCTATTTCTTGCGCACGGAGGAGTACCTGCGTTCCAGCATCGGTGATGCCAGGGCGCAGCGTGCGAGAGCGCTCAGCGCGGGCGCCGAGGACGATCCGGCGCTCACGATGCGCGGCCTGCGCACGCTCGGCCGGCGCACGGCCGTCGCCGCAGCCTTCCCGGCTGCGGCGTCCGTGCTTTACCTGCTGCTGCAGGGCGTGCTCTGGCTGCTGCTGGCCGCGTGAGCTGTGTGAGTGAGGGAAGGATGAAACGTCGCAAGATCGTCCTGATCGGCGCCGGAAGCGCCATGTTCACCCAAGGGCTGGTGGCAGACCTGATTCTGACAGGAGAGCCCTGGCGTCTGGCCCTGGTGGATATCGACCCGCAGGCGCTGGCCGTCGCAGAGGGGTTGAGTCGGCGGATGGTGGCTGGCCGCGGGGCCGACGTCACGGTCGAAGGTTCGCTGGAGCGCCGCGATCTGCTGGCGGAGGCCGATGTCGTGGTCACGACGATCGGCGTCGGAGGCCGGCGCGCCTGGGAAGCCGATGTCTTCATTCCGCGACAGCACGGCATCTTTCAGCCGGTCGGGGACACCGTGATGGCAGGGGGCATCTCGCGCGCCCTGCGCATGATACCGGCCATGGTGGCGATCGCCGCGGATGTGATCCGCCTCTGCCCGCGAGCGCTTTTCGTCAACTATGCCAATCCGATGACCGCCAACTGCTGGGCGGTGCGCCGCGCCACCGGCGCCGATGTGATGGGGCTGTGCCACGGCGTCTTCCACGCGCAGCGCGAGCTGGCCGAGTATCTCGGCGCGCCCTCCGACGCGGTGACATGCCAGGCGGTCGGTCTGAACCACTTCACCTGGATCTTCGATCTGCGGTGGAACGGCGCCGACGCCTGGCCGCTGCTGCGCGAGAAACTGGCCGCCGAGGCGCTCGGCGAGCCGTCGGGCAGGCGTCACGCCGCGGACAACCCCTTCTGCCGGTCGCTGTTCGCTGCGTACGGCGCCTATCCGGTCCCGAACGACCGGCATGTCACGGAGTTCTTCCCCGAGCGTTTTCCGGACGGCGCCTACTACGGCCGGACGCTCGGCGTGGACGCCTATTCGTTCGAGCGCACCATCGCCCACGGCGACGAGATCTACGAGCGGATGCGGGCGAGGGCGGCAGGGGAGATTCCGCTGGATGAGGCCCTCTTCCGCCGCGCCGCCGGCGAACACGAGCAGCTGCTCGACATCTTGGGCGACATCGCCGGCGACAAGCGCCGGACCTATTCGGTCAATCTGCCCAACCGCGGCGCGGTCCCCGCACTCCCCGCCGACGCCGTGCTCGAACTGACCGCGGCGGCGACCGGCCGCGGCCTGCAGCCGCTCTTCGTCCCCGGTTTCCCGCCACTCCTGGCGACGCCGCTCATCCGCAAGATCGCGTCGGTGGAGCTGACCGTGGAAGCCGCGCTGACCGGCAGCCGGGCGCTCTTTGTTGAGGCGCTGCTGGCCGACGGCTGCGTCGGCGATCCGGTCGCGGCCGGCCGGCTGGCCGCTGCGCTGCTGGCAGCGCAGCGGGAGCATCTGCCGCAGTTCGCGTGAGTGGAACAGACCGAGTGAATGCTGTCACACCTGCGTCACGACGCTGGAGCGCAAGCGGGGCGTTACCCTCCGATCCGATTCAACGGGTAGTAAGAGGAAGGAGAACTCGCCGATCTACCGGAACAGGTGTTGGGGTCGCGACAGATGCACCGATCACCTGAACCTCGGTTGCCCCTGAACCGGAGCCAGACAGCGCCACGATTCTGGCCTGTCCACTGGAGTTTCCGGCAGTGAAGATCGAAGTCGCCTTGCCGGCTGCGTCGGTGACTCCGCTGGCGGGGCTGACTTCGCCCAACGAGCCGAAAAGTGTTACGGTTTCGCCCCTGACTGGGTTTCCGGATGGATCAAGTACAGTCACCGTAATCGTGGCTTGCTCTCCCGGCTTTCGCTTGTCTGCACTTGCCGCGAGCGCGACCGTATTGGACGAGCCTTCAGGCAGACCCGTGTTGCGGATTTCCAGGTAGACCACGTCTCTTGCTCCGTTCGCTTCAGCCGTAATGACCACCTGCCCCTGGCCACTGTTTGCAGTGTATACCATCTCAGCGGCTCCATTCCCATCGCTTACGACTTTGGCTGGGACAACTGCGCCGGAGTTCGCGGAGAAGCTCACGGTCGCACCGGAAACGGGCCGTCCCTCGGTGTCACGAACCTGGGCGGCAAGCAGTGCGGACGAATTCGGCGCCAGTACCATCGTCCGGCTGCGGAGCAGGATCGTTGCGGCGCCAGCGCCCGGTTTGGCAGGCAAAGCTGTTGTGCTGCTCAGCGCGGGCAGTGCATGGGCGCCCAGCCACAGCACCGAGACGAGCGCCAGTCCCAGACTCATCCGTGCGGCCCGCAGTTGCTGCATCTGGTCAGTCATCCACCGTTTTACCACTGAGTCGCTCCTTGTTGGCCGGCCTGGTCCGGCCGAAACCCTCAGTCCAGCGCGCCTTCTGCCGATGCCAACCCCGACCATGCGTGACCGCCTGAACTCGGTGAGCCACGGCTGGCAGATCAAGCTGGCAGGCGCTATCGGGCGGAAGGTTCGCTGCTGGCTGCGGCTAGGACGGGCGCCGGGGTCCCCCTCGCCGTCGGCGCTACCGCTGCCGCGCCGACGGCGGCCTTGTTTTTCAGCACGAGAGGTAGAAAGACTTTTCGAGCGCTCGATGGGCCTACGGTCGCCGTGGCTGTCGCAGTAGGAGTTGGCGTTGCCGGTGTTGGCGTCACCACCGGCGTGACCGCCGCCGGGTGGACTGGCGCCGCGCGCGACGCCAGGAACAGGCCAGTGACCGCCAGCGCTTGCGGCGTGAAGCCACGGATGGTTTCCGTATAGACCCCTCTGATCACGTTCCCCTCATCTTCAACCGTGCCATCCATGCGAAAAGAACGTGTAACCTGTCGTCCCGACACCAAGTCGGAAAAGGGCACAGCATCAATACGGAAGGTCGTGGTGATGCCATTGATGCTGCCGGTAATCCTGCCCTGCAATGCTGTCGCGCTCGGAAACGCTAAAGAGCCGCGATTGTCGAGGACGCCGGACAGGGT